>DATEKI010000141.1:0-4922 GCA_035277545.1 Rhodanobacteraceae bacterium | reverse complement strand
CGGTTGTCCACGCTGACGTGGTACATCTGCGCGGTCGGCTGGTTGTACCAGGAGGACCAGGTCTTGCCGCCGTTGGTGGTGATGATCGCGCCCTGGTCCACGCCCATGATCTGGCGGTCCGGGTGATCCGGGTCGATCCACAGTTCGTGGTAATCGTCGCCGGTCGGATCGCCCAGCACCGGCACGAAATGCTTGCCGCCGTCATCCGAGCGCAACTCGATGGTGTTCATCGCGTAGAGGCGATCGGGGTCCTTCGGGTCGGCGGTGATCTGCCCGAAATACCAGCCGCGCTGCCAGATGCGCGGGTCGCCGGACGTTTTCTTCCAGGTCTTGCCGGCGTCGTCGGAACGATACAGGCCGCCGTCGGTCGCATCCGCGATCGCGTAGATGCGGTCGGGCGCTGCGTCGGAAATCGCGATGCCGATGCGGCCCAGTCCCTTCGATGGAAAACCGTGGCCTTCGAGATGCGTCCAGGTGTTGCCACCGTCAGTGGACTTGTACAGGCCGCTGCCGGGGCCGTTCGACGGGGGATACACGTTCCACGGTGGCCGCCGCGTCTGCCACAGCGATGCGTAGATCACGTTGGCGTCGCCCGGTTTGAAGATCAGGTCGATCGCGCCGGTGTCGGCGTTCGGGCCCAGCACCTTCTTCCAGCTCTTGCCGCCGTCGAGCGAGCGGAACACGCCGCGCTCGGCGTTCGGTCCGTAGGGATGTCCCAGCGCCGCCACGAACACGCGGTCGGGGTTGTGCGGATCGACGCGGATCATCGCGATCTGCTGCGAATCTGCGAGGCCGATGTGCGACCAGGTCTTGCCGCCATCCGTGGACTTGTACATCCCGTTGCCCTGCGCGATGTCCGAGCGCATGTCGGATTCGCCGGTACCGACGTAGAGGACGTTCGGGTCGGATGGCGCGACCGCGATCGCGCCGATGGAGCCGGCGTCCTCGGAATCGAAGATCGGCTGCCAAGTGCGGCCCGCGTCGATGGTTTCCCACACGCCACCGTCCACCGCACCCATGTAGAAATGATTGGGTTGGCCGACGACGCCCGTGACCGCCAGCGTGCGTCCCGCACGGAACGGACCGATCAGGCGCCAATGCAGCGCGCCGAACGACATCGCGCGCGCCGGGGTTGCGGGCGCGGACGCCGCGGCTGCGGGCAAGGCCAGCGTCGCAGCCGGCAACGCGAGTGCGACGGAAGCGGCAAGCGCCGCAAGGCGGGAAATGGACATGACTGACCCTCCGGAACGATCCCGACATGATAACCAGCGCATTCGTGCGGGCATGGGTCAAAAGGCAGGGGTGCCGGCTCGCTCGCAGTGTTCTTGCGACAGCGGGGCGGATGCGGCCGGGCGCAGCAGGTCATGCAGGGGTTCGCTGGCGGTGAGACCGCCTGGGCTGGTCCCGGCAAGGGCCAGCGACGCCGGCAATCATGCAATAGCGATCGAGATCATCGGGCGCGAAGACCGAGCCGGAAAAGTGTTTTTTGACGCCCCTTGCATAGGCTGCCTGGTCGGCCTTGTCCAGAGGGTCGTAGTGGTAAAGCATCACCGCCTTCACCTGCGCCTTCGTGGCAAGCGCAGCGATGCCGTCCGTGTCGAGATGCTCGGTGGTGAAGTGGGCGCGGAATGTCTGGACGCGTTGCGGCGGCCAATGATTCCGTGCCGCCATCGAATCGATGAACCGGTCGCGGTCCCCGACGTCGCGGCTCGATGCTTCCGCCACCAGCACATCGGCGCCCTTCGCCAATCGGGCAACCGCGTCGCTCGGGCCCGTATCGCCCGTGAATACGATCACGCCGTGCGGTGTTTCGATCCGGTAGGAATAGGATTTCAACGCCTCGCGTTGCTGGATCGGCATCAACGCGTAATGCGAATTTTCGGCAGCGGTGACGCTGATCTTGTCGTCCCGGAAGATCACGCCGTCTCGATTGAACTCGTGCGCGACGAAGGGGCTCACGAACTGCCCGTTGCCGATGCGATAGGCGGACGGCGTTTCAGCCTCGAAGGGTCGAAAGCCGACCGTGATGAAGTGGAACGCCGCATCGACAAGCTCCCTGGTTTGTGGCGGCCCATAAATGTTGATGGGCCCGGCAGCCCCGAAGAGATCCTCATGGACGAAATCGTTCGCCATGACATCGGCGAGGCCGAGGTCATGGTCCGCGTGAAGGTGCGTGAGGAAGATCGTCCCGACCTGCTCGGACCTGATGCCGGCCTCGAGCATCCGGCGGATGGTTCCGATCCCGCAATCGATCAGATACTCGCGCCCGTCGACGATGAGCAGCGTGGAGGGTTCCGATCGATCGAGCCGCAGCGGCGGTCCGCCCGCGGTGCCGAGGAAAACGATTTCCGTGGCGAGGCCCGGATGCGCGGCAGGGGCACGTTGTGCGGCGCCGGCGCCCGGCATGCCAACAGCCAGCGCAAGCGCAAGGGTCGCAAGGGTTCGAAGCGCGGCCATCGAGGCAGGGACACGCATGGTGCATCCTCCGACACGCTTGGGCGACCGACCTGCCGGTCGATCCTGCAGCGATGTTACTCGCCATCAAGCGACCCGGCGTCAGGTTTGCAACGCGCGTTCGATCAGCGCGAACGCGGGCGCCAGGTTCGCGGACAGATGCTCCGGCAGGGCATGGCGCCGGATGATGTAATCCGGCGTGTTGAAGCAGACGGACACCCGGCCGTCGGACTCGATGACCAGGACCTTGAGCGGAAGGTCGAGCGCGGATTCGGGTTGCGCCAGCATCAGTGGCGTCCCTGACTTCGGATTGCCGAACACGATCAGCGTGGCGGGTGGCATGGCCAACCCGGCGGCATTGGCCTCGGCTTGTTGGTCCCAGGTGGCGAAAACCTTGATGCCGTGCCCTGCGAGCGCGGCGAGCAGGCGCTGCACGGTTTCCCGGAACGAAAAGGAACTGGCGAGACGGGCAACGCCGTTTGGCCCCGTGCGACCGTTCGATGATGACATGTGTCGAGCCGTTCCTGCGTTGACCGGCCGGTCAGGCTACGCCGAACATGTGCCGGGCCACGCTGTTGCGCCGGCGGGCTGCGCGCGTCGGGCGTCAGGCCCGCGGCGCGTGGGGATTCGCGGTCTCCGCGTTGTCGTCGAAGCGGTCCAGGCTGGCCAGCGATTCGAAACGCGCGAACACGCCGTCCACGAACCGGTTGCGATGGCGGTACCACAGCGCATTGGCGTGCAGGGTGCTTCCGAGCCGGCGCTTTTCGGCTTGCAACCCCTGGCCTGATTCGTACACGCCGATGCCGTGTTCGATGCAATGGCGGATGTTCTCCAGCCAACTCACGTGGTAGAGGTTGTAGCGATCCATGGCCGCGTAGTCCATGCCGAGGAACTTGTCGAGCAGGCGCCCGGAATCCCGCAGCACGAGGTTGAACGCGACCAGCTTCTCGCCTTCGGAATAGGTGACGCAAAAGGCACGCCCCGGCATGCCATCCAGCACGTTTTCGAAATACGCCGGCGTCAATTCCTCGAACGAAAGTTCCGCGTTCGCCAGCGTCCCGCGATACAGGCGTTGCACGTCCTCCGCGATGCCCGTGAGACTGCTGCGCCATTCGATCTTCAGCGCCGCGCCCGCGCGCCACTTGCGGCGCAGATCCTTGCGCGTGGAGGCGCCCAGCGATTCGAGGTAGCCGTCGATGTTGCGCCAGGGAATGTGCAGCGTCGCGCCGGGCAAGCCGGGCAGGGCTCGCAGGCCATGGCGGGGACAAACCTGTTGCCATGCAGGTTCGTCCAGTGGCGCATCCTTCACCGCGAGCATGCCGAATTTTTCTTTTGCCGCGACGGTTTCCGCCTGCGCGAGGATCGCGTCCAGCCACGCCGTGCGTTGCCCGGGCGTCGAGCCGGGCGCGAAGCCCGCCCGGCACCGTTCGGTCACGGGCGAGCCCAGCGACAGCATCGGGATGCGCAGCAGGCGCGGGAAAACCTTTGCGAGGGCTTCGGTCGCCCGTCGCAGTCCGCCCTGCACCGTGGTGTCGAGGCGGTAATCGGTGACGAAGGCGGGCGCGGCGGCCTGCAGCCGGTCGCCGTCGCGCACGGAAAAATACAGATAGCGAAACCCTTCCAGGCCTGCGCGCTCGATCGCACGCAGGTAGGCATGATCCTCCAGCTCGTGCGGAAACAGGCGGTTCCACGCGTCCGGCGCGAACGCGTCGATGGAGGGGTGGGTGGTGGATTCAATCATGCCGCTGGGAGGTGTGCGCTGCCGATCGGCCACCTGGGCAGGGTACGACAGTCATGGCGCGACGCCGAAAGCGCAAGCGTCGAACAACGTGCGCGCGAGCAGGCAGTCGGTGCGGCTGTTGTCTTCGATCCTTTGTCGATCGTTCGCATCGCGCATGGGCTGGTCCATCCTCGATTCGATGCGTTTCAGCCAGTTGGCGTGCCGCGGCGGCGAATATTCACCGCAGATGTCAGCGCCCAGCACCCGCTTGCGTTGCCCGGCCGCGTGCAGCATCGCAAGCAACGCAGCCAGGGGCATTTGGCCCTGGTCCCAGTTGGTCAGGGCTTCGTGTTCGGGCAGCACGTCCTTGTCGATGCTGATCCAGATGGCTTCGGTCGGGATTGCCGCCAGCACCGCTTCCGTGGCCTGCTGCAGCGACATGTCCGCGAGGTTGCGCCAATGGATATGGCCATCGCGCCACGCGTGACCTGGACCGTCGGCGATGCGGCGGCGCACGCGCGAAGGCTCGTGCTGCCACGGAAACAAGGCGAGGCTGCCCGCGTCCAGCGCGGGCAGGTTGCCGCCCTTGCGGCCGGGATCGACCAGGTCGTCGCTGCATGGTCCGGCCGTGACCACGCGTTGCACGTTCGACAGCGCCAGCACGCGGTTGACCCACGACCCGCAGTGCCAGCGCGGTGCCAGCCGCACCCAGTCGGGATGGTTGTCGAAATGCAGCAGCGTGAAGGGT
>DATEKI010000140.1:0-15985 GCA_035277545.1 Rhodanobacteraceae bacterium | reverse complement strand
GACCGGCCCGCGCCTGCTGGCCGGCGACGGATCTCGCGCCGCGCAACATCGCGCAACGCTTGCGGCCGGGCTGCGCGAGTTGACCGAGCGCACGGGCTTGTCGTCTGCGCACGTTGATTTCCTGCGCGATGAAGACACCGGCGCGTTCGACGACGCGTGGCTCGCACGCTCCGACTGGCAATTCCAGTGGAGCAACCGCGACGGCTGGCGCGACTTCAAGGATTTCCTCGGCGCCCTCACCCACAAGCGCCGCAATGCCATCCGCCGCGAACGCGCGCAGATCGCGGACGCAGGCATCGAGTGCGAATTCCGCGACGGCGGTTCGCTAGGTGACGACGAGTGGCGCTCGATGCACCATCTCTACACCCACACGTTCGACGAGAAAGGCAATACGCCAACGCTGACGCTGGACTTCTTCCGCCACCTCGGCGCCACATTTCCGGAACATTCGCACGTCGCGTTCGCGCGCCAGGAAGGCAGCATCATCGCGGGTGCGCTGTTCCTGTCCGGCGCCGGCACCTTGTACGGCCGCTACTGGGGCGCGCGCGAACAGGTGCCCGGCCTGCACTTCGAGCTTTGCTATTACCAGGGCATCGAGCATTGCCTGCGGCACGGCTTGCACCGCTTCGAACCGGGCGCGCAAGGCATGCACAAGCTGGCGCGCGGGTTCCTGCCCACGCGCACGCACTCGCGCCACTACATCGCAGACGCCGGCTTCCGCGCCGCGATCCGCGCATCGCTGGAACGCGAAGAGGCGCTGCTGGAGGAACGCGGCCGCGAATTGCTCGCACATTCTCCCTTTGCAGAACGCGATCCGGCGTCGTGATGCGCATCCAGCCGCTCGACCCGCTCGCGCCCGCGCTGTTTCCCGACCCACGCAACGCGCTGACCGAGCCCAACGGGCTGCTCGCATTCGGTGGCGACCTGTCGCCGCAACGGCTGGTCGCGGCGTACACGCGCGGGATTTTCCCGTGGTACTCGGAAGGCGACCCGCTGTTGTGGTGGTCGCCCGACCCGCGTTGCGTGTTCGAGACCGATTCCGTGCATCGCTCGCACAGCCTCGCGAGGTTCCTGCGCAAGTCCACGTGGCAATGGAGCATGGACCGCGCCTTCGAGGACGTGATGCGCGCCTGCGCCGCGCCGCGCGAAGACCAGCAAGGCACCTGGATCACGCCCGACATGATCACCGCCTACACCAACCTGCACCTGCTCGGCTACGCGCACTCGCTCGAAGTGTGGAAGGGCGATCTGTTGGTAGGCGGTTTGTATGGTGTCGCGGTCGGGCGCATGTTCAGCGCCGAATCGATGTTTTCGCGCCGCACCAACGCATCGAAAGTCGCCTTGCACGCGCTGGCGCACGTCCTGCAGGAACGCGGCTTTCCCCTGATCGACGCGCAGGTGCCCAACCCGCACCTCATGCGCATGGGCGCGTACGACATGCCGCGCGCGCGCTTCCTCGCAGAGCTTTCCCGCTTGACCAGCGAGGCCGCGCCGCCCGATTGGCCGCGCACGCCGGCACCGGTTTCGGCGCTGCTCTGAATTTGCGGCCGGATTGGCGTACATTGGACATCCCGACCACCGGAGAGCCGCCATGACCGACACACCCGATCCTTTCAAGGCCGCCAAGGATGCCGCCACTTCGGGACAGCGTTTCAGCCGTGGCGTGATGGATTCCGCGCAACAGATCTGGCTGGCGGGCCTTGGCGCGCTGTCGCGCACGCAGCAGGAAGGCGGCAAGTTTTTCGATGCGCTGGTCGAGGAAGGCGTACGCATCCAGGAAAAAACCCACGCCTACACGCAGGAGCAGGTGAAGCAGGCGCGCGACCAGGCGACGCCGTGGATGGAATCCGCGCGCAAGCGCACCAACGCGGCGATGGGCAAGATCGAGCAGGCTTTCGACGAGCGCATCGCGCGCGCGATGAAACGCATGGACATGCCGAGCCACAAGGACGTCCAGGACCTGTCGGCGCGCATCGACGCGCTGGCGCAGGAACTCCGGGCTGCCCGCGGACCAACCGCCAAGGCGAAGCCCGCCACCAGCAAGCGCGCCAAGCCGAAAGCCTGAGTGCCGCCGTCGTGTCCATCGAACTCGACACGGACTTCCAGCAGGCCAGCGAAGACGTCAAGCGCCTGCCGGCGCGCCCCGACAACGACACCTTGCTGAAGCTGTACGCGCTCTACAAGCAAGCCACCGACGGCGACGCCTGCGGCCCCAAGCCCGGCTTCTTCGACTTCGTCAACACCGCGAAATACGAAGCGTGGTCGCGCCTGCGCGGCATGCGCACCAACGAAGCGCGGCAGAAATACATCGACCTGGTAAGGCAGCTCGGGGCGTGAGTCGAAGGCTCCGACGTTTGTGCATGGCACGCTCCTGAAATTCGTTCAGGACCAAACCGCAGGAACCATCCGGTCCGCTTGACCGAGTTGTTAGCAGCAGACTCAAGCTGCCAGCCCGGAAACACCAAGACAGCAGGATGGCAACGCAGCGCGGTTGCCAGCACCTTGGCACGCTCAACGCCAAGGTTGACCCGACTGTTCTCGATGCTCGAGATCGTGGTTTGAGGGATGCCGCAAAGCGCCGAGAGCTGCGTCTGGCTGAGGCCCTGCAGCTCGCGAATGATACGCACGGACACGCCAGGACTGACGTTGACGCGCTTTTTTGCCGGAATGAACTTGCGCATTTCAGTGCCTCCGATAGTCGTGTGGTGTGACGCGAACCACCTGAACCGTCATGGCCTCAGCCGCCACGGAGTAGATGACACGCCACTGCTCGTTCAACCGGGACGACCTGAAGCCTTTTTGCTCGCTTTGCAACGCCTCATCGCGGAAGCCCCGGATAGCGCGTAGCCCTTGAGGGCCGGAAAGCATGGCTATGTCTTTCCATTTCTCGTAACGCTTCAGGATCTTGACCGGGATTCGCCCGGACGAGAGCTCTTTGTCGGCTTGACGAACCAGCCCAGGGTTGTCGGTGAATGCCCAGGAAAATCACTGGATCACCCCGGTCGTGCTGGATAGTCCTGCCGCCTAATCTTGCGGACTATTCCCGTGCCAAGAGGGGTGCCGCCATCTGATCCTCCCACCGGAACGCGCTTGCTGCAACGTGGGATCTGCGGTTGATGGTCACCCTCCGCGGACGGCGCATCGGCGAGGCGCATTGGAAATGCGCCGGGTTGGTGCAGCAACCCGGACCTCGAGGCACGGCGCGTCGCCGAGCCACCCAAGCCCGCACGCGTTTGCATCACGCGCCGAATAGGCACAGACTGGGCAGGTAGACGCTGGATTCCGAGTCGGGAGGTTGCCCATGACCGGTTCCACGCTGGCGGACTCGCATGCTTCGCAGGTCCTGCGCGCGGTGACTGAAAAGCGCGGTATCGACGCCCTCGCGCCGCATATCGAACGTTCCTGGAGCCGATGCCTGCAGGAATTCGGCATCCGCCCGCACACGCCGCGCGATACATGGGTGCTGCCCGCGCACGGTCTGCGCGAGCGCCAGCAGGAACTCGGCGGCCTGCTGAATGTGGCGCGCTGCGAAATGGAAAACCTGTACGAGTTGATCGCCGGCACGGGTTACGCGGTGATCCTCTCGGACGCCGACGGCACCATCCTCAGCACCATCCTCGATCCCACCCTCAAGCGCGAATTCCAGCGCACCGGCCTGTGGCTGGGCGCGCGCTGGGACGAACGCCACGAAGGCACCAACGGCATCGGCACCTGCCTTGCCGAAGGCAGCCCTGTCACGGTGCACCGCGACGAACACTTTCGCGATTACAACATCCGCCTGTCCTGCTCCAGCGCGCCCATCCTGGACGCGCACGGCAACCTGCTTGGCGCGCTGGACGCATCCTCGGCCAACAGTGCCGACACGCGCGAGATCCAGCGCCACACCGTCGCACTGGTCAGCATGTCCGCCAGCCTGGTTTCGCGTTTCCAGTTCCTCGCGGAATTTTCCGGCGCATGGATCCTGCGCTTCCACAGCCGCCCCGAATTCGTGGGCCTGCTGCACGAAGCGCTGGTCGCCGTGGGCGGTGACGGCCGGGTGCTGGCGGTGAACGAAAGCGCGCTGCTGCAACTGGGTGCAAGCACGCGCGCGGCACTGGTCGGGCATCCCATCGAGGAACTGTTCCGGTTCGCCGCCGACACCATGCGCCAGCGCGCCGCGCACGCCGCGGCGACGATCTGGCCCATCCGCGACCTCGCCCGCGGGCGGCGCTTCTATGCGCTGGTGCAACCGCCGCACATTCCACATGCCGCGACGGGGAAAGTCCATGACACGCCGCGCCACGCAGCCTCGCCGAGCGCGATGCACGGGCACGTCACCGTGGATCCGCGCATGCGCCGCAACCTCGCTTCCGGCCATCAACTGTTCGCCAAGCAGGTGCCGATCCTGTTGCAGGGTGCGACCGGCTCGGGGAAGGACGTGTTTGCGCACGCATTGCACGCGGGCAGTCTGTGGTCCGACCGTCCTTTCGTCACCGTCAATTGCGCGGCCATCCCCGAGAACCTCATCGAAAGCGAACTGTTCGGCTATCGCCCCGGCGCCTTCACCGGTGCGTCGCGCGAAGGCCGTGCCGGCAAGATCCTCCAGTCCAGCGGGGGCACCCTGTTCCTCGACGAAATCGGCGACATGCCGGTGCAGTTGCAGGCGCGCCTGCTGCGCGCCATCGAGGCACGCGAGGTCACGCCGGTCGGCAGCGACCAGACCATTCCGGTGGACCTGCACGTGATCAGCGCGAGCCACCGCGACCTGCGGCAGATGATCGCGGCACATGAGTTCCGCGAGGACCTCTACTACCGGCTTGCCGGCACCACGCTGGAGTTGCCGGCGCTCGCGGAGCGCGAGGACAAGGGCGACCTGATCCACACGCTGCTGGCCGAGGAATGCGGCGACGGCGAACCGGTGGACATCGCCGCCGATGCGTTCGACAGCCTGCTGCACTATCACTGGCCCGGCAATATCCGGCAGTTGCGCAACGTGCTGCGCACCGCCGCCGCATTGTGCAGCGACCGGGTCATCCGGCTATCCAACCTGCCGCAGGAAATCGTGGATCCTGAAGAGGCCAGGACGGCACCACCCGTTGACATGGCGCAAGCCGCCACCGTCGAATCGCCCGTCCTGAGCCTGCAAGGCGCCGAGCGCGCGGCACTGGTGCACTCGCTGGAGCAGCACGACTGGAATGTCAGCCATGTTGCGCGCGCACTCGGGGTCAGCCGCAACACGCTGTATCGGAAGTTCCGCAAGCACGGCATCATCCCGCAACGGCGCGATCACTGATCTTCGGCGCGGAACGCCACGTTGACGCCCAGCCAGAAGCTGCGGCCGGGCGCCGGCTCGAAACTGCCGCCATTGGCCTGGTCGACGATGACCGAGCCGATGTAGCGGCGATCGAACAGGTTGTCGATGCGCGCGAACGGCGTGATCCGGCAACGCGCCGTGTCCACGACATAGCCCGCATTCACGCCGGCAACCACATAGCCGGGAGCGACCCGCGTTCCGGCGTCGTCGGCCGTGACGGCACCGGCCGCGTCGATGCCTGCGCCCGCATGCCAGCCGACGTCGCCACCCCAACGCAGGTCCGCGTGCAGCAGGCGCCGCGGCACGCCGGGAATGCGCGCACGGGCGGGCACTTCGCAACCTGCAGGCGCGCCGCAACCGCCGAACGCGTCGAGGAAGCGCGCGTCGAGCCAGGTGAACGCCGCATCCAGCCGCCACCTGTCCGCCAGCGGAAGGCCCAGGCCAAGCTCGGCGCCCCGGCGTCGCGAACGGCCCACGTTCTGGTACGTGGTGCGGCCGCCCGCACTGGAAAGCACCGCGATCTCGTCACGCGTGTTCGCCTGGAACAAGGCGACGTCCAGGTTTCCACCGTTCGCGAAACGCCACTTCGATCCGATCTCGCCATTCTTCGAACGATCCGGGCGCAGTTTGAAGTTCAGGCCGCCGGCTCCGTCCGGGCTGTAGCCGATTTCGCTGAAGGTTGGCGTCTCGAACCCATTGCCATATGACGCGTACAAGTGCCACGTGTCGCTGGCGCGAAACAGCAGCCCCGCCACCGGATTGGTGGCGCCATAAGCAACACGCCCGCTGTCGTCGGGATTGCTGCCGGTGACATGGAAATCGGCCGACTTGAACCGCACCACGCTGTGACGCGCGCCCAGCGTCAGCGACCAGCGATCGGCGAAACGCCAGGTACCCTGCGCGTACTCGTCGATGTTGTAGACGTTGTCCTGTTCGTCGCGCCGCAAGGCGCCGACCACGCCCAAGGCGTTGCCGACGAAGTTCTCGTAACCGTTGCGATGCTGGGCTTCGTCGTCGTAGGCGATGCCCACCGCGAAGTCGAGCGGGCGTCCGGCGAGATCGCCTTGCCAGGTCCAGCGCAGGTCGGTTCCCCTGTACAGGGTTGCGAGATCCACCACGCCGCCGGAATTCAGCGGATTCTTCTGCGCGGCGACCGGAACGGAAAGGAATTGCCGGACGCTGCGCTGGCCGTAGTAAACGAGTGCGCGCAGGCTCTGGTGCGCATCGAGCTGTTGCGTGTACACCGCACCGCCCTGCCACTGGTGGACGCTCTTGCGCGTGTCGTATTGCAAGGCGGAAGGCGCGGCCTGGCGCGGATCGGCCTGGTATTGCGCCCAGGTCAGGCCCTGCGGGTCCAGTGCCTGCGGCAACGACACCGTGTTCAACACCACGGTGAGTTTGCCGCCTTTGCCAACCTTGAAATCGAGCTTGGCGTTGCCGTTGATGCGTTCGGCCTGGCTGTGGCGACGATAACCATCGGTGCGGAAATCAGACAGGTCGAAGTTGTAACCGAAGCCGCCGCGCGTGCCGCGTGCGCCGATGTCCGCCCGCCACTGCCCATTGCTGCCGCCACCAAAGCCGCCGATCATTTCCGGCGGCTGGCTGCCGTCCGCGGTGAAGATCTGGATCACCCCGCCCGACGAGTTGCCGTACAGCGCAGAGAACGGTCCGCGCAGCACTTCGATCCGGTCCGCGCCACCGAAATCGAAATTGGAAACCTGGCCCTGCCCGTCCGGCATCGTGGCGGGAATGCCGTCGGTATACAGGCGCACGCCGCGTACCCCGAACGTCGCGCGCGAGCCGAATCCGCGGATCGAGATCTGTTCGTCCTGCGCATAGTTCTGGCGGTCCCGCGCAAGCACGCCGGGCACGCCGCGCAGGAATTCCGACGCGTTGACGCCGGGCGTGTCGCCATCGACGCTGCCCACCTGCACCGCGGTGATCGACGCCGGCACGTCGAACGCGGGTTCGGGAATGCGCGTGGCGGTCACCACGATGGTCGGCAATACCCGCGGTTTCGACGGGGCCGATTGTGCCGGCGCGGTGAACGGAAGCCATGCCAGGATGGCGGCGGCCATGACGCGGGCCGGCGCGCGGGGCTGCTTCGGCAGGCCGGCGCAAGCGCACGCCTCTTCGCCGGCACGCCCGCGTGGGCGGAATCCCTCTGCATGGGACATCAGACAACTCCTTCGATGGAACGGGCACTCCTTGTTGCCGGACACGATACTCGCCACCGTCAGCGCCCTTCCCCGTCGAAGCGATAGGACATGCCGACGAACCAGCCGCGCGGGGCGCCGGGCGCGACGAACAGCGTCGACGTGCCCGGACCTGACGTGTCGACCAAGCGGTTGGGCGTATCGAACACATTGTCAGCCAGCTGGCCGCCGGCGAAGTACCTGCGATTGAACACATTGGTGACCTGGGCAAAAAACGCCAAGCGCGGCAAAGGCTGGTAGTGCAGGTCGAGATCGACGACGGCATGGCCGGGGACGGGTCCGTGCCGGTCCCGGTTGTTTTCGTCACCGGTCGCGTACTGGCTGGAATACGCGCGAATGTTTCCGCCGAACGACCACTGCGGCATGACGTGGTATTCGGCGGCCAGCGTGAACATGTTGCGCGGAATGCCGGGAATGCGGTCGCCGCTGCGCACATGGATCACGCCGTCGGCGTCGGCGCTGGAGTTGTCCCCGGCCACCTCATCGAACGGCGCCTGGTAGGTTGCGTCCACAAAGCTGTAGTTGGCCTGCCACTCGAGCCCACCGGCGTCGCCGCCGATGCCGAGGTCCACGCCCCGGCGCAGGGTCTTCGGCACGTTGGCGAAGTAGCCCCGTGAACTGCCGTGGGTGAAAATCGTCAGGATGTCGTTGCTGACCCGGCTGTAGTACGGTGACACGTTCCAGCGCAGGCGGCCGCCAGCCAGCGTGCCGCGCAGGCCCGCGCTGAGGGTGCGCGCGACCACCGCCTTCAGTGGCGGGTCGCCGGTGAAGTCGTTGGGCAGCGCGCACGGCGCGGCGGGATCGGCGCACTCGAGTTCGATCGGGGTCGGCGTGCGCATGCCCTCGTCGTAGTCGGCATACGCGTCGAGCCGCGGATCGATCGCCCAAGTCACGCCAAGGCTGGGAGTGAAGCGGTGGAACGTGTTGCGGCCGTCGATCGCGGGGGTGCTGCCCGACAGGTCGCGCACGCTGGCGTGGCTGTAGTTGTAGCGGCCACCGGCCGTGACGTGTACCGCCGTACCCAGCGCCAGCACGTCGAGGAAATAGATGCCCTGGTTGCGCGTCCCGGTCGCCGCCGCGGTCATCGGGTCGAGCTCGAACGGCAACAGGCCGATCGTGTCGCCGCGCAGCGCCGCGTCGTACGGGAAATACGCGGGCTGCCCGAACTGCGTGAAGCGCGTGCCGCCGACATCAAGGCTGAGGCCCAGCGTGAACTGGTTGGCAAAGCCGCCGATGCGCCCCGTCTGGACCACCTGCACCGAGGCACCGTAGCCGCGCGTGTGCACGTTGCCCAGCACGTTGGATGCGACCACGTTGTTGATGGTCGCGGCCGGGTTGCGGGGATCGTAGGGCGGCGTGACGCCGGCATAGTGGAAGTTGCCGATCGAGTGGCGGTCGAACGGGCCACGAACGTCGTAACCCAGAGGTCCGTCGCCGGCATCGTAGGCTTCGAAGTCGTTGGTGTTGCTGTTGAACCCGCGGCCTTGCGAAATACGCAGGTAGCCTTCCGCCTGCAACGACCAGCCACCACCGAAGTCGTGCGTGCCGCGCAGGTTGAACTGGTTGATGTTGTTGATGGAGAAGTCCGGCCAGGTAAAGGCGGCCTTCGGGGTGTCCGCCCACTCGACCGGCAAGGTCTGGGTGCCGTACAGGCGGCTGTGCGCACCGGCGTAGCTCAAGGCGACATCGGTGGCGTCGTCGGGCTGCCAGTCCACGCGCACGAAGCCCTGCTGGACGCGGCTGGGTGAATACTTGCGCCAACCGGTTTCATAGTCGCTGCCGACGCCGGCATAGATGCCGAAGGTGCGGCTGTGTGCACCGAAATCGGTGCTTGCCTGGACGCGTCCCCACGCGCCACCCGATGTTTCGAACGATCCACCCGGATCGTTGAAACCGCTTTTGCTCGTCAGCACCAGCGCGCCGCCCAGGGTGTTCAGCCCGTACAGCGGACTGGAGCTCGGGATCAGCGTCACGTCACGGATCGCGAAATCGGGAATGGATTCCCAGTTCATCGTTTCCGCGAACGATTCGTTCTGGCGCACGCCATCCAGATACACCGAGATGCCCGCCGGCGAGCCCGGCAGCGGCGACAGCGTGAACCCGTGGAAGTAGAGATTGTCCTGCCACGGGTTGCCCTGCGACCGGGTGACGTTGACACCCTGGAAGTCGAGCTGCAACAGGCCCGTCAGCGATTGGCCGTGGATCTGCGCAACGTCATCGGCCTGCGCGCTCTGCGTATTGAGCGGAACCTGCGCAGCCGGCACACCCAGGCCCGCCAACGGCGTCACGCCGATCACCACGACCTCGCCGAGTTGCTGGATGGGCGGCGCAGCGAGTGCCATGCCGGACGACAGCATTGCAAGAATGGCACCGCCCAGGACGGTGCGAAGGCCAGGCGGATTCAGGCCCTCCCCCGCACGCCGACGCGTCAGGCCGGGTTCGGCCAAACGAAATCCGGCCGCAGCGCACCGTAGACCGGCCGTCCATCGGACGGCTTCGGGCTGCCGGCCGCCGGATCGAAGAAGGCATGGTACGCCGCCGGCATCTTGCCCTCGTCGTAACCCATGAGGCCCGGGGCAACCACGCGGATCCGACGCTGCCTGTCGTCGACCAGGATCGGAGCCCCGCAGACCGAACAGGTACAAAGTTCCAATGGACCATCCGGATTTCTGGTGTTGTACGGCTGCCGCTTCAGGAGTTCGGGGTGATCGACCTTGAGGTCGCCGTACTTGAAGAAGGTCACGTGCAGGGAGTCTTTTCCGGTGATGCCCCTGCAGATCGAGCAGTGGCAATCATGGCTGTCCAGATAGGCCTGGTCGGACCAGGTGTGTACGTGCTCGCAGCCGCCGCTGAAGGAATGTGCCATGGTGCGATCCTCGTGCCGGGTTGATGGATTGGCTGGCATTGGTCAGGTCGATACGGTATCGCCGTAGCGAATCACCGATCGAATCACCTTGCCTTCGTGCATCAGGTCGAACGCTTCGTTGATCTGCTCCAGCGGCAGCACCTTCGAGACGAACTCGTCGACTTTCAGGTTGCCCTGCATGTATTCGTCGACGTAACCCGGCAATTGCGAACGGCCCTTGACGCCACCGAACGCGGCGCCGCGCCAGACGCGGCCGGTGACGAGCTGGAACGGACGGGTGCTGATCTCCTGCCCCGCCGCCGCAACGCCGATAATGGTCGATTCCCCCCAGCCCTTGTGGCAGCACTCGAGGGCGGAACGCATCACGTTCACGTTGCCGATGCACTCGAACGAATAATCCACGCCCCCGTTGGTGAGATCGACGATCACCTGCTGGATCGGCCCGTCGTGGTCCTTGGGATTCACGAAGTCCGTCGCGCCCATCGCCTTCGCCATCGTCCACTTGTCCGGATTGACATCGATGCCGATGATGCGGCTGGCCTTCGCCATCACGGCGCCCTGCACCACGGCCAAACCGATCGCGCCAAGGCCGAATACCGCGACCGTGGAACCCGGCCGCACCCTGGCGACGTTGCGTACCGCGCCAACGCCGGTGGTGATGCCGCAACCGAGCAGGCACACCTTGTCGAGCGGCGCCTTCGGGTCGATCTTCGCGACCGAAATTTCCGGCAACACCGTATATTCGGAAAAGGTGCTGGTGCCCATGTAATGCCGCAGCATCTTGCCCTTGCAAGAAAACCGCGAGGTGCCGTCGGGCATCAGGCCCTTGCCCTGCGTCACGCGGATTTTCTGGCACAGGTTGGTGCGCCCGGACAGGCAGTATTCGCACTCGCCACACTCCGGCGTGTACAGCGGAATCACGTGGTCGCCTGGTTTCACCGACCTCACGCCGGGCCCGACTTCCTCGACGATCGCGCCACCCTCGTGGCCGAGGATCGCCGGGAACAGGCCTTCCGGATCGGCACCCGACAAGGTGTAGGCATCGGTGTGGCACACGCCGGTCGCGACAATGCGCACCAGCACCTCGCCCGCCTTCGGGCCTTCCAGGTCGACTTCCTCGATCGAAAGCGGTTGCCCCGCTTCCCATGCAACAGCTGCGCGCGTTTTCATTGCCGTTTTCCGTTCTTCGTCAATCCTGCGCGGAGGGTGGCCGACCAGTGGGAATCAAGCCAACCTGCCGCCCTTTCACGTATTCGTAAATATCGCGAATCTGTTCCGGCGTGAAGAAGCCCGCCCACGACGGCATGCCCTTGGACTCGCGCCCCGCCATCGCGGTCTGCAGGAATTGCTGGTACGTCATCCCGCCTTCCAGCGAGTGGCGCAGGTCCGGCGCCGCGTAGGCACCGCCCACGGCGTCGTCGCCATGGCAGCGGTTGCAGTATGCGTTGAATTGCTCGTAACCGGTGAATACGTCCTGGGTGACGATTTCGGGTTTGTGTCCCGCCACGAACAGCGGGAAATCGAGCTTGACCGTCTTTCCGTCTTCGGTCTTGTAGGTGAAGGCCTTGCCGGATACTCCACTTGACGATTTAGCGACAGCACTGGCACCTGCCGCGGGCTTGAGCGAAAGGATCCATTCGACAATCGTCCGGGCTTTTTGCTGTCCGAGATCCGGATGCGGCGTCATCGCGATGTTTCCCCAGTTGCCGGAACCACCCTTGATGATCTTTTCCGCCAGCTTGTCCACCTCGGCCTTGCCTTTCCCGGCGTAACGCGTGGCGACTTCGTCGTAGGCAGGGCCGACCACCTTGTGGTCGATCGCGTGGCACGCGAAGCAATCGCTGGCCTTGGCGTCCTTCAGGCCCGCGGGCTCCGCCGCCGCGGACGCTGATGGCGGCGCCGCATCCGTGCTTGTCGCCGCCATCAGCGATGCTGCAACGGCCGCCGTGCAGGTCATGCTGACGATGCATGCGGTCAGGATCGTCCAGGGATTGTTTCGCATCCTCGAACCACGCCATTGCTTCCCGGTTCCCATGGCTTCACCGCACGCCCGCTCCGACGCCCGGGTTGCCGGAAGCCGACCCGTAATAGCGCACGCCATGTTGCTCCAGGATCCGCGTCAACTCGGACCGGTGCGCCTTGATCACCGCGTTCAACTTGTCCATCAGCGCGTCGTCGCCTTCGCGCACGCCCATCGACATCGGGAACGAATACTGTTCGGGGGGGCCCATGTCGCGTGCGTTCGGCACCATCACGACATCGAGGTCCGGGTAATCCTTCAGGTAGGCTCCGATCGACGGCTCCCAGGTGATCATCACGTCGACGCTGCCGTCCTGCACCGCCTGCAGCATCGAGCGCGGGGATTCGCCGGGCGTGCCCGCGACGTCGAAGGCCTTGGCGCCGATGACCATGTCGCGCAATTGCAGGCCATCCTGCACCGGCGTGTCGGATTCGAATCCGATCTTGAGTTTGTGCAGCACCGGCGAATCGAGGCTGGTGATGTCGTAGCCCTTCGACTTCTTGAACACGAACACGTAGGACGACACGTAGTACGGGTCGGTGGTCTGGTCCTGGCGGCTGCCATAGGGCAGGCTCATCACCACGTCGCACGTGCCCTTGTCCAGCGTCTGTGCCAGGAACTGTTCGAAGCCGCCTTTCGCACGCGTGTCGTACCACACGTACTCGAGTCTTTCGTGCAGCGCATCCGCGACCGCCTTCGCCACCGCATTTTCGAAACCCGCGCCCGCCTGGTTCGAATAAGGCAGGTAGGCCGGGTCGGAACACACGCGCAACGTGCCTTCCGCGCGGGCGACGCCTGCGCCCGCCAGAAGGCAAGCAGCAATCACGGCAACGCTGGGCCAGCGATAGTTCGTCACGGGCTCGCTCCTGTCCTGGTTGTTCAGTCCGGTTTTCCGTCGGCGACCTTTTGCATGGCCGGCGGCGATGCATCGGCACTCTTGCCACCGGCCGCGGCCGCACTCTGCGTCGGCATGTTCTTGTCGGTGATGCCGCTGTCGCCGACGGTGAACACCATCAGCGTGCCGCCCAGGTTGGTGTAGTCGGGCAGCGCCATCGTCGCGTTGACCGCGCCCAGGCCGGCGGTGGCCTTGGTCAGGTTGTTGGTCATGCCGATCGCGCCCCAGCCGCCGACGCCGGTCAGGATGGCGATGTATTCCTTGCCGCCATGCTGGTAGGCGATCGGGTTTCCGACGATGCCGGACGGCGCCTTGAACTGCCAAATGATCTTGCCCGTCTTCATGTCGACGGCACGGAACCAGCCGGTCATCGTGCCGTAGAAGACGATGCCGCCCTTCGTCGTGAGTGCCCCGCTCCAGTCCTGGAAGCGATCGTTGATGGCCCACTTGGTCTGGCCGGTGACGGGATCGAACGCGATGAAACGCCCGCCGACATCGCCGTTGTTGTACGGATACATGCGCACGATTGCGCCGACGTACGGGAAGCCCGCCTTGTACTTCGCGCTGAAGGCCTGGTAGTCCTCGCAAACGTTGTTGGTCGGGACGTAGAACAGTTTGGACACGGGGTCATATGATGCGGGTTGCTGGTCCTTGCCGCCCTGCGAACCCGGGCAGATATCCTTCACGTTGACGCCTTCCTTGGTCATCTTGTCGGGATTGACCACGGGGCGGCCTGTCTTCAGGTCGATCTTCGAGGCCCAGTTGAGGTTCGGGATGTAGCTGTGCGCGCGCAGCAGATGACCGTCCTTGCGGTTCAACACGTACGCAAATCCGTTGCGATCGAAATGCGTGAGGGTCGGGATGTCCTTGCCGTCGATCGTGGTGTCGGTGAGGATGCTTTCGTTGACGCCGTCATAATCCCAGCCGTCGTGCGGCGTCATCTGGAACGCCCACGCCGCTTCGCCCGTGTCGGGATTGCGCGCGATGATCGACATCGACCATGCGTTGTCGCCCGGGCGCGCGGTCGGATCCCAAGTGCCCGGATTGCCGGTGCCGTAATACACGAGGTTCAACTTCGGATCGTACGAATACCAGCCCCAGGTGGTGCCGCCGCCCAGCTTCCACTGGTCGCCCTTCCACGTCTTGAGGCTCGAATCCTTGCCGACCGGCTTGCCCGTCGCGCCGTTGAGGGTCCTCGACGGATTGAACAACAGGTCCGTGTCGGGGCCTTCGCTGTAGGCACGCCACATCTGCTTGCCGGTGTGGATGTTGTAGGCCGTGAGGTAGCCACGCACGCCGTACTCGGCGCCCGAAACGCCGGTCAGCACTTCATCATGGATGACCAGCGGCGCCATGGTCATGGTCTGCCCGATCTTGGGGTCGGCGTTGCGCGCGCTCCACTTCACCTTGCCGGTCTTGGCATCGAAGGCGTAGATGCGTCCGTCCAGCAAGTTCGCGAAGATCATCCCGTCGGCGTATGCGACGCCACGGTTCACCACGTCGCAGCACGCCACCGTGGGCGCGAAACTGTCCTGCGAAATGTTGGATTTCCAGACGATCCTGCCGACGTTGTCCAGATCGACGGCATACACGTAATTCGGATACGAGCTTTCGAAGTACATCATGTTGCCCACCACCAGAGGCTGGCCTTCCTGGCCGCGCAGCGTGCCGGTGGACATGGTCCATGCCACGTGCAGATCCTTGGCGTTGGACGTGTTGATCTGGTCCAGCGTGCTGTGGCGCGTTACCGAATAATTGCCGCCTGGCATCACCCAGTCATCGGGATTCTGCGACATCTGTTGCAGCGACCCGGCGGACTGGGCACCTGCGGCCGCCGCGAAAAAAGTCAGCAATGCCGCACTCAGCAACGCAACGGGAAAATGTCGGACCGGAAACGCGTTCATCGTGAACCTCCTTGCCGGGCAGGTACTGATGGGATGGGCTGCCTGGTGCCAGCCCCCGCAAAGTCAACTTGGGGACAGCAGATAACGTGCCACGTTCCGCGATGCCGGAGACCCGAACATTCAATGACTTGCGATCATCCATTGATCCGTGTGCGGTTCACTCGGCGGACACTGCTCCGGATCCGCAACACATCTGCACCGTGCGCGTGACACCGGCACAACACGCGTACCGCAAAACAGAGCGCGGCACGAGGCCTTGAGCGCAGGGCTCCTCGGTCACGCCCGAGGATGGGTGCATACTGGGAAACGGATCGACTGCTGCAGGGTGCGGCGATGGACATCGAAACGCTTTCCGAACAGCGCTGCTTCGGCGGCACGCAAGGTTTCTACCGATACCCGTCGCAAGCTTGTGGCGGACCGATGACATTCGCCGTATACGCTCCCCCTCAGGCTGCACGCGGCAAGGTGCCGGTCGTTTATTACCTCGCCGGATTGACGTGCACGCCGGAAACCTTTCCGATCAAGGCTGGCGCACAACGTGTCGCCGCCGAACTCGGCCTGATGCTGGTGGCGCCCGATACCAGTCCGCGCAACACCGGAATCGAAGGCGCGACGGGCGATTGGGAATTCGGCGAGGGTGCCGGCTTTTATCTCGATGCCACGCAGGCGCCGTGGTCCTCGCGCTTTCGCATGGAAACCCACGTGGTCGAAGAATTGCCCGCACTGATTGCCACGCACTTCCCGGCGGATTCTGCGCGACGCGGCATCATGGGGCATTCGATGGGCGGCCA
>DATEKI010000139.1:0-14835 GCA_035277545.1 Rhodanobacteraceae bacterium | reverse complement strand
AGCAGCGACCACACCTTCATCAGGGCGTCGATCTGTGCCGACTGGCTGACCTTGCCGTCCAGCGCATCGATGCCCGACCAGATTTCGCGCGCGTGGATGATCTGGCGCGCGGCGTTGTAGGCCTTGACCACCGCGGCGGCGGTCTGCCCGGTGTCCTCCTGCGTGCGCAGCACGAAGGTCGCACCCATGCGGTTGACGATGGAGTTGGTGACCGCGGTCGCGATGATCTCGCGCTTCAGGCGATGGCGCTGCATGTGCGCCGCGTATTTCTGGTGCAGGGGTTCCGGGAAATAACGCACCAGTTCGTGCGAGAGGAATGGATCCTCCGGTACGTCGGAATCCAGCAACTGCTGGTACAGCACGATCTTGGAATACGACAGCAGCACGGCCAGTTCCGGCCGCGTCAGCCCTTGCCGGTGCGTGCGGCGCTCGGCGAGTTCAGCGTCGGACGGCAGCGACTCGATCTGGCGATCGAGCTGGCCGCGCGACTCCAGCGTGCGGATGAAATGCGCCTGCGAACCGATGCGGCTCACCGACATGTGTTCCATCACGCCGAGCGCGCCGTTCTGGCGGTAGTTGTCGAGCAGGACCAGGCGCGCGACTTCGTCGGTCATCGAGTGCAGCAACTTGTTGCGCGCCTCGATGTCCATCTCGCCACGCTGCACCGCATCGTTCAGCAGGATCTTGATGTTGACTTCGTGGTCGGAGGTATCCACGCCCGCCGAATTGTCGATGAAGTCGGTGTTGAGCAGGACGCCCTTGCGCGCCGCATCGATGCGGCCCTTCTGGGTGAAGCCGAGGTTGCCGCCCTCGCCCACGATCTTGCAGCGCAGGTCGTCGCCGTTGATGCGCAGCGCGTTGTTGGCGCGGTCGCCGACGTCCGCGTTGGTTTCCGACGCGGCTTTCACGTAGGTGCCGATGCCACCGTTCCACAACAGGTCCACCGGCGCCTTGAGGATCGCGCTGATCAGGTCGGTCGGCGACAGCGATTCCACGTCGGCGCCGATGCCGAGCACTTCGCGCATTTCCGGCGTGATCTTGATGGCTTTCAGGCTGCGCGCGAACACGC
Source organism: Rhodanobacteraceae bacterium (assembly GCA_035277545.1). GTDB lineage: Bacteria > Pseudomonadota > Gammaproteobacteria > Xanthomonadales > Rhodanobacteraceae > 66-474. The sequence continues at coordinate 13,766 of DATEKI010000139.1, read as the reverse complement.
CGCCGCCCTTCGAGATCATCGACTTGTCGTAGTCGTCCCACGACGAGCGCGGCAGCGCGAACATGCGCTCGCGCTCGACGAACGACTTTTCCGCATCCGGATTCGGATCGATGAAGATGTGGCGGTGGTCGAACGCCGCGAGCAGGCGCGTATGGCGCGAGCGCAACATGCCGTTGCCGAACACGTCGCCCGACATGTCGCCGATGCCGACGCAGGTGAAGTCCTCGGCCTGGCAATCATGCCCCAGCGTGCGGAAGTGGTACTTCACCGACTCCCACCCGCCGCGCGAGGTGATGCCCATGTCCTTGTGGTCGAAGCCCGCCGAACCGCCCGAGGCGAACGCGTCACCCAGCCAGTAGCCGTGCTCGATCGACAAGCCGTTGGCGATGTCCGAGAACTTCGCCGTGCCCTTGTCGGCCGCGACCACCAGGTACGGATCGTCGGCGTCGTGGCGCACCACGTCGGCCGGATGCAGCACCTTGTTCGCGGCCGTGTCGATGTTGTCGGTGATGTCGAGCAGGCCGTTGATGAACATCTTGTAGCAGGCGATGCCTTCTTCCAGCAGCGCGTCGCGTTCGGCCGGCGGGCGCTTCACGAAGAAGCCGCCCTTGGAGCCGACCGGCACGATCACGGTGTTCTTCACCATCTGCGCCTTCACGAGGCCCAACACCTCGGTGCGGAAATCCTCGCGGCGGTCCGACCAGCGGATGCCGCCGCGCGCGACCGGACCGAAGCGCAGGTGCACGCCTTCCACGCGCGGTGCGTACACCCAGATCTCGCGGTAAGGAACGGGTTTCGGAACGTCCGGCACCTGGTGCGAGTCGAGCTTGTAGCTGATGTACTCGGCCGGCCTGCCGTCGTGCGTCTGGAAATAATTGGTGCGCAGCGTGGCGCGGATCTGGCCCATGAAGCCGCGCAGGATGCGATCGTCGTCGAGGCTGGAAACATTCGCCAGCAACGCCTTGATGGCGGTCACGAGGCCTTCGACCTGTTCCTCGCGCGGCTTTTCCAGCAACGCGGCAACCCGCGCCACGAAATCCGGATTGGATTCGAGCACGGCCTTGGGCGTCAACACGCCCAGCTCGCGTTCCAGCGCTTCGCGCGCATGCTTGCGGCTGGCCGCATCGCCAGTTTCGCGCTGCGGATCGAACTTGGCTTCGAACAACTCGACCAGCAATCCGGTGATCATCGGATAACGGCCCAGCGTCTCGTCCATGTAGTTCTGCGAGAACGTCGTGCCGACCTGCTGCTGGTACTTGGAATAACCGCGCAGCATCGCGATCTGCCGCCAGCCGAGGCCGGCCTCCAGCAGCAGCGAATTGAGGCCGTCGTTCTCGGCCTGGCCGCGCCAGATCGCGGCGAAGGCGGCCTCGAAACGCGCGTGCACATCTTCGAGCTTGAATTTCAGTGGTGCAGCGGGCCGCACCACGAAATCCTGGATGCAGGCCTTGCTGCCGTGCAGTTCCAGCGCGTGGACCTGTTCGGTGTCGACCTTGAGGCCGGCGTTCTCGAGCAGCGGCAGCACGTCCGACAGCGGAATGTCGCTGCCCGCGCGGAAGATCTTGAAGTGCAGTTCGCCCGGTTTGCGATAGGAATCGTGGAACGCAAGACGCATGTCTTCGCCCGCAGTCGTCATCGCGGCGAGGATGCCCACGTCCTCGGCCGCGCGGCCGGGGGTCTGCTCCTCGATGTAACCAGAAGCCAGCGTGCTGCCCCAGCGGCCCGCGAGGTGCGCACCGTGTTCCTCGCCAAGCCCGCCCACCAGCGCGTCGCGCAATTCGTCGTGCCAGTTGCGCACGATCGGTGCAAGCTTCGCTTCCAGTTTCCGCACGTCCAAATCCACGTGCTCGCCCGCGCGCGGGCGCACCACCACGTGCATGCGTGCCATGGGCGCATCGCCGATCTGCACGTTCGCGTCCACGTGGGCGCCGTGCAGTTCATCGCGCAACATTTCCTTGACGCGCTCGCCCACGTTCGCGCCGTAATGGTCGCGCGGGATGAACACCAGGCAGGAGAAGAAGCGGCCGTAGGCGTCGCGGCGCACGAACAGGCGCGCCTGGCGGCGTTCGTTGACGTCGAAGATGCCGCTGGCAAGGCTGAACAGTTCGTCGCTGGAAGCCTGCAGCAACTCGTCGCGCGGGAGCGTTTCGAGGATCGAGCGGAACGCCTTGCCGGAGTGCGACTGCGGACGCAGGCCGGAACGCTTCTCGGCCGACTCGAACTTCTTGCGCACCAGCGGCACGTCCTGCGGACGGCGCATGTACGAAGTGGAGGTGTACAGGCCGAGGAAGCGCGATTCGCCGACCGGCTTGCCCTTGTCATCGAAGCGCAGCACGCCGATGTAATCCATGTAGCCGGCGCGGTGCACGCGCGAACGAGCGTTGGTCTTGGTCAGGATGATCGCGTCCATCGAACCCGATTGCGGCAGGCGCGTCGCGACCAGGCTCTTGGTGGAACGCGGCGCGGTGGCAAGGTCGGGATTGCGCAGGATGCCGAGGCCGGAACCCGCGCGCGTCTTCAGCAATTCGTCGCCCTTCTCTGCCACCACGTCGTATTCGCGATAACCGAGGAAGGTGAAGTGATTGTCCGCGGCCCAGCGCAGGAACGCCTGGCCTTCCGCGATTTCACCGGCGCTGAGCGAATCCCGCTCCGCCGGCAATGCATCGGCGATCGCCAGCATCTTGTCGTGCATGGCCTGCCAGTCGTTGACCGCGGCGTGCACGTCGGTGAGCGCCACTTCGGCGAGTGCCTGCAGCTTGCCGAGCGTGGCGGCGTCGACGCGGTCGATTTCGGCGTGCATCACCGATTCGGCCGTGCCGCTTTCGCCGCACGCCGCGACCGACGTGATGTTGCCGCTCGCATCGCGCCGGATGTCCATCACCGGGTGGATCAGGCGATGCAGCCGCAGTCCTTCGCTGTTGATGACCATTTCAAGGGAGTCGACCAGGAACGGCGCATCGGCGGTGACGACTTCGATCACCGAGTGCGCGCAGCGCCAACCATTGTGGTCCTGGTCGGGATTGAACACGCGCACGGCGGGATGGCCGGCCGGCCGGTTGCGCGCCCAGCGGAACAGATCCGCGCACATCGCGGCCCAGCCATCGACGCCGCGCCTGGCCAGTTCATCGGGCCCGAGTTCCGCGCAGGCCAGCCTGGCAAAAGCTTCTGCCGTCGCGGCATCGGCAGGTTCGACCTTGCCGCGGACGGCGGCCGCGATGGCAGCCACTTCATCACCCCCGGTGGGGGCGTGCAATGCGTTCATGTCTGTTCGATTTGATGCGGGAAGGGAACGAATAGGATAGCGCCGCGCGCGCAGGCCATTCCAGCCCGGCGCCGTGTCCGGGCGCGCCGCGCACGCATCCCGGCACCGGTTTTGCGTGGCGATTCGGCTGCCCCCCGGCTGCCGCAGGCGGCGTGAAAAACGTCGATCAGGTCCGGTTTTGACCACGCCCGCCGCCCCCATGCCGAAGCGCCGCGTATGATCGGCCCGGACTGCGCGCATGCAGTCGTGCGCATGTGCGGTCGGCCCAGCCACTTTTCGGCATCCACTGGCAATGGAAGGAACTCCAACCGCCGAGATGAAGCCTCTCCAGACCAGGATTCAGCGGAAGTCCCGGCTGCGCCGCAGCGTCATGGCCATGGCCGCGGCAGCCGTGATCCTCATCCTGATCCTCGCGGCGGCGGTATTCGTGACGGGGCGGCTGTACCGCAATGCCCACCAATGGACGCTGCACAGCTACCAGGTACGCGAGCAGATCCTGGAACTGGCCGGACAGCTGCAGCTCGCCGAAATGGATGCCCGCAGCTACGGTTTGACCGGCCGTGACATCGCTTTTCAGCAGTATTGGCGTCACGTTGCCGCCGTCGAACGCGACGCAACGCAACTCGGGGACCTGGTCGCGGACAATCCTGCGCAGGTCGCGGCCACGAAGCAGTTGGAGGCCGCAATCGGCGAGCGCCGCGCGCAGTTCGAAAAAATCCTCGGTGACTATCGGACGCACGGGGCGGAGGTCGCACACGCGGATGTCGTCGCGCTGGTTTCGCAGACGACCCAACCCGTCCACGGCCTTGCCGAGGCGATGCTTGATCACGAAGCCACGCTGCTCGCGCAACGCGAAGGGACCAGCGAGCGCTATGGCAAGCGCGTCACCTTCGTCGCCGCGATTGCACTGTTTGGTTGTCTGTCATTGCTGCTTGCCGCACTCGTCAACAGCGGGTTCGAACGCCGGCGGCGGCAGCGGGGCGAACTCGAACTCGAACGCAACGCCTTGCATTTGCAACAGGCGTTGCAGGAAGCCAACCGTTCCAGCGAAACACTGCGCCGGCTTTCCACGCTCGCGGAACTGCTGCAGAACTGCCGCGACCGCGACGAGGCGATCAACGTGATCGAACGCGCGTTGCCCCCGCTGTTGCACGACGTGTCCGGCGCGCTGGCGCTGATCAATGCGTCGCGCAACATCGTCGAGGCGCGCATGCACTGGGGCATGCGCGGTTCCGACCTGGGCGGCGCGATCTTCGCACCGGACGACTGCTGGGCATTGCGCCGCAGCCAGCCACATCCGGGCGAAGACGACCACACCGCACCGGTTTGCCCGCATCTGACCCAGGCCGGCGTCACCGCCGACCGCACTTTGTGCCTGCCGCTCAATTCGCAGGGACAAGTGCTCGGCGTACTCAGCCTGTGCGCGCCGGAGGCGATCGCGCCGGACATGCGGCGGCTCGCGACGACCGCCGCCGACCAGTTGGCGTTGGCGCTCGCCAACCTGCAATTGCAGGCCAGCCTGCGCACGCAATCGATCCGCGATCCACTGACCAGCCTGTTCAATCGCCGCTACCTCGAAGCATCGCTGCCGCGCGAACTGCTGCGTGCCGAGCGCCGCAAGGGCGGCCTGTCGGTGCTGATGTTCGACCTCGACCACTTCAAGCGCTACAACGACACCCAGGGCCACGACGCCGGTGATGCGCTGCTGGGTGCTTTCGGTGCGCTGCTCGCGCAGTCGTGCCGGGGCGAGGACATGCCCTGCCGTTTCGGCGGCGAGGAATTCACGCTCGTGTTGACCGACGCCGATCACGCGCAGGCGCGCGAACGCGCGGAGGTGATCCGCAAGGCCACCGCGGAACTGGTGGTGCGCTACCGCGCCGGCACGTTGCCGCCGGCCACGGTTTCAATCGGCGTCGCGAGTTATCCTGAACATGGCGACACGCCGGAAGCGTTGCTGCGCATGGCCGACCAGGCGCTGTACCGCGCCAAGCAGCTTGGGCGCAACGTGGTCGGTTCAGCCAACGACCTCTCCCGTCCCGCACACACGCAACCCGCGCAAGCGGGTACATGACGCTTGGCCTAGGGACGAAGCGCGTCGATCGCGTCATACTCGCTGATTACTGACCTGCCGGGTAGAGAAACCCGATGATGAAATGCTTGCTGCGGGGCGCCGGAAGCCTCGCATTCGCGCTCGTTCTCGGCGCGTGCAGCCGCTCCGCTCCTCCCGCACAAGCGCTCCCCGAAGTGGAGGTGTTGACGGCGAAGCCCGCCAACGTGCCGGTGACGCGCAACTATCCCGGCCGCCTCGCGGCGACGCTGACCGCGCAGGTGCGCGCGCGCGTGACCGGGATCGTGCTGCAGCGCGTTTACAAGGAAGGCACCGACGTCAAGGCCGGCGACGTGCTGTTCAAGATCGATCCGGCACCGCTCGAGGCGAGCTTGCGCCAGGCCCAGGGGCAATTGGCGCAGGCGCAGGCCACCGCGCGCAACGCCGACCTGAACGCCACGCGCAGCAGGGAATTGGGCGCGAAGGGCGTGCTGGCGAAACAGGATGTCGACAACGCGGTCGCGTCCGCCGCTGAAGCCAACGCAGCGGTGAAGGCCGCGCAGGGCAGCGTCGCGAACGCACGCATCAACCTGGGCTATGCGACGGTCACCGCGCCGATCAGCGGCCGCGCGGGCCGCGCCAATATCACCCAGGGTGCGCTGGTGTCGCCGACCGACACCAACCCGCTGACCACGGTGCAGGTGATCGATCCGATCTACGCCAATTTCAGCGAGCCGATGGCGGAGGTGGAGCGTTTGCGCAGGGCGGAGAAAACCGGCCAATTGAAGCTCGTCGCGCCGAACAAGGCCGAGGTGCAGATCGTGCTGCCCGATGGCAGCGCGTACGCGCACCGGGGCACGCTCGACTTCACCGATCTTGCCGTGGACCCGACCACCGGCGCGGTGGACCTGCGCGCGGTGGTCCCCAATCCGGACCACTCGCTGCTTCCGGGCATGTTCGTCAACGTGCGCCTGACCCTGGGCAGCCTGCACGACGCGTTCCTGCTGCCGCAAAGCACGATCCAGCGCGACAACGACGGCGCCTACGTGTTCGTGGTCGGCGCCGGCGACAAGATCGTGGAGAAACGGGTCGAACTGGGCGAACAGCAGGGCGGCGACTGGATCGTGTTGAACGGCATCGCCGCGGGTGCCCGCGTCGTGGCGTCCGGCACCCAGAAGGCGCAGCCCGGCGAAGCGGTCAAGCCGGTGCCGTACAACGCGGCAGCCACGGCCGATGACGACGCTTCGCCCGCGGCAACCGCGAACTGACCCCCGGACGCCGACGCATGCCGCAGTTCTTCATCGACCGCCCGATCTTCGCCTGGGTTCTCGCGATCCTGATCACGTTGGGCGGCACCCTCGCGATCCTGAAGCTGCCGATCGAGGCCTACCCGACGATCGCGCCGCCCAGCGTGCAGATCAACGCGAGCTATCCGGGCGCGAACGCACAGGTCGTGCAGAGCACCGTGACGCAAGTGATCGAGCAGAACCTGTCGGGCATCGACCACCTGTTGTATTTCAGCTCGTCTTCGGATTCGACCGGCTCGTCCAGCATCACGCTGTACTTCGATCCCGGTACCGACCTCGACACTGCCGCGGTGCAAACGCAGAACGCGGTGAACGCCGCCGAACCGCGCCTGCCGTCCACCGTGAACAACCTCGGCGTGCGGGTGCGCAAGTCCACCGGCGGGCACCTCATGGGTATCTCGCTGCAGGACAAGAGCGGCCACCTCGATCCCGCGGCGCTCAACAACCTGATCGCCGCGCGCCTGATCGATCCGATCTCGCGCCTCGACGGCGTCGGCAGCGTGGACCAGTTCGGTGCGCCGTACGCCATGCGCATCTGGCTGAATCCCCTGAAACTGAAAGGCTACGGGCTCACCGCGAGCGACGTGCTGAACGCGGTGCGTGCACAGAACGTGATGTTCGCGGCGGGTTCGGTGGGCGCGCAGCCCGCGGTGAACGGCCAGGGCATCACCGCGACGGTATCCGCCGAATCCAGCTTCACGACGCCGGCGGAATTCCGCGGCATCATCCTGCACACCAACCCGGACGGCACCACGGTGACGCTGGGCGACGTCGCCCGCGTGCAACTGGGTTCGGACGGTTACGGCAGTTTCTCGCGCCTGAACGGACAACCGGTCGCTTCGTTCGGCATCGCCCTGCTGCCGGGCGCCAACGCGCTTTCGGTATCCAATGCGGTCCTCGCGAAGATGAAGGAGCTGGCGAAGAACCTGCCGGCGGGCGTCACGTGGAGCGTGCCCTTCGAAAGTTACACCTTCGTCAGGGTGTCGATCGTTGAAGTGGTGAAGACGCTGGCAGAGGCGATCGTGCTGGTGTTCCTGGTGATGCTGCTGTTCCTGCAGAACCTGCGCGCCACGCTGATCCCGACGCTGGTCGTGCCGGTGGCGCTGACCGGTACGTTCCTGGGCCTTTATGTCCTCGGCTTCTCGATCAACGTCCTGAGCCTGTTCGGCATGGTGCTGGCGATCGGCATCGTGGTGGACGACGCGATCGTGGTGGTCGAAAACGTCGAGCGCCTCATGCGCGAGGAAGGCCTGCCGCCCAAGGAAGCGACCCGCAAGGGCATGACCCAGATCACCGGCGCGATCGTCGCGGTCACCACCGTGCTGGCTTCGGTGTTCGTGCCGGCCGCATTGATGTCGGGCAGCGTCGGCGCGATCTACCGCCAGTTCTCGGTGACCATCGCGATCTCGATGCTGCTGTCGGCGCTGATGGCACTGACCTTCACGCCCGCGCTGTGCGCCAGCATCCTGCGCCCGGAGCACGAACACGCCAATCGCTTCCTGCGCGCCTTCAACAATGGCTACGAAAGCCTGGCGCGGCATTACCTTTCCCGGCTCGGCAAGGCCGTGCGCCATACGCCACGCTGGATGCTCGGCTACGGGCTCGCGATCCTCGTCGCGGTGGTGTTGCTGGCGCAGTTGCCGTCCAGCTTCGTGCCCCAGGAAGACCAGGGCGAGGTCGTCGCGAGCATCCAGTTGCCGCCGGGTGCGACCACCGACCGTACCCGCGCCGTCATGGAACAGGTCGAGCGGATCGTCGAGAAGGATCCCGCAGTCGCCAACGCCTTCACCATCGGCGGCTTCAGTTTCAGCGGCCACGGCGAGAACGTCGGCATGGCGTTCATCCATCTCAAGGATTGGAGCGACCGCTCGCGCACCGCGGATGAAATCATCAACGACTTCAACGCCAAGTTCTCGAAGATCCGCGATGCCCAGGTGTATGCGATGAACCAGGCGGTGATCCGCGGCCTCGGCCGCTTCGCCGGTTTCGATTTCGAGCTGGAAGACCGCGGCGGGCTCGGCCACCAGGCGCTGGTGGAGGCCAAGGACAAACTGATCGCGGCGGCGGCGAAGGACAAGCGCCTGGCCAATGTCCACGTCAACGGCCAGTCGGATTCACCGACGGTGGACATGCGGGTGGATCGCGTGCAGGCGCAGTCGATGGGCTTGTCCGTCACCGACGTGTACAACGCGATCCAGTTGATGCTGTCGCAGGTGTACGCCAACGACTTCTACTACCAGGGTCGCGTCCTGCGCGTCGAAATGCAGGCGGACGCGCCATTTCGCATGAACCCGGGCGACATCGACCAGTTCTACACGCGCTCGTCGAACGGCACGATGGTGCCGCTGTCGAGCGTGGTCAGCACGAAGTGGTCGTTGGCCGCGCCGGAACTCGACCGCTACAACGGCGTCGGTTCGATTTCGCTCACCGGCACCGCCGCGCCCGGGTACAGCTCGGGCGATGCGATCGCGGCCATGCAGGAACTGGTCGCGAAATACCTGCCGACGAGCTTCGGTTACGAATGGTCGGGCCAGTCGCTGCAGGAAATCCTGTCCGGCGCGCAGGCACCGATGCTGTTCGGCCTGTCCATCTTCGTGGTGTTCCTGTGCCTCTGCGCGCTGTACGAAAGCTGGTCGATTCCGGTCGCGGTGATGCTGGTGATCCCGCTGGGCGTGCTCGGGTCGGTCGCGCTCACCAGTATCCGCGGACTCGAGGACGACGTGTATTTCAAGATCGGCCTGATCGCGATCATCGGCCTGTCGGTCAAGAACGCGATCCTGATCGTGCAGTTCGCGGTTGACGAACAGAAACAGGGCAAGGGCCTGATCACGGCGACGCTCGAAGCCTGTCGCATCCGCCTGCGCCCGATCATGATGACATCGATCGCCTTCATCCTGGGCGTGCTGCCGCTGGCGGTTTCGAGCGGCGCCGGCGCCAACAGCCGCCACGCGATCGGCACCGGCGTGGTCGGCGGGATGATCGGCGCGACCGTGCTGGGCCTGATGCTGGTGCCGGTGTTCTACATCGTGGTCAAGCGCCTCACCGGTGACAGGAGCGACGGCAGCGGGATGACGCACAACGATGGCGAGGTGGTGCGCCCGTTCGACGAATGATGCGGCCTCGCTGGCCAATGCAGGAGCGCGCGATGCGCGGACACGCGATCAGGGCGATCCGCGGGTGGCGATCGCGGCCATGGGCGTCTCCTGCGGGCACGCGCGAGAGGTTGACGCAAAACAAAAGCCGCGCGGATCGCTCCGCGCGGCTTTGCATCGAATCCGCAACGCAGCGGCTTACTTGACGCGCGAAGCGTCCGGCTTGCTGTTGGCCGCGAGGTCTTCCTTGATGCGGGCCGCCTTGCCTTCCAGACCACGCAGGAAGTACAGCTTGGCGCCGCGCACCTTGCCCTTGCGCTTGACTTCGACCGAATCGATCGCCGGGCTGTAGGCCTGGAACACGCGCTCGACGCCGGTGCCGTGCGACATCTTGCGCACGGTGAAAGCCGAGTGCAGCCCGCGGTTGCGGCGCGCGATGCACACGCCCTCGAAAGCCTGCACGCGTTCGCGGTTGCCTTCCTTCACCTTGACGTTGACGACCACCGTGTCGCCCGCGGCGAACAGCGGCAGCTTCTTGTCCATCTGCGCGGCTTCGAATTGTTCAATGATCTTGTTCATGGGTGTGACCCTTGTGTTCCCGTTTGAATTCTTCCAGCAAGCGTTGGTCGTCTCGGCCCAACGTCATGTTTTCCAGCAAGTCCGGCCGCTTCAGCCAGGTGCGGCCCAGCGCCTGCATCCGGCGCCAGCGGTCGATCGCCGCGTGATCGCCCGACAACAACACCGCCGGCACGTCGCCCCATTCGTGGCTGACCGGCCGCGTGTAGTGCGGGCAATCCAGCAGGCCGTCCGAAAACGAATCCTGCAGCACGGATCGCGCATCACCCAACGCGCCTTCCTGCAACCTTCCGATCGCGTCGATCAGTACCGCGGCGGCCAGTTCACCGCCCGACAGCACGTAATCGCCGATCGACAGTTCCTCGTCGACCTCGTGTCCGATCAGGCGTTCGTCGATCCCTTCGTAGCGCCCGCACAACAAAATCATCCGCGGCAGTGAAGCCAGTTGCCGCACCTTGTCCTGCGTGAGCCGCTTTCCCTGCGGACTCAGATAAATCACCGGCGCCGTGTCGGCTGCCGCTTGCCGCGCCGCCGCCAGCGTCCTCCGCAGCGGCTCGACCAACATCACCATGCCGGGACCGCCGCCGCACACGCTGTCATCGACGCGGCGATACCCGCCTTCGGCATGGTCGCGTGGATTCCACGCTTCCACTTCCAGCAATCCGCGTTCGGCCGCACGGCCGATCACCCCGAAACCGGCGCACTGGCGCACGAATTCGGGAAACAGCGTGACGACGTCGATGCGCATCTCAGTCGTCCCTGGTTCAATCGTCTTTGTTCCAATCGACCGTGATGCGTCCCGCATCCAGATCGACCGACTTCACGTAAACATCCGCCACGTACGGAATCAGGCGCTCGCGTCCGGCTTCGTCGCGCGTCACCAGCACATCGTGCGCGCCGTTGTCGAACAGGTGGCTGACACGGCCCAGATCCTCTCCCGCCTCGTTCACCACTTGCAGCCCTTCCAAGTCCGTCTGGTAGAACTCGCCGGGTTCCAGCTCTGGCAATGCCTCACGGGGAACCCAGATGCGCGCACCGATCATGCTGGCGGCAGCATCGCGATCCATCACATCGGGCAACGTCGCAACGAGGCCCTTGCCCTGCGCGTGTCCCTGCGCTTCCGCGATTTCCTCGAAACGCTCCGGCTCGCGTTCCAGCAGCCAGGGCTTGTATCCGAAGATCGCCAACCGTGGCTCGGTGAATGATTCCAGCTTCACCGCCCCACGCACACCATGCACACCCACGATGCGTCCGAGCAGCACGAGCCGGGTGCGCGTTCGTTCGTCAGGATTCTCCATCGACTCGATCGATCGCGCACCCGAACAACATCATCATGCCTCCACAACCCCCATCAAACCTTTTCAAGGCTTGATCGCCCCCTTGACTCAAGGGGGCCAAAGACCAGGATTGTGGTGCACCCGCAAATTTTAGGCGGCTTGCGCCTGCTTGCCGGCTTCCTTCGCCAGCGCGGCAACCTTGTCCGAGCACTGCGCGCCCTTGGCCACCCACGCGTTCAGCTTCTCGACGTCCAGCACGAGACGCTTGTCGGTTGAACCGGCGGCACCCGGGTTGAAGTAACCCAGACGCTCGATGTTGCGGCCGTCGCGGGCACTGCGCTGGTCGGTCACCACCACGTGGTAGAACGGCCGGCCCTTGGCGCCTGCGCGCGAAAGACGAATCCTGACCATGATCTCTAACTCCGAATGGAACGGCCGCGGGTCGCTCAGGCGACATCCGGGCGCGGGAAACGCGCAATTGTAAAGCCAAAGCGGGCGAAATGGTAGGGCGGGTCTTGACCCGCCGAAGAGCGCGCAAAACCGCGGGCGGGTTGATAACTCGTCATCGGCGTTGAAAGCCGCCATCGGCGGGTTGAAACCCGCCCTACGGCGCCGGGTTCGTTATCGCCCCGGCATGCGCCCGCCCATGCCTTTCATCGCACCGCCCATCTGCCGCATCAGGCCCTTCATGCCGCCGCGGGCGAACTTGCCCATCATCTTTTCCATCTGGGTGTACTGCTTCAGCAGGCGGTTGACGTCAGCGGGTTGCGTCCCGGAACCCCGCGCCACGCGCGCGCGCCGCGAACCGTTCAGCAAATCGGGGTGGCGGCGCTCCTTTTTGGTCATCGAGCCGATGATCGCGATCATCCGTTTCACTTCCTTGTCGTTCACCTGCGACTTCACCTTGTCGGGCAGTGAGGACACGCCCGGCAGTTTTTCCATGAGGCCAGCAAGACCGCCCATGTTGAGCATCTGGTCGAGCTGATCCTTCATGTCGTTCAAGTCGAAGCGCTTGCCCTTGGCCACCTTGGCCGCGAGCTTGGCCGCCTTGTCGGCGTCCGTCTTCTGCTGCACGTCCTCGATCAGGCTCAGCACGTCGCCCATGCCGAGGATGCGCGTGGCCATGCGGTCGGGGTGGAACGGTTCCAGCGCGTCGGGTTTCTCGCCCGCGCCCAGGAACTTGATCGGCCGTCCGGTGATGTAACGCACCGACAACGCCGCGCCACCGCGCGCGTCGCCGTCGACCTTGGTCAGGATCACGCCCGTCAACGGCAGTGCATCGGCGAAATGCCTGGCGGTGTTGGCCGCGTCCTGGCCGGTCATCGAATCGACCACGAACAGCGTCTCGACCGGGTTCACCGCTTCGTGCAGCGCCTTGATCTCGGCCATCATGGCCTCGTCGATCGAGGTGCGGCCGGCGGTATCGACGATCAGCACGTCGGCGACTTCGCGCCGCGCGGCATCGACCGCCGCTTTGACGATCGCGATCGGCTGCTGCCCGGCCTGCGACGGCACGAAACCCGCGCCCACCTGCCCCGCCAATGTCTGCAACTGCTCGATGGCGGCCGGGCGATACACGTCGGCCGACACCACCATCACTTTCTTTTTCTGGCCGATCAGATGCTTCGCCAGTTTGGCGACCGTGGTGGTCTTGCCCGCGCCCTGCAGGCCCGCCATCAGCACCACCGCCGGCGGCGTCGCGGCGAGGTGCAGCGATGCGTTCTGCGTGCCCATCACCGCGGTCAATTCATCGCGGACCACCTTGATCAGCGCCTGTCCCGGCGTCAGGCTTTTCAGCACTTCCTGCCCGACCGCGCGCACCTTGATGCGCTCGATCAGCGCCTGCACCACCGGCAGCGCGACGTCCGCTTCGAGCAATGCGACGCGCACTTCGCGCAGCGCCTCGCGGATGTTTTCCTCGGTCAGGCGCCCGCGCCCGGTCAGGCGCTGGACGGTGGCGGACAGGCGTTGGGTGAGATTGTCGAACATGACGGAACCACGAACTTCGAAACCGCCAGTTTAACGGAGACCGCCGGCCAGTCGCGATCGCCCCGAATGCTTCACGACCTGCTTCCCCGCGACGATGCAGGCCCTTCGACCCGTCGATACAGGAAGTACGAATAGATCGCCGGGATGAACCCCGCGACAAGCGCCGCGACCACGAGCACGGCAGGCGATGCGTGCAGCAGTCCGCCCACGATCCAC
>DATEKI010000138.1:0-5218 GCA_035277545.1 Rhodanobacteraceae bacterium | reverse complement strand
GTAGTCGTTGTTGACGAGTTGATAAGGCGCGGCGGGCGTATGGGTGTCGTCGTTGGTCACGACGCGTTTCGGACCCCACGCGCCCATGTGCAGCCACACCGTCGAGGAGCCGGGGCCGCCGTTGTAGATGAAGGTGATCGGGCGCCTGGACGGATCGACGCCCTGCTTGAAGTAGGCGAAATAACCCATCGCCACCTCGGGCGTGGATTCCTTGGCGCCGGTGCCGTCGATCACCAGCGTGCCTGCGACGGCTTTGTAGCTGATCGCCTTGCCTTCCACCGTCACCGTACCGGTGGTGGTGGACGACAGCGGTTTCATCAGCCGCTCGGTCAGGCTTTCCGTCGGGCCGCTGTCGCTGCCGGTGCTGGCGGAGCTGGCCGGCGCGGAAGAACCCGGCGGGGCAGCGAACGCGGTGGCGCTGCACAGCAGCAGCGATGCGAGTGCAACGGCGAGACGATTGGGTTTCATTGGCGCTCCGGCTGGGGGAACAAGAGGGGCCGGCGCATGCAGGCGCCGGGGCCGCCGGAGTATGCGCGCCCCGCGACATGGGGGCATACGCCACAAGTCATGTTTGGGACTTTCCCCTAGCGGGCCTGTGGCGCCGGATGCGCGGCATCGATCACCCGGACCACCCGAAAACCCACGCTGGTGTAGCCGATGTCCGAATCGGCCGTGCCCTGCAGGCCAAGCGGATTCCCGTGGCTGCTGCCGTCGCGCCACGACAGGCCGCGGAACACGCGTGAACCGGCGGTTCCTCCGGCGACCCATTCACTGACGTTTCCGTACAGGTCGTAAACCCCGGCGCCACTCGGGGCGTAGTGCCCGACCGGTGCCGTGAATGCGGCGCCATCGCTGCAGGACCAGCGATCGTCGTCCAGCCGGCTTCGGCGACTGCTGTCGTCCACGTTGCCGAGTTTGCAGGGATCACCCTTGGGCACGCCCTGCGCTGCGCGCAGCCATTGATCGCCGGTCGGAAGCCGGTAGGGCTCGCCGGTGGTTTTCGATAGCCACGCGGCGTACGCGTCGGCATCATCCCAGCTCACGCACACCACCGGTTGATCGCCACCCTGCGGGAAACCCGGTGCCTGCCAATCCAGGTGGCGGAGCCGCGAGAACGGGTTGTGCGCCGCGACACAGGATGCGGCGGGTCGATGCGTCGCGCGGGCGAACACCGCATAGTCCGCGCGCGTGACTTCGACCTGCGCGATGGCGAACGGCGCAAGGCCGCCCGTGGCGGGGATGTACACGAGCAGCGGACCATGCGTATCGCGCAGGTGTTCACCTTTTCCGAACGTGCTTGCCACCGGTGTGCCAGCCGTGCCTGCCGCCGTGGTCGGATCGGGCTCGCCGCGAGCCGCAACGTGAAGCGCTTTCGCGAGGGGTTGGAGCGCGGCGAGGACCAGCGTGTCGTGCGCGCGGGCCGCTCGCGCATCGGCGGCGCCGACCTGGCGTGCCAGTCGCCTGCGATGCCTGTTCCAACTGCGACGTGAGGGTGCATCCGCGTGTTTCGCCAGTTCGTCTCCTTGCCGCAGCATGCCGGCGGCTTCGGTCGTGTCGCGGCCGTCACGCCAGGTCTTGTCCAGCCGGTCGCGCAGCGTGGCCAGGGTCGCTTTGATGCCCGCCGTCGCCGCGCGGTTGCCGGGATCGAGCGTCAATGCCGCGAGATACTTGCTCGCGGCATTCTCGAGCGGCGGCGAGACCAGGTGGCCCTGGCTGCGCAACGTGTCGGCCGCGCCGATCAAGGTCTGCACGCGATCCGCCGGCGTGGGCACGGGTGAACCCACTGATGGCGAAGGCGTTGCGGGTTGCGCGACGGCCATCGGCAACGCGGGTGCCGCGATGCTCACCGCCGGTGGAACGACGGTCGTTTCGTTGTTCACGGTCGGCGGAACGACGGTCGTTTCGCTGCTGACCGCGGCAGGCACGTCGCCCGGCACGCCCGATTCGCCGAAGTAATCCCAGGCGGTCCAGCCGAGCAGCACCACGATCGCGGCGATCGGAAGTGCGGTGCGCCACGGCCATGCCGGTGCGCGCGGGGGGGGCGTGGGGGCGACGGGTCCACCGCCCCCGTGATGCCCGCGGCGGGCGATCGCGCCGAGCGCATCGGCCATCGCCTGCGCGCTGTGGAACTGCCGTTCCGGTGATTCGGCCAGTGCCTTGTCGAACCATGGCTGCCATGCGGCGGCACCCGGCGGCAGCCGCGGCACGGGCCGCCCGGTCGACGTGGGTGATCCGGTCGCCTCGTGTTGCCGGGCCGTCGATGCGCCCCCGAGCAATGCGTACGCGAGCATGCCGACGTCGCGCAGGTCCGACTGCAGGCTTGCCGGTTCGCCACCGGCTCCGGCCATGCAACGGGCGATCCCGAAATCGGCGAGCAACGCGCGGCCTTGCGGGTCGAACAGCACGTTGGAGGGCTTGATGTCGCCGTGCACCACGCCGCAGTAGTGTGCGTCATCCAGTCCTGCGAGCAGTTCGCGCAGCATCATCGCTATCCGCAGCGGCCTGCCGAGCAGGTTCGGGTGCATCGTTTCGAAACCGCGCAGCAGCGGCATGGCGTAAAAGAAGCGTCCATCGCGCGTGCGCCCCGTGCCACGCACGCGCACGATGTTCGGATGCGCGAGCTGCGTATTCGCCTGAAGCTGCCGTTCGAGGCTTGCAAGGCACTCGGCGTCGACGCGATGGAAGATCTTGATCGCCAGCGGGCGCCCGCTCGACAGTTCCGTGGCGGCGTACACGGACGCCGTGCTGCTTGCGCCGATCCGCCGGACCAGGCGGTAGTCGGGCGTCTCGACCGGGTGCGCGTCGCGGATGTTCATGGCCGCGCGGGTGCCGGCCCGATGGCCAGGGTTGCAGCGGTGGAGGGATGGGTGGCTGCCATCGATCGCCGCCCTCCGTGGCGGGTTCAAGAAGCCCCTGCCTTTCGATGATACAGCGGCGAACGCGGTCTGGCGCCGCGCATCGTGACGCGGCCCTGAACACGCGCCGCCGAACGCCGAAGTCAGTGGCCGGAAACCGCGGGTGGGGCGGGGTGCGTCGCATCGATCACCCGCACCACGCGAAAGCCCACGTTGGTGTAGCCGATATCGGAATCGGCGGTGCCCTGGCGCCCGAGCGGCGTCTGGTGGCTGCCGTCGCGCCACGACATCCCGCGGAACACGCGCGAGCCGGTGCCGCCACCCGCGAGCCATTCGCTGACGTTGCCGTACATGTCGAAGGCGCCGACCCCGCTGGGTGCGTAGTGCCCGACGGCAGCGGTGTATTCGGCACCGTCGTTGCATGACAACTTGTCATTGTCCATGGCGCTCTTGCGGCTGACGTCATCGACATTCCCGAGTTGGCACGGGTTTTCCTTCGGCATGCCACGCGCCGCGCGCAGCCATTCGGCGCCGCCGGGCAAGATGTATTCCTGCCCCGTGGTTCGCGAAAGCCATGCTGCGTACGCGGTGGCATCATCCCAGCTCACGCAAACGGCCGGATGATCGCCGCCTTGCGCGAAGCCCGGCTTCTGCCAGGTGAGGTGCTGCATGCGCGAGAACGGGTTGTAGGCTTCGAGGCACTTCGAATCGGGGCGGTGCGTTGCCTGCACGAACCTGGCGTAATCGGCGCGCGTCACTTCGACGCGCTGGATCGCGAACGCCGGTGCGTTGTCGGCCGCCGGCACGTAGGCGAGCACCGGGCCACCCGGGTCGCGCAGCAAGGTTCCCGC
Organism: Rhodanobacteraceae bacterium; assembly: GCA_035277545.1. Taxonomy (GTDB): domain Bacteria; phylum Pseudomonadota; class Gammaproteobacteria; order Xanthomonadales; family Rhodanobacteraceae; genus 66-474. The sequence goes on along the minus strand of DATEKI010000138.1, from coordinate 1,512 downwards.
GGCCAGCGTGGTGGCTTCGCGTTCCGCCGCGGCGGCGTCGAAGCCGGCGGGATAGATCGCGGGCAATGCGTCGGCCAGTGGTTTCAGGGCGGCCACGCGTTTGGCGTCGTGGTTCCGGGCCGCCATTGCAACGCTGCCGCCGACGTTTTTCGCGAGCGCGGCCCGCTGCTCCCGCCACGCACGGCCCGCCGACGTGCCTGCATGCGTGGCGAGCAGGTCGCACTGCTTCAGCAGGCCCGCGGCCTGGCTGAACTTGTCATCGCGCCAGGCGCTGTCCAGGCGGTGGCGCAAGGTCGCCAGCATCGCATCGATGCCGGCCACCGCGGCCGGGTTTCCGGGGTCGAGCATCAGTGCGGTGAGGTATTGTTCGGCGGCGTTGTTGCCGGGCGGCGAAAAAAGGTGGTCGCCCGCGCGCAGCGTATCGGCCTGCGCGATCAGGATCTGCACCCGGCCGGCGAGTGGTGCGATGGTCGCGGGCGCTGCCGGCGCGGACGGTGGCGATGCCGCGGGCAGGTTTGCGGCAGGCGCGCCGGATGCCGCCAGTGCGGCGGAATCGGCCGGTGGCGCGATGGGGGCGCGCTGGTGCTTCCACGTTGCCCAGCCTGCGATGGCGCCGGCCGTCACGATCAAGGCCGCAGCGGCGACCGCCCAGGTGGGTACGTGCAGCTTCGCGCGGTTGCCAACGGGGCGCGCGCCGTTTTCCCCGAGGCCATCGATCACGGACAATGCATCGGCCATTGCCTCGGCGCTCTGGAACCGCTGCGCGGGCACCTTGGCGAGCGCCTTGTCGATCCACGGCTGCCATGCGCCGACCATCGGAGGCAACCGCGGAATGGGTTGCTCGACGTGCGCGATCGCGGTTGCGACTGCATCTTCGCCCCGGAACGGCAGCACGCCCGTCAAGAGCTCGTATGCGAGCACGCCGACGCTGTACAAATCGGAACGCTGCCCGGGCGGGTTGCCACGCGCCTGTTCGGGACTCAGGTAGCCGGCCGCGTCGGGATGCGGGTGGCCCAGCTCGGCGGCGCAACGCGCGATCCCGAAATCGGCGAGCCGTGCGTGGCCGCGCTCGTCGAACAGGACGTTGGCGGGCTTGACACCACCATGCACGATGCCACGCCGGTGAGCGTAACCCAGCGCGTCGAGGATTTCGCGCAGCAGCGCCGCGACCTTCAGGGGTTTCGAGCGCAGGGTGTGCCGCGAAAGTTCGGCGCTCAGCAGGAACGGCATCGAATGGAACGTGCGGCCGTCGGCGGTGCGCCCGATCTGGTGTGCGCCCACGATGTGTGGATTGGAAAGCCGTGCGCTGGTGCGCAGCAGTTGCTCGAAACGCGCGATGGCTTCGATATCCACCGTGTCGAACACCTTCACCGCGACCTGCCGTTCCAGCGAGCGTTGCATCGCGACGTACACGGTGGCCATGCCGCTGCTGCCGATCGGGCGCACCAGGCGGTAGCCGGGCACGTCCATCCGGTTGGCGTCGATATCGCTCATGGCGAGAACGCGCGCGTG
>DATEKI010000137.1:0-2846 GCA_035277545.1 Rhodanobacteraceae bacterium | reverse complement strand
CGTCTGCGCTTCCTGTTGCGAAAGGCCGGTGGTCTGGAATTTCTTGCCGAACACGCCCTGGATCACGGCGTTGTTGAGCACGGTTTCGGTGGTCTTGGAGCTGTGGACTTCCTTGCCGTCCACGATCTTCACTTCGGGCGTCTGCTCGATGTACACCACGCCCATGCGCTTGCCGACGTTGCTGGTGGTGAAGTCCAGCATCTTGCGCGCGCCGGCGGAGTTGAGCGTGACGTTGACGTCGGGCATGCCGGTCTGCTGGTCGTAACCCTGCGAGGCGTCGACCAATTCGTCGCCGCTCACGATCACGCGCTTCTTCAGCACCACCGGAGTGCCGTCCTTCATGTAGTAAAGGCGGTCATCGGGCGGCACGTTGCCAGTGCGCGCGGCTTCCTGCGGGTTCACGTTCTCGTCGTTGGCGTGGTATTCCAGCGTCGCGACCGCGCCCAGCACGCGCTTGGCTTCGGCGGTGTCCTGCACGCCCGGCAGCTCCACCACGATGCGCGATTCGCCCTGCTGCTGGATCAACGGTTCGGACACGCCGAGCTCGTTGACGCGGTTGCGCAACGTGGTGACGTTCTGGGTGATGGTGGTCTGCGACAGTTTCTGCAGCACGTCCGGCTTGATGGTGGCCATCAGCGCATAACCGCCACCTGGCGTGCGGCTTTCGGCAAGGTTGAGGTCGGTACTGTCGATGCTGATCGCGCTGGAGGCCTTGTCGCGATCATCGGCGGTCTTGAACACCGCCTGCACGCCGTCGCCGCTTTGCGACACCACGTCGACGGGGATCTGCTTCTGGCGCAGCAGCGAGCGGATGTCGTCGAGGTAACGCTGCTGCTGTTTCTTCAGCACCGCGTCCTGGTCGACCGCCATCAGGAAGTGCACGCCGCCCTGCAAGTCGAGACCCAGCGGCATCGCGCGTCCGCCGATCGCCTGCAACCAATGCGGCACCGTAGTCGCGAGGTTGAGGGCCACGGTGTAGTTGTCGCCCAGCGCGAGCCGCAGCGTGTCGGAACCCTGCAGCTGCACTTCGGTGTTGGCGAAGCGCACCAGCATGCGGTCCTTGTCGATCGCGATGTCCTCGAAGGGAATCCTGGCCTTGTCGAGGTCGGCCGCGACCTGCTTCTGCAGGGAGGCATCGACCTTGGCGTCGCGGTTCGGCGAAATCTGCACGGCCGGCTGCGGGCGGAACGCGTTGGGCGCGGCGTACAGCAGGCCGAGCACCATCACGATGCCGACCAGCCAGTATTTCCAGCGGGGAAAGTCGATCATGGGTACGGGACGTCAGGCGTGAAGGCGGCGGGCCAGGGGGCTCAGGACGACTTGATGGTGCCCTTGGGCACGACGGTCGCGACGGCACCCTTCTGCACCCGGATCTGCACGTTGTCGGCGATTTCGAGCGTGAGGAAATGCTCGCCGACGTTCTCCACGCGGCCCAGGATGCCGGCGGCGATCACCTCGTCGCCCCTGGCGAGGTCGGCGATCATCTTGCGCTGTTCCTTCTGGCGCTTGGACTGCGGGCGGATGAACAGGAAATAGAACGCAGCGATCACCACGACATAGATGAGGATGATCGGCGAATCGAAGAAACTGCCGGGCGTGGCCGGCGCGCTCGAACTTGCCTGCGCGGCCGGGGCCGCGGCGGCGGCGATGATCGTTGACAACATGCGGGACTCTCGGTTGCGGGGCAGCCGCAAGGCGGCTTGTCTGCCCAAAAGACAGCGGATTATGCCATGGGTTCACGGCGGGCGCATGTCCGGCGCGCCCCGCCCGCCTGGCGGCGATGACGAACCCGGGATGGGCTGCGATAATTTCAGGCTCACCCGCCCCGAGGACGCGCCGCGATGCAGCACCTGACCGTGATCACCACCGGCGGCACCATCGACAAGGTGTATTTCGACGCCAAGTCCGACTACCAGATCGGCGCACCGCAGATCGGCGAAATCCTGGCCCAGTTGGGCGTCGCGTTCGAGTTCGATGTGGTGCCGGTGCTGCGCAAGGACAGCCTGGAAATGACCGACACCGACCGCCAGGCCATCCGGGCCGCGATCGAACAACAGCCGCACCGCCATGTCCTCATCACCCATGGCACCGACACCATGGTCGAAACCGCGCGCGCGCTGGCCGGGCTCGCGGGCAAGACCATCGTGCTGACCGGTGCGTTGAACCCGGCGCGCTTCCAGGGTTCGGACGCCGTGTTCAACATCGGCTGCGCGGTGGGTGCCGTCCAGAGCCTGGGCGACGGCGTGTGGATCGCCATGAACGGCCGCATCTGGGATCCGCACCACGTGCGCAAGAACCGGGCAGCGAACCGCTTCGAAGCCGGTTGAGCCGGGTCGCGCCGCTCCAGCGCGAAAAAAAGCCCGGTCGCGAACGACCGGGCCAAGGCTTCAGCGGGCGTCGTGCGTGATGACCGACGTCCCGAATGGTTCCTGCGGCACTCAGAACGTCATGCTCCAGCCGTTGAGCGTGCCGTAGTCGCCGCCATCACCCCAGACGTCATCGTCGATGACCTTGAGCTTCCAGGTCCCATTGCCGCTGACGGACGAGGCATCGACGTCGTACGTGGTGTTGATGTTGCCGTCGTTGTTGTAGTCCGGATACTGCAGGACCGCATACGAACCGTTCGGCGCATAAAGCACGATCTCCAGGTCGCCCGACCAGTTGTGGGTGATGTTGACGTGCACCGCGAGATTCGACGGCGCGGCGCCCGGCTCACCCGTCACGCTGATCCTGCTGGTCACCGTGGCGTTGTCCGCAATCGCGTAATGCGTGTTGTTCGAGAACGTCCCACCCGGCGGCGGCGGCGGCGGCGGTGGCGGTGGCGGTGGCGGTGGCGGTGGCGGCGG
>DATEKI010000136.1:0-10059 GCA_035277545.1 Rhodanobacteraceae bacterium | reverse complement strand
AAGCGGGCTTTCCGTCGCGCGCGGTGACAAGCTCGACTTGGCCACCGAACAACGGCGCCTCGAAGCCTGCGGCTACCGCAACGTGCCACAGGTCGGCGAGCACGGCGAGTTCGCGGTACGCGGCGCTCTGCTCGACATTTTCCCGATGGGCGCCGACGAACCGTACCGCATCGAGCTGTTCGACGACGTGGTGGAATCGATCCGCGCCTTCGACCCCGAAACCCAGCGTTCGCTGCACCAGGCGGACGCGGTCAGGCTGCTCCCCGCGCGCGAATTCCCGCTGACCGACGAGGCGATGCGCGCGTTCCGCGACCGCCTGCGCGAGCGCTTCCCGATCGATGTACGCCGCTGCCCGCTTTACCAGGACATGAAGCAGGGCGTGACGCCCGGCGGCATCGAGTACTACCTGCCGCTGTTCTTCGAGCACACCGAAACCCTGTTCGATTACCTGGGCGACGATGCGCTGTTCGTGCTGGCCCGCGGCTCACTCGATGCTTCGGAACAATTCTGGAAACAGGCCGAGGCCCGCCACGACCAGCGCGCGCACGACATCGAGCGACCGATCCTGCCGCCGATGGAGCTGTACCTGCCACCGCAATCCTTGCGTGAACGCCTGAACCGCGTGCTGCGTATCGACCTGGTCGGCACCAGCGACACGCGCGCGGCGGACACGGGCACGGCGGCGGCACCGGATTTTTCCCCCGGCGGCGCGACGACGGGTGGATTTCCCGTACGCCTGCAAGCATGGCTCGACGACCACGCCGAACGGCGCGTGTTGATCGGCGCCGATTCGGCCGGACGACGCGAGGCGTTGCTGGAACAGTTCGCTGCCGCCGGCCTGCGCCCGACGATCGTCGACGCGTGGCAAATGTTTGTCGGTTCCAGCGTCTCTGCCCCCACCGCTTCCGCAGGGGGTGAGGGCGAAAAACCTGCGGTGGCGCCAAAGTTCGCGATCACCGTCGCCCCGCTCGATCGCGGTTTCATGCTCGCGCAGCCGCCGATCGCGGTTCTCACCGAACGCGAACTTGCGGGCGAACGCGCACGCACGGAGCGACAGCGCCGCCGCACCGCGGAGCGCGATCCCGAGGCGATCCTGCGCGACCTCACGGAACTGGAAATCGGCGCACCGATCGTGCACGTCGACCACGGCGTGGGCCGTTACCTCGGGCTCGTCGCGCTGGAAACCGGCGGCATGCCGGGCGAATTCCTCGCGATCGAATATGCGCATGGCGACAAACTGTACGTGCCCGTGGCGCAACTCGGCCTGGTCAGCCGCTACAGCGGCGCCGATGACGAACACGCGCCGCTGCACTCGCTCGGCAGCGAGTCGTGGGAACGCGCCAAGCGCAAGGCGGCCGAGAAGGTTCGCGACGCTGCCGCCGAGCTCTTGGCGATCCATGCGCAACGCGCGGCCCGCCAGGGCAACGCCATCGACTACGACCGCGCGATGCTGGCGCGCTTCGCGGAAGGTTTCCGATTCGAGGAAACGCCCGACCAGCTAACCGCGATCGACGCGGTGCTGGCCGACCTCGCCGCGCCGCAACCGATGGATCGCGTGGTCTGCGGCGACGTCGGTTTCGGCAAGACCGAAGTCGCGTTGCGTGCGGCTGTCGCGACCGCGAGCGCCGGCAAGCAGGTGGCCGTGCTCGTGCCCACCACCCTGCTCGCGCAGCAGCACTACGACAACTTCACCGACCGGCTGGCGGATTTCCCGATCAAGGTCGAATTGTTGTCGCGCTTCCGCGCGAAGAACGAGGTCGAGGGGGCGCTGAAGCGCCTAGCCGAAGGCAAGCTCGACATCGTGGTCGGCACCCACAAGCTTCTGCAGCCGGACGTGAAATTCCGCGAACTCGGCCTTGCGATCGTGGACGAGGAACAGCGTTTCGGCGTGCGCCACAAGGAACGCCTGAAGCAACTGCGCGCGGAAGTGGACCTGCTCACGCTCACCGCGACGCCGATCCCGCGCACCCTCAACATGGCGATGAGCGGGATGCGCGACCTTTCCATCATCGCGACGCCGCCGGCCGCACGCATGGCGGTCAAGACGCTGGTTGCGCAGTACGATCCCGCCCTGATCCGCGAGGCATTCCAGCGCGAATTGGCGCGCGGCGGCCAGGTGTATTTCCTGCACAACAACATCGACACCATCCAGCGCACCGCGCGCGAACTGGCCGAGCTGGTCCCCGACGCACGTATCCGCGTCGCGCACGGGCAGATGGGCGCGCACGAACTGGAACAGGTGATGCTGGATTTCCACCGCCAGCGCTTCAACGTGCTGGTGTGCACCACCATCATCGAATCCGGGATCGACGTGCCGACCGCCAACACCATCGTGATCGATCGTGCCGACCGCTTCGGCCTCGCGCAGTTGCACCAGTTGCGCGGGCGCGTGGGTCGTTCGCACCATCGTGCCTACGCCTATCTGATCGTGCCCGACAGGAAGGCCATGACCGCGGACGCGGAAAAGCGCCTGATGGCATTGGAGTCGTTGGAAGAACTGGGCGCGGGGTTCACCCTTGCCACGCACGACATGGAGATCCGCGGCGCCGGCGAGTTGCTGGGCGAAGCGCAATCGGGCCAGATCGAGGCGATCGGCTTCGCGCTCTACAGCGAGCTGCTGGAACGCGCGGTGCACGCGCTGCGCTCCGGCAAGGTGCCGGATTTCGACCTCGGCGGCGACAGCGGCACCGAGGTCGAACTGCACATGCCCGCACTGATCCCGGACGACTACCTGCCCGACGTGCACGCGCGGCTCACCCTATACAAGCGCATTGCCGGCGCACGCGACGAGGCCGCGCTGGGCGACATGCAGGTGGAAATGATCGATCGTTTCGGCCTGCTGCCACCGGCGACGAAGAACCTGTTCGCGATCGCCGCGCTGAAATTGCGTGCCGCCGCTTTGGGTATCCGCAAGCTCGATCTCGGCGCTGCCGGCGGCCGCATCGTGTTCCGTGAAAAGCCCGACGTCGATCCAGCCACCATCATCCGCCTGATCCAGACACGGCCACGGATCTACAAGCTGGATGGACAGGACAAGCTGCGCGTCATGCTCGAATTGACGGAACCGGCCGATCGCCTGCGCGCGGCGGGCGAATTGCTGGAGACGCTGTCGGTGAAGTCGAAAGCCGCGTAACCCTGCGCGCTTTACCTGCGCAGCAACAGCTTCAGCATGCGCCGGAAACGCTTGCCATAAGGCGGATTCAGCAGCGCCGTGGCCGCGAAGCGTGACTGGCGGAATACGGGTTTCATTTTCGAGAACGTGCGAAACCCGTCTTCGCCATGGTACGCGCCCATGCCGGACGGACCGACTCCCCCGAACGGAAGGTGGTGCTGGGCTATGTGGTACAGCGTGTCATTGACGCTGACCCCGCCCGCGTGGGTGCGCTCCAGCACGCGCTGCACGACATCCTGGTCCGTTTCGAACAGGTACAGGGAAAGCGGATGCGGCCGCGCCGCGACATATTCGAGCGCTTCGTCCAGGTTGTCGTAAGGCACCAGCGGCAACAGCGGGCCGAAGATTTCCTCGCGCATGACTTCGGCACTTTCGTCGACGCCCGTCAACAAGGCGGGGGGCAGCATGCGCGCGGCATCGTCGCGCGCGCTGGCGAGTGGATGCGCGGTGGCGCCACCCGCGACCGCGGCATCCAGCAACCCGAGGAGCCGCGCATGCTGGCGCGGCGTCACGATGGACGCATACTGGCCGTCGCGTGCGGAATCGGGGTACATGCGCGTGAACGCCGCACGCGCGCGTTCGATGAATGCGCCCCGCCGCGCGCGCGGCAGCAGCACGTAATCGGGCGCGATGCAGGTCTGGCCAGCGTTGACGCACTTGCCGTAGATGATGCGCTCGACCGCATGGTCGAAACGTGCATTCGGCCCGATGATGGCGGGCGACTTGCCACCCAGCTCCAGCGTCACCGATGTCAGGTTCTCCGCCGCCGCGCGCATCACCTTGCGGCCCACCGGCGTGGAGCCGGTGAACAGCAGGTGGTCGAACGGCAACGCGGCGAAGGTGGCTGCGACCTCGGCATCACCGTTGACGACGCGCACTTCGCCATCCGGAAAATACTTTTCGATCAGTTCCGCGAACAACGCCGAGAACGCGGGGGTGTATTCGCTCATCTTCACCAGCACGCGATTGCCGGCCGCCAGCGCGTCCACCAGCGGGCCGGCCGCGAGAAACAGCGGGTAATTCCACGGCACGATGATGCCGACCACCCCGGCAGGTTGCGGCATCAACTCGGTACGCGCGGGCAGGAACCAGAGCCCGGCCCAGCGACGGCGCGGGCGCATCCAGCGGCGCGCATGCTTGAGTGCGTGGGTAATGGCACCCAGGGAAGGAAACAATTCCAGCAGGCGGGTTTCTTCCGCCGGCCGGCAGCCGAAGTCGGCCGAAATGGCTTCGCAGATGCGCGCGTCGTTGTCACGCAACAAGGCACCGAGGGCCTTCAGCGTCACCGCACGCCGCGGCCAACCGGGATACGGGTTGCGCTGCTGCGCCTCGCGCTGGCGTGCGAAGGCATCGCCGAGCGCACCGGCCGCGGGCGCCGCCTTGCCGGACATGCTGGAATCGGCCATCCACTTCCACCGCAGCGTATCAATGCGCGCAGTGTAATCGACCGACGCCGGGCCGGCGTTTCAGTGCGCGGGCGGCAGGATCTTCCAGTCGAAGTGGTAATCCCATTTGTCGTAGTAGAGATTCCCGCCTTCCCACTCGACTTCGCCGCGCTGCGAATCGACGGTGTCGGACCGGAAATGGTGCTTGGCTGGCACGAATTCCTGCGAGAAATCGTCGTTGAACGCGATGCGGTAGTTGTCGAGTCCGCCGAGGTAGAACCACTTCAGCGATGGATCGGTCGATGCGAGCCGCCCATAGGTGACGTCCACGGGAATCCATCCGTACGGCGCGAGGTAAATTTCGGCCCAGTCGTGGATGTCGTCGTATTTGCCGTCCGTGAACGTCCAGCCCGATTGCCAGCGCGCGGGGATGCCGTTCATGCGCATCAGCGTGATCAGCAGCAGGGTCTGCTCGCCGCAATCGCCATGCCCGGCCTGCAAGGTATAGGTGCTGATGTCGGGAATGGTGGAATATTCGCGTGCGCCGGCCCACGGAATGTCGTCCACCGCCGCGAAGATGCGTCGCGCGATCTCGTAGGGGCTGGTCGCGTCGCCCACCACTTGTTTCGAGAACACCCGCAGTGGTTCGGTGAACACCACATGCGGCGCGCGCTCGGCCACGTAGGGCGCCAGCTCGGGCGTGATTTTCTCCGGCTGCACCCTGGCGGGATCGATCGCGTGATACTGCGCGTACAACGTGACTTCGTAGGTGATCCTGAATACCGTGGGCTTGCCGGCCTGCGCGGGCTGTTCCAGGTACACCGTGCGCTGCAATGCCGACTCCGGCGCGATTTCGTGTGCGGCCGGCTGGCTGGAAAGAAACCTGATGTCTTCCTGCTGGCCCTTGTCGGCACGGGGGTACGGAATCCATGCACGGATCGTTTTGCCGGCCGGCACGGCGTCGGCTTCGACCGTCACCGTTTGCGTGACCCGCACGCGCTTTGGCAACACGCTGGTCTTGCCCGTGGCCTTTGCTTCCGCGATCACCTTGCGGTCGAAATCGATGTAGTTGTCGTTGACCTCCTTCGGCAGGCCGCTGGTGACATAGACCGTACCGTCCTTCTGCCGCGCGACCGCCGCCGCGCTCAGGTGGAACAGGTTCGACGGCGCGCGGTTGAAGTACAGCCGGTTGCCATCAATGTCCATGTGTTCGAACAGGCCAAGGGCATCCCAACGCGCGAATTCGGCGTCGGTGAGACCTGGAATCTGCTTGCGCACCTTGGCCTCGACCTGGTCGGCGGTCAAGCTGAAATCCAGCCGCATGCGCTGCATCCGTTCGCGCTGGAACTCGAATGCGCGGCGCGCGTTTGGCGACAGGTCCGGCTGCTTCAGCGCCGCCTCGATGCGTGCGTCGGCCGCCTTGAATTGCCCGGCCGTCACCAGTTCGACCACCGCGCCCAGATCCCGATTTCCCGGCTCAACAGGCGGGATGCCCGAAGCGAATCCCGCCACGGGCAAGGTGATCGAGAACGCCGCCATCGCCACCCACAAAGCCGGGATCAAAGGCGATCTCATGGCCCGTTCCCTACCGGCTTCGGCGCCAGCAACGGTTTCAGGAAATCCGGCTTGCCCGATTCGCGCACCAGATGCGGATATTTCAGGCCGCCGTCGTAATGCACCGCGTACGTTGCAATGGTTCCGTCGTTGCGTGCCTGGATCTTGAGGGGCCGTTTGCCTTTCTTCGCACCGGCAATCGCGTCGTGCAAGACCTGCGTGCTGTAAGCGTGCCCGTCGATGGAAACGATTTGCATGCCGGGCGCGAGCCCCGCCTTGAAGGATGGTCCTTGCCACAGGACGTCTTCGACGCGGCCATCGGTGGAAAGGAACATGCCGACGGAAAACATCGCGTTGATGCCGTGCCCTTCCAGTTCGCCCATGCCGACGTTCTGCAGCGCGCTTTCGTAAACCGACGGCTTGTCGGTATAGACCAGTTTCCAGCCGCTGGCCTCGATCCCCGACAGCAGGGGAACCTGGTCACCGGTGCCATCCACCCATGTGTGCAGGAACGTCGCCCAGTCGTACGGCTGGATCCTGTCGAGCGCCTTGACGACATCATCGAAGTCGTAGGTGTGCGTGACAAAGCTGCCATTGTCGATGCCGAAAAAGGCGTGCGCGAAATCGTCGATGCTGCGCTCGCCGTGGCTCAAGCCGCGGATCTTCATGTCGACCGCCAACCACAGCAATTCACCCTCGCGATAGAAATCGTTTTGCCGGCGCCAGTTGGCCCAGGCTTCGGGCGCGCCGTAATCAACCGCAACGGTGGTATCGACGAGCGGGCGCCATGCGCGGCCGGTGCGGTGCGCCATCACCGCTGCGCGATACGCCAGCGCATCGCGCCACGTTTCCGGCGACCACAGACCGCTGCGCGCGGTGAGCGTGTCGCCCAGATACACCGTCAGCCCCTCGTACACCCACAACAGCTTCGGCTTCTCCGGCTGCTCGAAATCGGACTGCCACAAACCCTTCGGCCGCATGAACTTGCCGTTCCACGAATGCGTGTATTCGTGCGGCAGCAGCGAGCCGTCGAGCATGAAATGCGCGGGATCGGCGAACATCTTCGAGCCGCCGCGCGCCTTGTCGTCGCTCGACTGGTGATGCTCGAGGCCGCCTTTCGCGGTGTGGTCGCTCAAGGTCAACAGCAGGTGGTAGCTGTCGTAATGGTGCGAATGGAACAGCGCCTGCGCCTGCTCGATCAAATGATGGAAGCCTGCGCTCTGTTGATCGGTGATCGCGATCGCGGCGGCACTGTCGCCAACCATGTCGAGGTAACGATGCACCGTTGAACCCTTCGGTGTCAGGTCGATTTGGCGGAAATACCTGCCCGCGATCACCGGCGAATCGACCAGCGTGTTGTACGGCACCGGCTTGAACGCGATGCGCTTGCCGTCGCGCTTGTCCGTCGCAAGCGCACTGCCGTAGTGCCAGTCAGCCGGCACTTCCAGCGACGGCTGGAACATCTGGTCCTTCGTGGGATAACCGGCGCGATACAGCGAGACGTGATCCCAGGTGAGGTCGATGAGGTTGCTGGTCACGCGGTCGTGCGAGGGGAACTGGAAGCGGATGTCGAGCTGGTGCACGCCATCCGGCACCGTCAAGTGAAACGTGAAGCGATCGAGTTCGTCGCGCTGCCACGCAATGCGTTGCCCGTTGCCCGAGAATTCCAGGCCCATGATTTGCTCGATGGGACCGTCGGGAGAGTGGTCGCCCGGGATCCATTTGGGGTAATACAGCGTCAGCGGTCCTGGCGCGACCGGCATCACTTCCTGCACGTAGAGGATTTTCTGGCCGGGATCGGGAAGACTGACCGTCAACGCGACCGGACCGGGCGCGGCCCGTGCCTCCTCACCCGCCATGCCGGGCAGCGACGCAACCAGTGCGAAGACGCCAAGAACCCATGCCAGTCGCTTCATGCTTCCCTCCGAATGATTTGCACCCCGCCGGCAGCCCGTCGCCCGGACAGCGGCATCACGTGGCCAGTCGCGCACGCCGTTGCCAGCGCATCCACAGGTAATACAGCGGCAGGCCGACCAGTGTGATCAGGATGCTGGCGATGGTGGACCAGAACTGCGCGTACAACGCGTTGGCGACCACCACGAACGTCGCGAGCACGAACAGTGCCGGTATCACCGGATAACCGAACGTGCGATACGGACGCGCAACATCCGGCCGTGTCCGGCGCAGGACGAACAAGCCGATCACGCACAGCGCCAGGAAAGGCCAGATGCCCAGTACGTAGGCTTCGGCAAGCTGCATGAAATCCCGCAGCAGCACGTACACCACCGCGATCACCACGATGAACGCGATCGCGACATACGGCGTCTCGTATTTCGGATGGATCTTGCCGACGGTGCGGAAAAACAAACCGTCTTCGGCCATCGCGAAGAACACCCGCGGGGTCGAGAGGATGCTGCCGTTCAAGGTGCCGAATACCGACAGCATCACCAATGCGCCGACCAGCGAAGCCCCGGCACGACCCAGCACCACGGTGGCGGCATCGGTGGCTACGGACTTCGAGGCCGCCAGTTCCGGCAACGGCAAGGCGCGCAGGTAGGCGACGTTGATCAGCAGGTAAACCACCATCACCAGCACGACGCCACCAATCAGCGCCATCGGCAAATTGCGACCCGGATTCCTCACCTCACCCGACAGCGTGGTCAGGTTCTCCCAGCCGTCGTAGGCCCACAACGCCGCGATCAGGCCGATGCCGATCCCCGACCATTTCGCCACGCCCATCGGCTCGGCATTCAATGGATTGTGCGCGCCGCCCGGTGCGAGGAAAAAAATCGCGGCGGACAATCCGACGATCGCCAGCACCTTGGCGCTGGTCGAAATGTTCTGGATCACCGCGCCCAGTTTCACCGAGCGATAGTTCGCCGCCGCGACCAGGATGATCAGGGCCGCGGCGATCGCATGTTGGACCTGCACGGGAATCGGCACGAAGAAACCCAGGTACTCGGCGAACATCAGGCTTTGCGCCGCCCACGAGATCGGCTGGGTCAGCAGGAACATCCAGCCAAACAGGAAGGCGAGTGGACGACCATAGGCTTCGCGCAGATAAACGTAGGGGCCACCGGCCGCCGGATACATCGCCGCGAGTTCGGCGATCGACAGCGCACCGAACAGCGCGACGATGCCGCCGAGTATCCACACCAGCGCGATGCCGGTGAGGTTGCCAGTGTCGGCCGCGATGCCCGAAGGCACCCGGAAGATGCCGCTGCCGATGATCACCCCCACCACCACGGCCATGCCGGTGGCGAGGCCGAGTTTGCGCGGCAGTTCGCGTGGTGCGCCGACTTGGGTTTCGTTCATCCGCCGATCGTACAGGTTCGCCGCGATGCTGTTGAGCCGTCCGCGCCGTTCCGGGTCCGCATCCGCGGCTTCCGTCACCGCGGCGATTCGCAGGTCGAAGCACGATTCCCGCGCGCATCCATGATCACGCACGACCACCCAGACCATAACCCTCAGCTATGCCGGGTGCCCGTCTTTTCATTGGTGGTGTTTGCGAGCCGGTGGGTATGCTCAACGGCATGCCGTTTGCGGTGGGTCCGCAGCGGTTCGAACTTCGATTCATGCGAAATGCTGGCGTCCGGAGGGGTCCCACGTCGCACATCGCGCTTGCGATGCAGCAACGGGCATGGCCGCACCAGGACAAGGCACCCGGGTGTCTCACCAATGCGGAGTGGGTAACATGAAGAACAAGTCACGGCGCGTGTCGCACCGCAACAACATCTTCCAGCGCAAGGCGCTCGCCATTGCCATCGGTTCCGCTGCCCTGGGGATCACGGGCGCGGTCTGGGCGCAGGCAGTCAACGGCACCATCTACGGCACGGTTCCCGTCGCCCAGGGCGAAACGATCCAGATCACCGGCGGGGCGGGCTTCAATCGCACCATCACCGTTGGGCCGTCCGGCAAGTATTCGATCACCCTGCCCGTCGGCACCTA
>DATEKI010000135.1:0-5161 GCA_035277545.1 Rhodanobacteraceae bacterium | reverse complement strand
GGCACCGGCACCGGCAAGACCTTCGCGTACCTGGTGCCGGCGTTGCTTTCCGGCAAGCGGGTGATCGTTTCCACCGGCACGCGCAACCTGCAGGACCAGTTGTTCCACCGTGACCTGCCGAAGGTGCTGTCGATCCTGGGCGCGAAGGCCGACGTCGCGCTGCTGAAGGGCCGCGCGAACTACCTGTGCCGCTATCGCCTGCAACAGACGGTCGAGTCGGGCCAGTTCAAGTCGCGCGTGCAGGTGGATGATTTGCAGAAGGTGCGCGCATGGGGGGCGCGCACCCGCACCGGCGATCGCGCGGAACTGATCGAGGTGCCGGAAGGTTCGCCGCTATGGCCGCGCGTCACGTCCACCGCCGAGAATTGCCTGGGCACCGAATGCCCGTTCTACGACGACTGCTTCGTGTTCAAGGCGCGCCGTCGCGCGCAGGATGCCGATCTCGTGGTGGTGAACCATCACCTGTTGCTGTCCGACCTTGCACTGAAACGCGAAGGCTTCGGCGCGATCCTGCCGGAGGCCGAGGCGTACATCCTCGACGAGGCGCACCAGTTGCCGGAACTCGCGGGGCAGTATTTTTCGGTGGGCGTCAGCGCGCGGCAGGTGAAGGAACTCGCCGCCGACACCTTGGCCGAATGTGCAGGTCAGCCGGGCGCGCTGGCGCTGCTGCAGCCGGCGCTGGATGAGGTGAACGAAGTGCTGCGCAAGGCGCGGCTTGCCTTCGATACGTTGCCGAAACGCGGTGCGTTCGCGCAACTGGAGGCCGACGCAGGCGCGGCCGAAGCACTGGAAAACCTGGGCGATGCGTTGGCCGATCTGGCCGGCGTGCTGGCGGGGCAAGCCGAGCGTTCCAAGGGCCTCGCGAGCGTGCACGCGCGTTGCGTGGTGCTGGATCAGCGCCTGCAGCGGATCGCCGGCCGCGACGGCGAGGACGAGGTCCGTTGGTACGAGTTGTCCGACCACGGCTTCGAGTTGAGCGCGACGCCGCTGGATCTCGCGCCGCAATTGCAGACGTTGCGCAATGCCACCGACGCGGCGTGGATCCACACCTCGGCCACGCTCGCCGTCGCCGGGCACTTCGATCACTTCACGCGACAAATGGGGTTGGTCGATCCGGTGACCCTGGACCTCGGCAGCCCCTTCGATTACGCACGTCAGGCGTTGTGCTGGCTGCCGCAGGGGTTGCCGGAACCGGCAGCGCGCGACTACACGCAGCGTGTGATCGAAACCGTGCGGCCGGTGCTGGAAGCGTCGAAGGGTCGCGCGTTCCTGCTGTTCACGTCGCATCGCGCGTTGCGGCTCGCGGCTGAGCTGTTGCTTGACGGCCCGTGGCCGCTGTTCGTGCAGGGTACGGCACCGCGTCACCAACTGCTTTCGGACTTCCGCGATTCCGGCAATGGGGTGCTGCTGGGCGCGGCCAGTTTCTGGGAAGGCGTGGATGTTGCCGGCGAAGCCCTGAGCGTGGTCGTGATCGACAAGCTTCCGTTTGCGTCGCCCGACGATCCGGTGTTGCAGGCGCGGCTTGACGCGGTGCGCCGCGCGGGCGGCAATCCGTTCCGCGACTGGCAGATCCCGGCAGCTGCCATTGCATTGAAGCAGGGCGCGGGACGCCTGATCCGCGACGTACACGATCGCGGCGTGCTGGTACTGTGCGATCCGCGCATCGGCACGAAGTCGTACGGCAAGTTGTTCCTCGCCAGCCTGCCGCCGATGGCGCACACGCGCGACGTAGCCGATGTGCAGGCATTTTTCGGGGAGTGAGCCATGGCAAAGGTGATCGGTTTGGGCGGGATCTTGTTCAAATCGCGTGACCCCGGTGCGTTGCGGGACTGGTACGCGAAGCACCTCGGCATCGCCATGAACGATTACGGCGCGAGCTTCGCCGAGGATGCGGCGCGACCGGGGTCCACGCTGTGGGCGCCGTTCGGGCCGGAAACGAACTATTTCGCGCCGAGCACGAAGGAGTTCATGCTCAACTTTCGCGTGGACGACCTGGATGCGCTGCTTGCCCGGTTGCGCGCGGACGGCGTCGAGGTTGATCCGAACGTGCATGAGGACGGGAACGGCCGCTTCGGCTGGATCATGGATCCGGAAGGTACGCGCATCGAACTGTGGCAGCCGCCGTCTGCGAAAATGCCCGCATGAACCTGCTCGCCATCGAAACCGCCACCGAAGCCTGTTCCGTCGCGTTGCTGTGCGGCGATGCGTTGATCGACCGCAGCGAACTCGCGCCGCGCCGCCACGCGGAACTGGTGTTGCCGATGGCCGAAGAGTTGCTGGCCGAAGCGGGCATCCCTCGCAAGCAACTCGATGCGATCGCCGTCGGGCAGGGGCCGGGTGCGTTCACCGGCGTGCGACTGGCGATTTCGGTGGCGCAGGGCCTGGCGCTGGCACTGGATATCCCGGTGGTGCCGGTGTCGTCGCTGGCGGCACTCGCGATGCAGGCGCCGAAGAACGGCGCCGCAATCCTCGCCACGATCGATGCGCGCCGCGAGGAAATCTACGTGGGCGCGTTTCGGTTCGATCCGGATGGATTGGCGGACGCGCTGGGCCTTGAACACGTGCTGCCTGCTTCCGATTTGACCCTGCCAAACGCCGAGGCATGGAACGTGCTCGGCACCGGCTGGAGCGCGTATGGCGACGTGATCCGCGGACGGTTGCCGTCGCCGCCGCGCTGGGCCGACGGCGACCGCTACCCGCAGGCCTGCGACGTCGCGCGCCTGGCCGCGCCGCTGTTCACGGCCGGCAAGGGCGTGCCACCGGAACAGGCGCTGCCGGTGTACCTGCGCGACAAGGTCGCGTTGACGCTCGAGGAGCAGCACGGCCGTGCATAGCCCGCTGCCCTTCAACCGGGCGCCTTGCGCGGCGCCGGCAGCGATGCATCGCGTATGACGCGCAGGTCCGCGGTGTCGGCGTGGCTGACCAGCGCGTAGTTGTAACCATTGCCGGACCAATAGGCTGTGGCGAGCTGCCCTTCGCGCCGCTGTCCGCGTGGAAGCATTCCTGCGCGGGACGATGGCGAGCGGATGTAGAAACTGATGGCGTCGCCATTGCGATTCTCGTAGAGGACCATGGCCGCTGGTCCGCTGTCGGTGGCGAGCAGGCGGCCCCCGACCGGCTTGAAGCCGGAAGCAACGAGGTCCGGCAGGGGCGCTGCACGCTGGAAGCGTTGGTCGAGCCACGCCTGGAGCTCGCCCGCATTCCGCTGGACCACGTCGAGCTTTGCGTACCGCCCGGTTGCGAACATGCGATAGGCCTGCATCGCATCGGCCATCGGTGCGGACGCAGGCGTGAACATGGCATGCGCCTGCCAGCCGCCGAGGCTGCCTGCGCCCAGCGCAAGTACCAGTGATGCGGCCAGCGCCACCCGCGTGCGCAAGCGTTGCTGGCGACGCCTGCGCACGGTTGCCGGATCGAGTGCCGATGGCGCCGCGCCCGCGGGCAGGTCGCCGAACGCGGCGCGCAATTGCTGGGCGTCGCGTCGCCAGTGGCGGATCTCCTCCGCGCGATCCGGGTGGCGATCCAGCCACGCGTCCATGCGCGCGGCGGTGGCCTGGTCGAGACGGCCGTCCACGTAGTCGTGGATCACGGCTTCGTCGGGTTGCCAGCGGGGCATGTCGTGTTCATTCATTTGAGTAACCGCAGGGCGGGCGTCGCGGGTGCTTCGCCGTCGCTCAGCCTGCGCAGTGCGGCGCGGGCGCGCGACAAGCGTGACATCACGGTGCCGATGGGGATGTCGAGCAAATCGGCCACTTCCCGGTAGCTGAGGCCTTCCACCGAAACCCACAGCAGCAGGTGCCGTTGCTCGTCGGGCAGGCGATCCAGCGCATGGATCGCCGACTGCGCGATCGCTTCGCGCTCCGGCGACGGATGCTCGACCGGTGGACTGCGCCCCAGAAGTTCCAGCATGGCGGCGTAGCGCCGCGCCTGGCGCTTGCCGTCGAGGAACTGGCGCCAGGCGATGGCATACAGCCACGGCCGCAGCGCGCCTTCGCCGCGGCGGCTGTCCCAGCGCGAAAGGCCGCGTTCCAGCGTGGCCTGGACCAGATCGTCGGCGCTGCTGGCGTCACGGGTCAGCCAGCGCGCGAAACGGCGCAGCCGGGGCAACAGGTTGCGCAACTGGTTGTCGATACCGGGATCGCGCATGAACGGGCATGTGCCGCGTGTGGGTACCCATGGTAGACGCCGCCGCGGGCCGGATATTCCATCGCACGTCCACGGATTTTCCAGAACGTGCGCGCGGCACGGAATAAACCCCGGCGCGGGACGTCTCCCGTTGGCAACCGGCATTCACGTTGCAGGACGGTGTCCGCGTGTGGCTCGTCCTTGTCGCCGTGCAAGGCATTCGTCAAATCTGGATATTTCCAATCGGAGGATTGCGTGACCCATTATTCAAGTCAGTTCCACCCGCCAGCCGTGCGACTTGCCCGATGCTGCGCGATGGGCGTGCTCGCCCTTGCCGCGTTGGGCACACCCGATGCGCAGGCCGCCGCGCCTCGGTCGATGTTTCCTGCGCCCGTGTATGTGACGCTGCAAGCCAGCAACGCGGTCAAAAGCATGCCCGGGGGATATACCGCGGCCGGCGTACCCGGCGCCCACTACGACGCGGTCGATCCACGCGGCAAACTCATGCTGGTCAGCAGCAAGGATCAGCCGAAGGCTTTCCTGTTGGATGCGGGCAGCGGCAGGCAGCTTGCAAGCTTCGAAATCGGACCCACGCCGCAAGGCGTCACCATCAGTCCGGATGGCCGCTGGGGTCTTGCGGTCAGCGCGGGCAACGGCACGGTTGCGTTGCTCGACCTGCGGGCGCGCAAGCTGGTTGCAACCATCGCGGTCGGCAAGGTGCCGCACAACGCCCGTTTCAGTCATGACGGCAAGCTTGCCTACGTCACCCTGCAAGGCGGCACCGGTGTGGCTGTCGTCGATCTGCGCAAACGGGCCAAGGTTCGCGAAATCCAGGTGCCCGGCATCCGCGGGCCGCACAATCTCGATCTTTCCGCCGACGGGAAAACCCTGTGGATGCGCGATCTGGTCGGCCACGTCGCGGCGCTGGACATCGCCAGCGGCAAGGAACTCGCGGTGATCCCGGTGGGCCTCGGGCACGCGGGGATCGATGTCATCCCGGGCGGGCGCTACGTGTTCACCGGCGCGATCGCCGACC
>DATEKI010000134.1:0-5898 GCA_035277545.1 Rhodanobacteraceae bacterium | reverse complement strand
CAAGTCCTCCGCGGCGCCATTCATGCGAGCCGCCACCCGCGTGCCTTCGCCGCGCTTGACGGCGCCCACCTGCTGGCGGGCATACACCCCGACGAACACCCAGCCATACACGAACACGAACAGGACATAGGCGACGTAGAGGCCCCACATCTGCCTGAGGTGCCACTCCAGCCAGCGCAGGCGCAGCCCCTGCCAGCGGCTCAGGCCGGGCATGGCGCGCAGTGCATCGCGTTGCGCCGCCTGTCGCCGCCGGGAACGCGCATTGACCTTGTCCATCAGCCAGCAAAGCGGGAACGTCAGCAACATCAGCACGATCGCCACGGGCTGCTGCAACCCGGCGACGAGGTAATCACCGATCTGCGCGAGGCTCAGGATCGGTATGCCGAAGCCCCGCTGGTAATAGGCATAGTCGAAGTAGATGCCGGCCAGCGCCACCAGCAGGTAGGCAACGGTCAACGCGAGTGCCGGCTCGCGCCGGAACGAATGCAGGATATGCGGCAAAACCACCGCCAATCCGGAATGCCGGTCCGGCTGGCGATTCCCGCCCCTTTCGCTGGATTCCGCACCGTCCCCGGCGTCGCTCATCGCCTCAACCCGTGCGGGATTCAACGGTGAAGCTTTCCCCGCAGCCGCACTCGCCGGTCGCATTGGGGTTGTGGAACACGAACGCCGCATTCATGCCTTCGCGGGCGAAGTCGATGCGGGTGCCGTCCACGAAAGGCAGCGCCTTGGCGTCCACCACCAGCTTGACGCCGTCGAGGTCGAACACCTTGTCGTCGCCGGTCACGCCACTGGCAAGCTCGACCGTGTAGCCGAAGCCGGAACAGCCGGTGCGCTTGATGCCGAAGCGCACGCCGGGCGCGGCCGGGTTCTTGCCCAGGAAATCGCGCATGCGCGCGGAGGCGGCGGGTGTGAGTTCAATGGCCATGGCGAATGTCGTTGCGTGTACCAGTAAGTTATCATCGCGCGTTCACTGTCCCAAAATGACACCTGCAGGGCGGAGTTTCAAGCGATGACGACCTTGAGCGTCAAACAGGCACTGGCGGGCGGCGCGCCGGAGGGCGAAACCGTCGAAGTGCGCGGCTGGGTGCGTACGCGCCGCGATTCCAAGGCCGGCCTGTCATTCGTGAACCTCACCGACGGCTCGTGCTTCGCGCCGCTGCAGGTCGTTGCGCCCGCGACGCTGCCGAATTACGCGACCGACGTGCAGAGGCTTTCCGCCGGCTGCGGGATCGTGGCACGCGGCAAGTTGGCGCCTTCGCAGGGCAAGGGCCAGGCGTTCGAACTGCAAGCCGATGCGATCGAAGTGGCCGGCTTCGTCGATGACCCGGAAACATACCCGATCCAGCCCAAGCAGCACACGCCGGAGTTCCTGCGCGAGGTCGCGCACCTGCGCCCGCGCACCAACCTGTTCGGCGCGATCTCGCGGGTGCGCCACACCATGATGACGGCACTGCACCGGCATCTGACAGGCGAAGGCTTTTACTGGGTCAACACGCCGATCATCACCACGTCCGACGCCGAAGGCGCGGGCGACATGTTCCGCGTGTCCACGCTGGACCTGGCCAACCTGCCGCGCGACGACAAGGGTGCGATCGACTTCAAGCGCGACTTCTTCGCCCGCGAAGCGTTCCTGACGGTTTCGGGACAGTTGAACGTCGAAGCCTATTGCCTGGCGCTCTCGAAGGTCTACACCTTCGGGCCGACTTTCCGGGCCGAGAACTCCAACACGCCGCGGCACCTGGCCGAATTCTGGATGTGCGAACCCGAAATCGCGTTCGCGGACCTCGATGACGATGCGGATTGCGCGGAAGCGTTCCTCAAGGCCATCTTCAGGGCCGTGCTCGACGAACGCGCCGACGACATGGCGTTCTTCGCCGAACGCGTCCAGAAAGATGCCATAACCCGCCTCGAAAAATTCATTGCCGCGCCCTTCGAGCGTATCGATTACACCGATGCAATCACGGCTTTGCGGAAATCCGGACAGAACTTCGAATTCCCGGTCGAATGGGGCGTGGACCTGCAAACCGAGCACGAACGCTGGCTGGCCGAGGCCCACATCGGCCGCCCGGTGGTGGTGATGAACTACCCCGAGAAGATCAAGGCGTTCTACATGCGCCTGAACGACGACGGCAAGACCGTCGCCGCGATGGACGTGCTGGCGCCGGGGATCGGCGAGATCATCGGTGGCTCGCAGCGCGAGGAACGGCTGGATTACCTGGACCGCCGCATGGCGCAATTCGGGATCGATCCCGCGCATTACCAGTGGTACCGGGACTTGCGCCGCTACGGCACCGTGCCGCATGCGGGTTTCGGGCTGGGCTTCGAACGCCTGCTGGTATACGTGTGCGGGCTTTCGAACATCCGCGACGCGATTCCGTACCCCCGCACGCCGGGACATGCGGAATTCTGAGCGCCACCGGGAAACCCCGCGACGCCGGACGGGTCGAAAACCATGACTTGTGGCCCGGTTTGTTCCGGGCGACGGGTTGTAGATTCCATGAGCCACGCACCCTGCGGCCGGCCGTCGGCGGCGCGCGGCGCACCCCACCGACACCCTTTTCGCATCCAGCCTCCGTGTTCCGTCCATTCCGTTTCGCAGCGCTTGCCTTCCCCCTCCTCCTGCTCGCAGGCTGCGGTCACGCGGTGAAGCTGCCCCTGGTCGGGGCCCTGGCGCTCGACGGCACGCCGCCGCCTTCGCGCGATGTGGCCATGAAGGACCTCAAGGACGCGGCGCCGTGTTGCCACGTCTGGGCCGACCTGCCTTTCCACGACACGCTGCCCGATGAGCCGCGTGCGTTCACCCTCGACAAGTTCAGCCCGGTGGCGGATATCGAGGGCGACCGCACGCACTTCCTGGCCTTCATCCTGCCCAGGTACACCAAGCCCTACCGGATCGTGTTCCAGGCGCAACCGAGCGCACGCCATCTCGGCAACAGTTTCCTGCTGGCGCCTACGGTCACCCTGCTCAACGCCGATTACAAGCCGATCTCCAGCACCGACGTGTCGTTGTGCGTTTACATCAACTGGCGCCCCAGCATGTCTGGCGGTTTCGGCGCCGTGAAGGTGGACGACCCGAACGCGCAATACCTGGTCGTGACCACGTCGCCGAAACAACTCGCGGCGACGACCTATTGGGCGCAGTCGCCGACCAGCTTCAGCAACGTCAACGTGCCCTCGATGTCGGCGCTGTCCAGCATCAAGTCCGCCACGCCCGTCACCAGCGGCGACTTCAACGTACCGCACGGGCCCGAGGGCACGCTGTACCTGGGCAAGATGACACCCGCCTATGCGTCCGCGGTGGACAACGGACTGTGCGGAAAGCCGGCCACCGGTGCGGGGTTGTTGCCTGAGCTCAAGCATGCGTTGCAGAATCGTTAGCAGCCCTGAACAACCTGTTGCGCTACCCGCCACATCCATGTGGTTCGCCCTTCGGGCCGCCTTCGGCGTTCAGATCGGCAATCCGGTCGATCCAGTCGGCAGCTTGCGACGGGTCTTCGGAGGTTTCCGGTTTTCTTCCTTCAAACCCTTGCGCGGAAAACGATATGGATCTTGATCTGACCGGCCGCCATGCACTGGTATGCGGCGCATCGCAGGGGATCGGGCGCGCGTGCGCCATCGAACTGGCGCAACTCGGCGCGAACGTCACCGCCCTCGCCCGCCGCGCGGAAGTGCTGAAGCAACTCGTCGCGGAACTGCCGCGCACGCATGCCTCGCAAGCGCACGGTTTCCTGGTTGCCGATTCCGGCGACACCGACCGATTGCGTGCCACGGTGGAAAAACTGGCGGCCGCGAATCCCGTGCACATTCTGGTCAACAACTCCGGCGGCCCGCCCCCCGGTCCCGTGCACGGCGCGAAGGTCGACGCATTCGTCGATGCCTACCGCAAGCACCTCATTGCCAATCACGTGCTCGCGGAAACCGTGATCCCCGGGATGCAGGCGGCACGCTACGGCCGCATCGTCAACATCATCTCGACTTCGGTGAAGGAACCGATTGCCGGGCTCGGCGTGTCCAACACCACGCGCTGGGCGGTCGCGAGCTGGTCCAAGACGCTCGCGACCGAACTCGCGCCGTTCGGGATCACGGTCAACAACGTCCTGCCGGGTTCGACGAAAACCCCGCGCATCGAGCAGCTCGTCCACACGCGCGCGCAGAAATCCGGCACGAACGTCGAAGACATGCAACAGGCGATGGAAGCCGAAATCCCGATGCACCGGTTCGCCGACCCGTCGGAAATCGCAGCCGCGGTCGCGTTCCTCGCCTCCCCCGCCGCGGGCTACATCAGCGGCATCAACGTGCCGGTGGATGGTGGGCGCTGCCGATCGCTGTGATGGGACGCGGAGTGCCAGGCACCGGGCCGAAGATCCGGAAACCCGAATTCCTCGCCATTCGGGGCACCGCCGGTTTCCTCGGCGATGCCACGGAATGACGACGGGGAGTTCGGTTGCAAAGCGCCATCCGCTAAGCTTGCGCGATGGAAACGCTCACGCTGGCCAATCTGGTTGACGGCGAAATTCGCGCGCCGGCGAGCGGCGCGTACCTCGATGTATTCGAGCCCGCAAGCGGCAAGGTCTATGCGCGTTGTCCCGATTCCGATGCGCGCGATGTGGAAGCCGCGGTCGTCGCGGCCGATCGCGCCGCACCGGCCTGGGCAGCGTTGTCGCATGGCGAACGCGCGCGCCACCTGCATCGCGTTGCCGATGCGATCGAAACGCGGCTGGACGAACTCGCGCGCGAGGAATCCCGCGACAACGGCAAGCCGGTGAAACTTGCGCGCAGCGTGGACATACCGCGCGCGCGCGCGAACCTGCGTTTCTTCGCCGAGGCGATCACGCAGTGGCCCGGCGAATCGCATGTCGATGCACGCGCGATCAACTTCACGCTGCGCCAGCCGCTCGGGGTCGTCGGTTGCATTTCGCCGTGGAACCTGCCGCTGTACCTGTTCACCTGGAAGATCGCGCCGGCGCTTGCGGCCGGCAATACGGTGGTGGCAAAACCCTCCGAGATTACGCCGTTCACCGCCTTCCGGTTGTCCGAACTTGCGATCGAGTGCGGCCTGCCACCGGGCGTGCTGAATATCGTGCACGGCCTCGGTCAGAAGGTCGGGCAAGCCATTGTCGAGCATCCGAAAATCAAGGCCGTGTCGTTCACGGGAAGCACGCGCACCGGTGCGGCCATCGCGTCGGTCGCAGCCAGACAATTCAAGAAAGTGTCGCTGGAAATGGGCGGCAAGAATCCCGCGATCGTGTTCGCCGATGCCGAGCTTTCCGACGCCAACCTCGACACCATCGTGCGTTCCGGATTCTCCAACCAGGGCGAAATCTGCCTGTGCGGATCGAGGCTGCTGGTCGAACGCTCGATATTCGACGATTTCAAGCATCGTTACCTCGAAAAGGTGAAGTCACTCAAGGTCGGCGACCCGAACGATGATTCGAGCGACCTCGGCGCGCTGGTGTCGAAGCCGCACTTCGACAAGGTGATGGCCTGCATCGAACGCGCGAAGCAGGAGGGCGGGAAAATATTGATCGGCGGCGACGCAGTGGAACTGAAGGGCCGCTGCGCCGACGGCTGGTTCGTCGCGCCCACGGTGATCGACGGCCTGCCGCAGGATTGCGCGACCAATCGGGAGGAGATCTTCGGGCCGGTGGTGACACTCATCCCGTTCGACACCGAAGACGAAGCCATCGCGATTGCCAACGGCACCGACTACGGGCTCGCTGCGTCGCTGTGGACACGCGATCTTGGCCGCGCGCAGCGCGTCGCGGAACGGATCGACTTCGGCATCGTGTGGGTGAATTGCTGGATGCTGCGCGACCTCCGCACGCCGTTCGGTGGCGTCAAGCATTCCGGCATGGGGCGCGAGGGTGGCGTGGACGCATTGCGGTTTTTTACCGA
>DATEKI010000133.1:0-6966 GCA_035277545.1 Rhodanobacteraceae bacterium | reverse complement strand
AGGTAACCCTGCTCACGGCCCTTGGTGATCAACTGCTTGATTTCGGATTGCTGCGAGGGGAGGTTTTCCATGGGGGTATTCGACACGACAAGACCGCTCAGTATAGCAAAATGGAGGTGACCCGGCGATGGATCAAGGCCGAAAAAGCGTGACGGGACAAGCGACTAGGCCGGATTACCATGCAAGAATCGGCCCAAGGGCCCAGTGAAGCCGCTTCCGGCGTTGTTCGAAGCGGCTGTCGTGAAAAGTCAGGGCAGGATGCCCGTTCTGGTGTTCACCGAAGCTGCGGAATGTCAGGCCTTTCAGGCACTGATTACGCCGCGGTCATGGATGACCGCAAAAGCATGGTCACGGGGCCATCGTTGACCAGTCGCACCTGCATATGGGCACCGAAACGGCCGGTTGCAACCCTCGGGTGCGCGGCGCGTGCCAGTTCCGCCAGCCGATCGAACCAGCGCCGGCCCTCTTCGGGCGTCGCCGCCGTGGTGAAGCTGGGTCGCATGCCCTTGCGAGTGTCGGCGGCCAGCGTGAACTGCGGCACCAGCAGCAAGCCGCCGTGGGTATCGGCGAGGGAAAGGTTCATCCGCCCCGCCTCGTCGGAGAACACCCGGTAACCCAGCAGGCGTTCGCACATCCGTTGCGCCTGCGCCTCGTCGTCGCCGGGCTCGATGGCGACCAGCACCAGCAGGCCCGCGTCGATGGCGCCGATGGCTTCGTCATCCACGGTGACCGAGGCTGAGGTAACGCGCTGGAGCAGGGCGATCATGTTCGGAACTCGGGACTTGGGATTCGGGACTTGGTAGAGCGTAACAATGATCGTCATGCCGGCGAAGGCCGGCATCCAGTCGTTACCACGAATTTCCTTTCCGGACCCGGCCCCGGATCAGAAGCACTTCCGGGGCAGGCGCTGCGCCGGGGCGACGAGATGGCACTTTCCCGTTCTTGGGTACACTCCCGCGATGCGCTGGTACACCCGACTCGCTTACGGATTGATGTGGCTCACCGCGCGCCTGCCGCTGCGCGTGTTCCGCGCGCTCGGCTCGGCGTTGGGCGGACTGTTCTGGATCGGCAACGGTCGCAAGCGGCGAGTCGTGGAAGCGAATCTGGCCCTGGCCCGCCGCGATCTGGATGACGCGGCGCGTTGCGAGCTTGCGCGCCAGTGCGTGCGCGAATGCGGTATTTCCCTGGTCGAGGTGTTCGGCATCTGGACGAATCCACGCCGCACGCTCGCCAATGTGCGCGAGGTTCGCGGACAGGAACGGTTCGATGCCGCGCTGGCCGCAAGGCGCGGGTTGATCCTGTGCGCGCCGCACCTCGGCAGTTGGGAGGTCGCCAATTACTGGGTCGGTGCGCGCACGCCGTTCGCCACGTTCTATACCCAGCCGCGCCATCCGCAAGCCGAAATGCTGCTGCGCAGCTTGCGCGAAGGCGGCGCAAGCATCCAGTTTCCCATCGACGATTCCGGCGTGCGCCGCGTGTTCCGGCATCTTCGCGGAGGCGGCGTGGTCTCGATCATGCCCGATCACGTGCCACGCGCGGGCAGCGTGGTCGCGCCGTTCTTCGGGGTACCGGCGCTGACGATGACCCTGCTGCCGCGGCTCGCGCAGCGAACCGGGGCGACCGTGCTGATGCTGTTCGTGGAACGCCTGCCGCAAGGGTTCCGGGTGCATTTTCGTGAACCGCCCGCGGCGTTGCTCGACCCCGATCCACTGGTCGCATGCACGGCGATGAACGCGGCGATCGAAGCCTGCGTGCGCGACGCGTTCCCGCAGTACCAGTGGAATTACAAGCGCTTCAAGGCGCGCGCGGGCAGCGGTCTTTCCGATGACGCCTACATCGCGACGGGTGTGCGCACGTGAAGTGGTACGTCGCCTTGACCTGGTGGACGTTGCGTGCATTGGGCGTGCTGCCGCTGCCGGCGTTGTACGCGATCGGCAGCGCGCTGGGCCGGCCGCTGTGGTGGCGCAGGCACGCGCGCGAACGCGTGCACACCGAAGTGAACATGCGGATCGCGCATCCCGAACTCGATGACAAGGCGCGCGGCGCACTGGTGCGCGAATGCCTGGTCGAAACCGGACACGCCGTCACCGAAATGGCGGCGGTCTGGGGCCGCGGTGCGCGCCGCGCGCTGGAACTCGTTCGCGAAGTGGATGGCCTGGAGCATTTCGACGCCGCGCTGCAATCGGGGCGCGGCCTGATCGTCGCCGCGCCGCACCTCGGCTGCTGGGAACTACTGAATTACTGGCTTTGTGCGCGCACGCCGATCGCGATCCTGTATGCACCACCGCGCAACCCCGCGTGGGAAGCGCTGCTGGTGCGCGCGCGTGGCGACTTGAAGCCGGAGCAGGTGCGCGCCGAAGGCGCGGGCGTGCGCAGCCTGTACAAACGCCTGGCCGCGGGCGGCGTGGTGGGGATTCTTCCCGACCAGCAGCCCAAGCGCGGCGAAGGCCAGTTCGCGCCGTTCTTCGGCCTCGACGCCAACACCATGGTGCTGCTGCCGCGCATCGCGCAGCGCACGGGGGCGACGGTGTTGTTCGCGTTCGCCGAACGGTTGCCTCGCGGCGCCGGTTTCCGCATCCGCATCCTGCCGGCACCGGCGGGCATCGCCGATGCCGACCTGCGCGTGGCCTGCACGGCGCTCAATCGCGGCGTCGAGCAATGCGTCGAGCTCGCCTTCGCGCAATACCAGTGGACCTACAAGCGCTGGGCCGAACGGCCCGATCCGTACGAGCATGATCCGTACTGGCTGGCGCGCAACCGATGAAAGCCTGCTGCGCTCGGCAGCTTGCGCACCGGGGGTGCTCGCAATGCTCACGTACTGACGTGTACGCTCCGCTTGCTGCGCTCCGGCGTCGCGCAATCTGGCTTCGCTCGCGATGGCTTTCCTGCGGTTGCTGTTCGGCGGCGATCCTCGGAGAGTGAGGAGATATATGACACCCATCACCTGCATCGAAGACCTGCACCGGCTGTACCTGAAACGCGTGCCGCGGATGTTCGTGGATTACTGCGAGTCGGGTTCGTGGACCGAAACGACGTTGCGTCGGAACCTGGAAGACTTCGCACGCATCCTGTTGCACCAGCGCGTCGCGGTGGGCGTGGAAGGCGGCACCACCGCGACGACAATGTTGGGGCGGGAAGTTGCGCTGCCAGTCGCGTTGGCGCCAGTCGGCTTGTGCGGGATGCAGCACGCCGACGGCGAAATGCTGGCGGCGAAGGCGGCACTGGATTTCGGCGTGCCGTTCACGCTCTCGACCATGAGCGTGTGTTCGATCGAGGACGTGGCCGCATACGTGAAGCGGCCGTTCTGGTTTCAGTTGTACGTGATGCGCGACCATCGTTTCATCGAACGCCTGATCGACCGCGCGAAAGCAGCAGGCTGTTCCGCGCTGGTGTTGACGCTCGACCTGCAGGTGATGGGCCAGCGCCACAAGGACATCAAGAACGGGTTGTCCACGCCGCCCAAGCCGACGCTGAAGAACCTCGCGAACCTCGCGCTGCATCCGCGCTGGTGCCTCGGGATGGCAGGGACGCGCCGCCACCAGTTCGGCAACATCGCGGGTCACGTCGAGGGCGTCAGCGACATGTCTTCGCTGGCCGCATGGACGGCCGAGCAGTTCGATCGTGGTTTGAACTGGAACGATGTCGAATGGATCAAGAACCGCTGGGGCGGCAAGCTGATCCTGAAGGGCGTGCTCGACCCCGACGATGCACGACGCGCGGCGGATTGCGGCGCGGATGCGATCGTCGTGTCCAACCACGGTGGCCGCCAGCTCGACGGCGCGCCGTCATCGATAAGCGTGTTGCCGGAAATCGCGTCACGTATTGGCCGCGATTGCGAAGTGTGGCTGGACGGCGGCGTGCGTTCGGGCCAGGACGTGCTGAAGGCGCTAGCGCTGGGCGCGCGCGCGGTGATGATCGGTCGCGCGTTCGTGTACGGTCTCGGCGCGCTGGGCGAAGCCGGTGTCACCACGATGCTGGACCTGATACGGCGCGAACTCGACCTGACGATGGTGTTGTGCGGCGTGCGCACGATCGCGGAAATCGATCGACGCGTGTTGCACGAAGTGGTGTAGGGCGGGAGAAGCCGCGTAGCGGCGTATCCCGCCGACCGTACGACTTGCGTACGAACGGCGGGTTGGCACCCGCCCTACGACTCACCGTAGCGATACAAGCGCCACCAGCACCGCGGTAACCACGAGATACGGAATCGACCACGCGTGGAATCGCCAGCCGATGCCGCGGCTACCCTCGAGCCGCAAGGCGATGAGGTTGGCGAGCGAACCGATCATCAGTCCCGAGCCGCCGATGTTCACCGCTGCCGCGAGCAGCGTCAGGTCCGGCACGTAATGCTGCAAGGCTACGGCGGCCGGCACGTTGCTGATGACCTGTGAAAGCGCGATGCCGCCCGCGTAGGTGATGCGCGGGTCGTGCCACGCCAGCGCGCCGACGTGCGCCTGCACGACGGGCAACGCGGCGAGATGCCCCAGACCCACGAACATCGCGGCGAACGTCACCAGCAGCAGCCAGTCCACGCCCGCGAGCACGCGCCGGTAAAACACGAGTCCGATGACGATCACGATCAATGCGGCGGGAATCGCGACGCCGAACTGCAGCGCGGCCACCATGGCCGCCAGCAGCAGCACCGAGCCAGCGAGCAGGGGCGTATCGAGCGGCGCGCGGTCGACGCGCTCTTCGTCCAGCTGCAATGGCGCGGCCGGAAAAGCAAAGCCGCACCCGACCAGCAGCACGACCAGCAATATCGCGCCGGTCGGGGCCAGCGCCGCGACGTAGCTGAAAAAGCCGAGCCCGGAGTGCTGCCACAGCAACAGGTTCTGCGGATTGCCGATCGGGCTGAAGGTCGAGCCCGCGTTCACCGCGAGCGCTTCGAAGATCACCAGCCGCTGGCGGGGGATGCGCGCGATGCGGTCGATCGCGAGCGTCAAAGGAACGACGAGGAACAATGCGACATCGTTGGTGAGCACCGTCGCCAGCGCTGCGGCAAGAACCACCAGCCCGAACGCCAGCGCGCGCACGTCGCGCAACCGCGAGACAAGGTGCAGGGCGAAGCGTTGCACATGACCGCTGTCGCGCACGCCCTGGGTAAGGACCAGCAAGCCACACAGCCCCGCAAGCGTTGGCAGGTCGAGCCAGCGCAGGTATTCGGCCGGTGCGCGGTGGTCGAGGATCGCGGGCACGAGAACCAGCAGCAACAGTGACTGCAGCAGGTGGTCGCGCCGGAGGCGGTGTGTCAGGGTGGTGGAGTCGGGCAAGGGCATTCCCGGTGGTTTCGCGACATGCTGCACCGGCGCACGGCTGCCGGTAAAGGCCGCACGCGCCGTTCACGCACCGCCGCGCATGCTGGAAACATGCTGTCCCGCCAACAATGGAGCTGGTTGCTCCGCACCGTGTTGGTCGTCGCTGCCATTGGTGCGGTGACGGCTTTTTTCGTTTCCGGCGCGCAGAACCACTTCGATCTCGCGACGCTGCAGCGCAGTCGTGCGTGGCTTGCCGCCACGCAGGCGGCGCATCCGTGGCGGCTGGCGTTCGCGTTCCTCGGGGTGCTGATCGCGATCGTGCTGTTGTCGTTGCCGCTGCTGACCGTGACGACGTTGGCGGCGGGCGCGATCTTCGGTTTGTTCGAAGGCACGGTGCTGATGTCGTTCGGCTCCGCGATCGGCGCCATGCTGGTGATGCTGGCCTCGCGATTCGTGTTCAAGGATGCGTTGCGCCGCCGCTTCGCGCACCGTCTGCACAAGATCGACGCGGGGATCGAACACGACGGTGCGTTCTACCTGCTCAATATCCGGCTGGTGCCGATCTTCCCGTTCTTCCTCGTGAACCTGCTGATGGGCCTGACCCACATGCGGGCGTGGACGTTTTACTGGGTGACGCAGATCGGGATGCTGGTTGGCACTGCCGTGTACGTGAACGCGGGTACCCGCGTTGCACACGCCAGGAGTGCGCGGGAATTGGTGTCGCTGCCGATGATCGTGTCGCTGGCGCTGCTGGCGGTACTGCCGTTCGCGTCGCGCTGGATCATCAAGCGCGCGCGGCATTGGCGGCACGAGCGCCGTTGGCATCATTGATTCATGCGATCGTCCCTGATCGCGGCTTCGGCAAACGTTACGTTCAACGAAGTCGATCATCGTTCTTGCCAGTCCGCAACGGCCTTCCCTGGCCCGACTTTTCACGACAGCCGCTTCGAAGGTTTCTTCCCTAAATACCCGCATACCATTGGTAGCCCTGGTCTTCCCAGTAGCCGCCGTTGCCGTCCCCGATGTCCTTGAACGAGGCGACCAGGTCGATGCGGCGCAGGTATTTCGCCATCTTGTAGCCGAGCTGGCGCGGCACCCGCAGGCGCAGTGGCGCGCCATTCGGGATCGGCAAGGTCTTGCCGTTGAGTTCCCAGGCCAGCAGGGTCTGCGGATGGTACGCGTCGTCGAAGCCCAGCGATTCGTAGTATTCGCTGCCGTCGTCCATCGCGTCGTAGCAGCGGAACACCACGTAGCGCGCGGCTTTGGTCGGTTGCGCCATTTCCAGCACGCGCGACAGCTGCACGCCGGTCCACTTGCCGATCACGCTCCAGCCTTCCACGCAATCGTGGCGGGTGATCTGGGTGCGGTTGGGCAATGCGCGCAATTGGTCGAGCGACAGCGACAGTGGATGCGCGACCAGTCCGCCAACCGCCAGCCGGTAATCGCGAAAGCCGTTCGCGGCGAGCGCGCGATATTCCTTCGATTGCGGATCGGTGCTGCCGTTGGGTCGGAACACCGGCGAGATGTCCGCTTCGCCGTATTCGCGTGCCATCGCGTTGCGCGAGAGCCCGCGTTGCGCGGCATGGCTCAACGCGGTCGCGCTGCCCAGCACTTTCGGTGCCCAACCGGTCTCGGAGAGTTTGTCGCAACCGCCCACCGCCACCGCGCCCGTCAACGCCAGCGCGTCGCGCAGGAAGCGGCGGCGCTTATT
>DATEKI010000132.1:0-10080 GCA_035277545.1 Rhodanobacteraceae bacterium | reverse complement strand
ACCAGCGCGCGCGTCGCCGGCCTGCGCGCGGATGGATCGAACTTCCGGAACCAGCGCCACATGCCTCGGTGCTTATGGTAGCTGACGAACACGGGACGGTGCGCGCTGGAGCCGCCCTTCGCGTGGAGTACCCGCACGTCGCCCGCGAGCCACACCGAGTAGCCCGCGTCGCGCACGCGCCGGCACAGGTCGAGGTCTTCGCAATGCAGGAAGTAGTCTTCGTCGAAACCGTTCAAGCGTTCGAACAACGCGCGCGGCAGCAGCATCAGCGCACCTGAAACATTCTCGGCCTCGATGACCGCATCGGGAATCGGACCCGGCACATCCACGCCTTCGTGGCCGGGATTTCCCGTCCCGCGCTTCGCGCGTCCCGTCATCTCGTTCAACGAGCGGCGCAGCAGCGGATCGCGGCGCCAGGAGGCCGGATCGGGCGTGCCGTCCGCGTCGCACACCACCGCCCCCACGAGTCCCGCGCCGGGCTTCGCGCGCAGCACGCCGAGCATGCGCGCCAGCGTGTCCTTCTCCAGCAGGCAATCCGGATTCAGGATCAGCAGCGTGTCACCACGCGCATGGCGCGCGGCGACGTTGACGGCCGGCCCGAAGCCGAGATTCGCGTGGTTGTAGATCACGCGCAGGCGTTCATCATGCTCGTGGGCGCGCGCCAGCGCCTGCGGCACACCGTCGCGCGACGCGTTGTCGACGAGGATCAACTCCACCGGCACGCTCGACGCCAGTGCGCGTGCCACGCATTCACGCAGCGGCGCGCCGCTGTCGGCGGCGACGATGAGGATGGACGTCGGCGTTGCGGGCATCCGCGCAGTCTAGCGGCCTGCCCATCGCAGTGGTGACGATCAGGACCGGCCGTTACCTTCTGCCAAAGTGGTTTTCAGGACGAAGCGCGTGTCCCTGACAAACAATCCACCGTTCGCGATCGCGTCGCCGCTGGTGGTGGACGCGCCCGAAGTTTCCTCGTGATCCCAGGGAATGTCCTGCAGGGGACCTGGAATGTATGCTCTCCAAGCATATGGATTCTGGCGGGGACAGGGTATGGCCCCGCAGGCATCGCTTGGCACGCCACCCACCGTGTAATTGATCGGGACCTGCACGATCCAGTGATCCTTCGCGATATCCGAACCCGTCGTCGGAATGCTGAAATGCCATTTGCGCGCCGCCTGCAACGAGGCCGCGGCGAGCAGCTTTCTGTAATACGCGGGCTCGTCGGTCAGTCGATACAGATTGACCTGTCGCGCGGCAGCCTGTGTCACCTGTCCATCGCGACCAACCTGGATCACCAGAAACACCTCACCCCCTACGCCTGCCTTCACCGCTTCGATCGGATAGTCGGGCGGTTGCCGACGGACGTAGCGAACGGCCGTGCCGGCGGGACATTCGCCGGGAAGATTGCTCTTGGGTCGCGCGTCACACCCGAACGCGGCGCTTGCAACACGGATCGTGGCGTGCTGCTCGTCGGTCATGTCCGCAACGATCCGCAGCGACATGCCAGCCCTTGCCGTCACGCCCTGACCGTCAGCCATGATCGGAACGAACTGCCAACGCGGCACCGTCGTCCGGATGATCTGCTGCACGGCGGGCGGGAGCTTGTCCAGATCCTGCACGGTGTAACTTTGCACACCGCCCTCTGGATTGACGGTGATCGCGCCCGTGACGACCATACTGGCCTCGACATTGGCGATTGCCGCAAACGCAGCGCCTCCCGTCACGGCGAGCAGGGCTGATCCAAGCAGAAGCGCAGAACGTTTCATTGCTCCCCCTCGAAACACCATCACGAGGCTGGTGACGCAATCTATTGTTTGAGGACCTGCATGCCGCTGATGTGCAAGCCATCGGCGATCACCGCGCGCAGGCGTTCGGCGGCATCACGGCTGACGACGGGACCGGCGCGGACCCGCCAGGCCGTGCCCGTGGAAATCTGCGCACTTTCGACATAGCTTGCGAAGCCAAGCTGCTGCAGCCTGCCGCGCAAGGCCTGCGCGTCGGCATCGCTGGTGAAGGACGCCACCTGCACGGCCCATCCGCCCGACGGTGCGGCCGCGGGCGCGGGCGCATCGTTCGCGGGCGAAGTTTCCGCCGGCGTCGCGGGGGAGGCACCAGCGTCGCTTCCGGCAGCGGGCGTACTGCTGGCGCTGCCTCCCGGCAGGATCGGCTTCAACGATTCGAACTGGCTTTCGTATTCGTCGGTGTTCCGGCGCGCTTCCTCTGGGTTGCGGATGATGCGTGGCGTGATCAGCACGATCAGCTCGGTACGCGCTGTATTGCGATCGGTGGTGCCGAACAAGCGCCCCAGCACCGGAATGCGGTTGAGGAACGGGACGCCATTGTCCTGGACGCTGTCGGTCTGCTGGATCAGGCCGCCCAGCAACACCGTCTGCCCGCTCTGCACCGCGACTTCGGTCGAGAGCGCACGGTTGGAAATGGTGTAGTTGCCGTTCTTGTCGGTGGTGGCGGAAGGCTTGCTGACGACCTGTTGCACGTCCAGGTACACCAGCCCACCCGGGCTCACGCGTGGCACCACGTCCAGCAGCACGCCGGTGTCGATGTATTGCACCTGGCCCGCGTTGTAATTCGTGGCGGTGGACCCGACGCCCGGCACCAGGTAGGTCTGCACGATCGGAATTTTCTCGCCAACCTTGAACGTGGTTTCCTGGTTGTTGAGCACGACCGTCGAGGGCGCCGACAGGACCTTGGCATCGCCGCTGGTCTCCAGCGCGCTCAGCGCGAACTGCAGCTTGTTGCCGGCGAACGAATAGAACAACGCATCCGACGTCGCATACTGCACGCCGCCCAGGCCCGCGGCACCCTGATGGCGGTGGTACGATTCGTTGGTGTTGGGCGGCGAACCGGGCTGCGTGCCGATCAGGCCGCCGAGGTAATACTGCACGCCGAACTGGAATTCACCGGTCAGGTTGACTTCCAGCACCTTGGTTTCGATCTGTACCTGCAGCGGCTTCTCGTCGAGGCGCTGAATCACCGGCAGCAGCTTCTGCCACGCGCTCGGCGTCGCCCGGATCAGCAATTGGTTGTTTTCGTTGACTGCCGCGATGCGCACGCCTTCACTGGTCGTGAAGGCGACGCTGCCCTGGTTGCCCTGCTGCTGGCGGCGGCTCTGGGTGGAACCGAAAACCATGCTGCTGTCGCTGCTGCTTCCGCTGCCGCCGAACAGGTCACCGCTGCCGTTGTCGGTACCCCCGAAGGTGCTGTCCTGCGCGAACGAGCCGAACCCCTGCTGTGCGCCGAGCCGGCCCTGGCCCGTCTGTTCCAGCGGCGAGAATCCGGGCGCCACCACCCCGGCCTGGTTCTGGTAGTTGCCGTTGCTGTTGTTGCCGAACAATTCGTTGAGGTGCTTGGCGAGGTCCGAGGCCTTCACATTGAGCACGTTGTAGACGTACAGCCCCGATGCATTGCCGGCGCCGTTGTCGATGGTCGTGACCAGGCGGCGCACTTCGTCGATGTAAGACGGTTGCGAGGTGATCACCACCAGCGAATTGCTCTGCTTGAGCGGGATCAGGCGGACCATGCTGGACAGGCTACCCGCGGCCGTTGAACCGGAATTGGCGAAGGTCACCGTGACGTTGCTGCCAGGAACCTTCTGCTGGGTTTCGTCCTTCCCGCCGCCCTGCTCGCTGAAAATCGTTTCCAGTTGGCCGACCAGTTCCGCGGCCTGCACGTGTTCCAGCGGGATGACCGCCACCGACATCCCGCGCAGCCAATCCACGTCGAAGGTGCGCACGATGCGCTGGTAGTTGGCGAGTTCGTCGGGCGTGCCGCCCATCACCAGGATGTTGCGCAGCGGATCGACCAGCAGGAACGCCTTGGGATCCGCGAACGGCTTCAGCAGTTTCTGCATCGCCTCGGCGGACACGTAATGCAGCGGGAACAGGCGCGCCGCATAACCCGCACCGGGCGACACCGCGCCCAGCCCCGGCACCAGGTTGCCGGCCGCCGCCTGGTCGATCGGCATCACGAGGTAACGTCCGCCCTGCCGGACCAGGGCATTGCCGGTCCACGACAGCAGCATCTGCAGGATCGGCAGCACCTCGCTCTCGGTGACCGGCTGCGAGGTTGCAAACGTCACCGTGCCCTTGACGTCGGGCGCGATCGAATAATTGGCGTGCAGCACGTCGCCGAGGATGGCCTTGACGGCCGCCTGTACCGGCTGGTTGTCGAAGTTGAAGGTGATGGTGCCGCCCGCGTTCGCGGCGCCACCGGATTTTCCGTGCGCGGCGGCCGCGTTGATGAATACGCCGGTGCCGTACTGTTGCTGTGGCGCCTCGGCGTTCGCGAGCGCCTGGTTCTGCTGGCCGGTGCCGACGTCGAGCGGCTGGGGCACCGGCTTGTGGGTGCCGGCGATCGCCTCGCGCTGCAGGCTGTAGTCATTGCTCGGGCGAAGCTGCGGCGTGCAACCGGCCAATACCCCGGCGGTACAAATGATGCCCAGCGTAGCCAGCTTCTTGTACACGTCGTGCTCTCCAGACGATCGAACCGCATGAAACCGGTCACGCCGGCTTTGAATCAACCGCCACCATCGTGCTGGCGTGCCGCACGGCGCCGCGCCGCTTCGATGCGCGCCCTCAGTTGCCGGGCGCGCGCTTCGACGGACGCCTGGCCGCCGGGCCCGGCCATGGGCACCTGGCGCCCCGAATCGCCTTGCGCTTGGCGCGAGACCATAGCAGATGCGCCCTGCCCCGCGCTTTGCTGCGGCTCCGCGCCGTCCTGCGCGGGGGCGCTGGTGCCGGGCGCCGGGCCGGGGATCAGCTGCAGGTTCACCCGGGAACCCGAGGTATCCACCACTGCGCTGCGCGGGTGCAATTCGACCAGCACGGGGCCGCCGCGGGATGGCTGCCCTTCGATGATGCGGTAATCCCTGTTGTTGGTCCTGTCGTGCAGGATCGCCATCTTCAGGTCGGGCAGCATGATCACGCCGGTCAACTGCAGGTCGCCGGTGGCCTCGTCGCCGTTGCCGGCCGCGGCTTCGGGCGCGCGCGAAGGATTGAACAACGGGTGCTGCCAGACCGCGGCGTACTGGTCCAGGGGCGGCACGGCAGGCGCCGGCAGGTTGGTTCCGGGCGGCGGCAATTTCGGCGGCGTGGCCTTGTCTCGCCAGTGCGCGCCACGTCCGAGACCCAGCCAAAGCGCGATCAGGACCAGCAGCAGCGCCGCGGCCAGGATGCCCAGCGACGGCGTAAGGCGGCGGCGGTCGGCGGCGTTCATGGCGACGGACTCGACGGGCGCAGGTAACCCGACAGCGAAAGCTGCGCCTGCATGCGGCCCGTGG
Source organism: Rhodanobacteraceae bacterium (assembly GCA_035277545.1). Taxonomy (GTDB): domain Bacteria; phylum Pseudomonadota; class Gammaproteobacteria; order Xanthomonadales; family Rhodanobacteraceae; genus 66-474. The sequence goes on along the minus strand of DATEKI010000132.1, from coordinate 4,787 downwards.
GCGAGCGGGCGACGGTCAGGTTGTCCACGAACAGGTACGGCAACCCGCGGTCGAAATCATGCAGCACCGCGGCCAGCGGTTGCATGCCGCAATCGAGCGTGATGCTGACGCTCACGCGGCGGAACGGTTCGTTGCCGCTGTCCTGCTCGATCGGCATCTTGGAAGGCATGCTGCAACCCGCGCCCTCGTGTTCGTGCGCAGCCACCACGTCGGTGGCGCGCTGGATCAGGTCGGCCGAAGCGGTGCTGGGATCGGTGGCAGAGAGAAATGCGTTGACGGAGGCGCCGCCGCGTTCCAGTTCCGCGACACGCCTGCGCAGCAGCGGCTGCTCGGCGATCGCCGCGGCGTACTTCGCGTGGATCGATTGCAGGTCGTGCATCTGGCCGTCCACGCTCACCAGCGGCGCCACGAACCACCAGTGCAGCAGCAGGAAATACGCGACCGCCAGCGCCAGCAACGCCAGCACGATCGCGGCGAGGCGCGATTGCATCGGCGTCATGCGCTTGGCGTCAATGCGCATCGGCGGGGGCCTGTTCCCTGACGCGCGCCGTCAGCTCGAAGCGTTCCTTGCCGGTGGCGGGGTCGGGCTGGATCACGCCCTGCAGCTTGGGTTCGCCGAACACCTTCGAACCGCCCAGCTTGTCGACCAGCGCCGCGGCCTTGTCGGCTTCGCCCTTGATGTCGAGGCCACCGGAATCGTCCAGCGTCATCGCGTCCAGCCAAGCCGTCGCCGGCATGCGCCGGGTCAGTTCGTCGAGGACCGCGAGCGGCGGCGGATTCTCGGCCTTGCGCTTCACCAGGAATTGCGAAGCGGCGGTCGCCGCCGTCAATTGCGCGCGCAACTGTTCGGATTGGGTCGCCTGGGCGCGCATCGCGTCCACCTCGTCCTGCATCTTCGCCAACGCCGCGCGGCGATTGCCCAGCCACTGCGCCAGCACCAGCACCGCCAGCAGGACGCAGCCCGCGGCGAGCAGCCAGTTCAGGCGCCGCCGCTTGTCCAGCCTGCGCGGGCGGCGTCCCGCCGGCAGCAAATCCACGCCCGCGAGCGCGCCTCCGGCTGCCTGCACGTCCACGCAATCGGGGTAGACGCCCATCGCCGCCAGACGTTCGAGCATCGGATCGAGCTCGGCCCGCGGCGCGGCGTACAAGTCCAGGGCCACCTGGCCCGCGGGCGCCGGCACCGGGCCGACGCGTACGTCGTAATAAAGCTGGTCGGGTTTGAACGGCGTCTGCCGGTCGAGTTCGTAACCGACGACCTTGCGCGGATCGGCCGCGGCGGCCAGAGGCATCAGCAGGCGCCGCTGCAGCACCGAGGTTCCCGCCACCACCAGCACCAGGCGGCGATCATCCGGATCGATCCCCACGCACGCGCTCGCGAAGGCCGCGCGCTGGGTTTCGACGGGGAGCTCAGCCGGAATCGTGGCCAACACGCCGCCCGTCCGTGCGCGCTTCACGAGCAACGCGTCCGCATCCATCGTCAAACGCAGCACATCGGGACCACGTTGCAGCCACGCGCGGATGCGCGCCGGCAGCAATGCGGCCAGTTCGCCACCCCACCAACGCAGGAATCCCGGCCCCGCCGAGCGTGACCAGGCAAGCTTCATGCGTTCGATGGATGGTGCGCTCGCGGTGGCCATGGACGGGGTCGGGTCAGGGCGCCGAAGTGAAACCGCTGCGCCAGTCGAGCACTTTGTACGGGCGTGCCTGGGTTCCCGTCAACGCCAGGCGTATCGTCACGTCCAGGCCTGCGCGGTTGCCGTCCGGCATTTCCGCGACGCTGAAGACGCGTTCCACCACGCCACCGTACCCGGCCACCAGCGGTCCGTTCGCGACCGCGCCGAACGCCTGGCCGTTGCCCGCGCCCCGCTGCGCCGCGCGCTTGCGCCTTGCATCCACCAACGCCCCGGCCTGCGCGGCATCGACGCCGCGCAGCGACGCCAGCACCAGCGCACCGGCATACGACGCATCCGGGAAATTGCGGCCCGAATACACCGTGACCGTGTTTTCCACCTTGCCGAAAAGCGCCAGGTCCATGCCCTGCAGCCGCGCCAGCTGGTCGATCGCGCGGAATGGCTGGCCGGGCTTGCCCGAAACGCCGCCGCGCGTGGTCACCACCGCGTCCGCCAACTGGCCGGCGCGCAGGGCATCCGCGCCCGCGGCCTGGAAAATGCCGCGCAGCAGCGTGGCCGGCGCGGCGTTGAGGTCGGCCATGCCGCTCACGTCGACCACCCTGACGGTGACTTTCGCGCCGTCGAAGGTGAAGGTGTAGGGCCGCCCGTCCGGCACCCATTGATGCTGCTGGTCCGGCGCGCGCAGGCCCGCGACGGCTTGCGCCAAACCCGCCTCCGCGGCAAGTTCGGCCCGCGCATGCTCAGCGCCGTACAGCGCGGCCTGCCCGTGGCTGCGCGACGCCGCCGCCACGCCCGCAAGCAGCGCCGCGAGCAGCACCGTCGCCCACAACACCAGCAGCAGGGCCGTGCCGCGCTCGCGCTTGCGCTTGCGCAGGATCATCGCGCCCCCCCGATCTGGGCGCCGAAACCCTGGCCCGCATGCACCGGGATCACCATGTCCGGAAATCCGACCCGCGTGCGCCACGCGGGATCGAGATGGATGCGCACCGCCAGCGGCAATCCATTCGTGGCTCGCCAGTCATCGCGCCATGCCGCCGGCTTGCCGAATGCGGCAGCCGCGAGGTACTCGAAGTGGCCGCCGCGAAGATCCGTCAGCAACACGTGTTCGACCGGCTGGCCATTCGCCGATGGCTGTTCCGTGTAGGGCTGGTACGAGAGACGCAGCGCCATGCCCGCGCCTTCCTTTTGCAGGCTCACCGCCTGGATGTACAAACCCGCATGGCCGGATTGCATCGGCAAGGGCGCGACGTACTCCATCGAAGCCGCGTCACCCCGGAACATGCGCGCGGCCGACCCATCCGTCATCGTGAACGGTTGCGGCTCCGCGGCACCGATGTAACGGCGCAGGAATTGCTGCACGGTGCGCACGGATTCGCCCTGCGCCATCACGGCATCGGCGGAACGGGTGACGTGCGCGGCACCTCGCATGGCGCCCCATACACCCAGCATCACGAACGCGAGCAGCGCCAGCGCCAGCAGGATTTCCAGCAGCGTGAAACCGTGTTGGCGGATCGCACGCTTCATTCGTCCGCGTCCCGCGCCGGAGCGGCCTGCGCGCGTTGGGTCGACAACCTCAGGACGCGGCCCGCGCCGTATTGCACCGTCGCATCGAGCTGCCAAAGTTCGATTGCCGCCGCCTGCGCCATCATCACGCCGCCCTGCTGCAGTGCGACGGCCGCGGCACCCGCGCGCTGCGCCGACCGGGGCAGCGCGTGCACCTTCAACGTCCAGCGCATCCCGTCGTCGAAGGTCCCCTCGGTGCTTTCATCCTTCAATGGCGCGACCATGCCCTGTTCCGCGAACAGGCTCTGCGCGTGCTCGACCGCGGCATCCAGCGCAACGGCACGCACGGCATTCTGCGCGGATTTCCCCAGCGCACCCAGCCCGATCGCGAACGCGATCGCCAGCAGGGCGATCGCGGCCAGCACTTCGATCAAGGTGAACCCGCGCGGGCGCTCGCTCATCGCGGCGCTCCGCTGCTGACGGTCACCGCACCGGTCAGCCAGTCCACGTCCACGCGCGCGCTGCGCCGGTCTTCGCTCAGAGTGACGTTGCCGCCGCTGGAACTGCCGTCCGGGAAATAGCCGATGCGCGCGAGACCGGGCTGCCTGCCGGCCTCGGCGGCCGATTCGACACGCACGGTCGCGTCCGCCGGCAAGTCGCGCGGATCGCGCCCGGGTACCGTGTAGGCATGTGCACGCAGGTCCACGCTGAACCATTGCGGCTTGCCGGCCGCCATCGCGCGCGTGCGGGTGTCGCGCAAGCCGGCCGCGACGCGTTGCGCGGCCGCCTGCAAGTCGCCGCGGCTGCGGCCATGCAGCGCGACGGCGGTCACGCTTGCGGCGATCGCGATCAGCACGATCACGGCCAGCATTTCGATCAGGGTGAAACCCCGCGCGGCGTCCCGGCCCTGCTTATTGCCAGTTGCCGTAGTCACGATCGATGCCCTCGCCACCGGGCTTGCCGTCGCGGCCGTAGAAGATGATGTCGTACTGACCATGCCTGCCCGGGTAAACATAGCCGTATGGATGGCCAAACGGATCGTTGAGATCGGCCGGCTTGGCATACGGACCGTTCCATGACGGCGCATTCAACGGCTTGGTGATCAGGTCGTCGAGCGCCTTCGGCGGCGAGCCGTTGTCCAGCGCATACGCCTGCACGTCCTGATCCAGCTTGGTCACGCCGATCTTGCCGGCATCCCACTTGCCGGTGTCCACGCGCCCGGAAACCGAACGCGCCACGATCACGCCGACGATGCCGAGCAGCACGATGACGGCGAGCATTTCCAGCAACGTGAAACCACGTCGATAGCGCGGCGAAGCGGAAAGAATCGAGACAGACATGTGCGGTCCTCGTATCGAATTGCGAAGGTCGGGCTTCCGGCCCCCTCGAGTCAAGGGGGCGGCTGCGCGCAGCGCAGCGGGGGTTGTGGGTGGATGTCGATTCAGTGACGCAAGACCCTTTCACGAATAACGGCGCACCATTCACTGGATGCTGCCGGTCAAGCTCAGCAGCGGCAGCAGGATGGACATCATGATGCCGGCGACCAGCAGCGCCATCACGATGGTCAGGATCGGCACCAGCGCCGACAGCATCTTGTCGATCGCCGATTTCACCTCGCCGTCGTAGGTATCGGCGGCGCGCAGCAGCATGTCG
>DATEKI010000131.1:0-2192 GCA_035277545.1 Rhodanobacteraceae bacterium | reverse complement strand
TCAGCGCTTGCCCTTGGCCAGCGGCAAGTCCGCCTGCTTCCACGCATTGATGCCGCCGGCGAGCGTGGCGACGTTGGTGAAGCCGGCCTTGACCAGGCGCTTGGCGGCCTTGGCGGATTCCACGCCGCTCTTGCACACGGTGACGATCTGCAGGCCCTTGGCCTTCGCGAGATCCTTGTTCTCGGGATCGAACTGGCTGGGCGCGACGTGCTTCGAGCCCGCGATGTGGCCCTTCTCGAAATCCGCGATCGCGGACAGGTCTATCACCAGTGGCTCGCCGCGGTTGATCACCTGCACCAGTGCGGCGGGGGTCAGTTCGCGGAAACCGCGGAACTTGCGCGACACTTCCAGGCCGATCAAGGCCAGGATGATCACGATGAACGCGGCCACCAACAGGATGTTGTGGCCGAGGAACGACGGCAGGCGGGTCAGGAACTCGTGCATCGAAGGGTCTTGATCCAGAGCGGACCGCGCATTATCCGCGAACACGGGAAACGCTGCACCACTGCTAACCGAACCTCCGAAAAACCTTCGCGACCAAATCGGCAGGGATTGCCGCTGAACGACGAAGTCGGCCTGAAAGGCGAGCCAAAGGGATGTGGCGAGCAGCGCAGCAGGTTATTCGGGGGTTCCGGCATTGATGTCCGGCAACCCCGACTCCAGCCACCAGTGCTTGGCCTTGGCATCCCAGTGCCAGGTCTGGTGATCGATGACGTTGTAGACACGCTGGCTGGTCTTGACGATCAGGCTGATCTGCGCGGTCTGCTGGATGGTGTCGGGATCGGTCGCGACGATGCCCTCCGCATCGTATTCGGCCACGCGCACGGTGTTGTAGAGCGCCTTCTGCTGGGGCGTCAGCGGATGCGCAGCACGCACCGCAGGGTCGACATAGTTCCATGCGCCCTGGAAATCGCCCCAGCGCAGCGCCGCGGCGTAGCTGTCGAGCGTGTCGTCCCGCAAGGTGTTCTTGTTCTGCAGGGTCGCGCAGCCGGCCAGCAGCAGCAACGCGGCACCCGCGATGACCAAACGACGCATGCAGGGCCTGCCAACGCCATGCCAAACGAACCGCGTTGCTTCCGCAGTGGTTGCCAGACGAGGCGCGCGTCGCAGTGCCAGAGTGGTTCTCTGGTCAAGGTGCGCACCGATGGATGGCGGCCGCTGCGGAGCAACCCTTCGGGCCGGGGCTGTTTGCCCGCATGGCTGCGTCATCGCTCGTCTATGTATCGTCATACATCTTCCTCACTCTTCCTTGCCCCGCGGGCAAACAGCCGACGGCGCGGTCGCATGGCATGGCGTTGGCAGGCCCGAACTCCTCCAACGGCGTGCCCGCGATTGTGCCGTATCACGCCTGCCGGCGCAGCTTGGCGACAAAGCGCGCGGTCAGCGTGGCCGCCACGCCATGCTCACCGGCGATTTCGCACAGGACATCGGCACGGGCCTTGCCTTGTTCGCGCACGGCCTCGACCACGCGCGCCAACGCACCCGCCTCGGCGAAGCGCGCGACCGCGCGCAATTCACCCCACACCGGTTCGCGGTAGCGCAACTGCGAATCGCCGACGTAGATGTCGCAATCGAACCCTTCCGCACGCAGGCCAAGTTCGATCAGTCCCCAGCCGGCCAGCGTCAGGAGCGACGCCATGCTGCCGCCGAATGCACAGCCCTTGTCGTTGATGTTGGGCGCGAGCGGCGCGGTCATTTCCAGTTCGTCGCCGCTGTAGCGCGGCACCGCAAGCTGCATCGCCCGCGCAAGCGGAATACGTTCGAGGATTTCGCGCTCGAGTGTCGCGGCCGGTGAGGTATTCGCATCCATCGCACCAGTCTGACGCGCTGCCTGCGGGACGACAAGGCGTGCGCGCGCTGGCCTATCATCGGCACATGACCCTCCCGCGGCCGCTCAAGGGAACCCGCATCGCCATCACGCGCCCGGTCGGCACGGGCGCCGCATGGGCACGCCGGGTCCGGGCGCTGGGCGGCACGCCGCTGCTGCTGCCGGGTTCGAGCCTGCGTGCGGCGTCCGATGCGCGCGCGGCGCGCGCAGCATTGCGGATGGCGCTGGCGTGCGACGTCGCCATTTTCACCAGTCCCGCCGCGGTGAAGTTCGCGCTGCGGCTCGACGCGTTGCGCAGCCGCGCCACGCCGCTTGCACCGGGCGCCGGCACCCGCGCTGCGTTGCGACGCGCAGGGCGCCACGA
>DATEKI010000130.1:0-6376 GCA_035277545.1 Rhodanobacteraceae bacterium | reverse complement strand
AACAGGCGACGCCGACTTCGCCCTGGCAGCCGACTTCGGCGCCGCTGATCGAGGCGTTTTCCTTGTAGAGGATGCCGATCGCGCCGGCGGTAAGCAGGAAATCGATCACGCCCTGCTCGTTCGACTTCGGGCAGAAGCGGTCGTAGTAGTGCAGCACCGCGGGCACGATGCCGGCCGCGCCATTGGTCGGCGCCGTGACGACGCGGCCACCGGCGGCGTTCTCCTCGTTGACGGCGAGCGCATACAGGTTCACCCAGTCGAGGATCGTCAGCGGATCCTTCAGCGACGCCTCCGGGCGATCGCGCAGTTCCGCATACATTGCCGGCGCCCGGCGCGCGACGTGCAGCCCGCCGGGCAGCGTGCCGGGCGAGCGCAACCCGCGCGCGACGCAATCCTGCATCGCTTTCCAGATGCTCAGCAAGCCGGCCCGGATTTCGGCTTCGCCGCGCCAGACCTTTTCGTTCTCCAGCATCAACTGCGCGATGGTCATGCCGTGCCGTTCGCACAGCGCCATCAGTTCGTCGCCGGAATGGAACGGATAAGGCAACGGCGTGGTGTCGGCCACGATGCGATCGGACGCGGCTTCGTCGGCGTTGACCACGAAGCCGCCACCCACGGAGTAGTAATCGCGCGTGACGATCACCCCGCCCGCTGCGTCGAATGCGGTGTAACGCATGCCATTGACGTGATACGGCAACTTCTGGCGCTTGTTCCAGATCAGATCGGTCTTTTCGTCGAACGCGATCTCGCGCTTGCCGCCGAGATGGATGCGCTCGCTGCCGCGAACGCGCGCCAGCAGCGGCGGGATCGCGTCGGGATCGATCCGGTCCGGCCAGTTGCCCTCCAGGCCGCACAGCACCGCCTTGTCGGTGCCGTGCCCTCGCCCCGTCATCGCGAGCGAGCCGTACAGCTCCACGGTCACCCGCGCGACGCGCGCCATGTCGCCCGTCTCGACGAGCCAGCGTTCCACGAAACGCGCGGCCGCGCGCATCGGCCCGATCGTGTGCGATGACGACGGTCCGATACCAATCTTGAAGACATCGAAAACACTTACCGCCATGGGATTCAGACCTTGCCGCAACGGCCGCGTTCCAGCGGACATTGCAAATCATGCCGCTGAACGCGGCCGCGTGGGAATACAAGCACGTGCAGACTGACGCTATTGTAAGCGCTTGCCATCCAAACGGGCGCCGACCGACGGACCATGCATTTGCTGCTTTACCAGCGCGACGACTGCAAGCTGTGCGACGAGGCCGTCGCGCTGCTGGCGCGCGCGCGCGTGCGGGATTTCGAGAGCGTCTGGATCGACGGCGACGAGGAGCTTGAAGCGCGCTACGGCGAACGCGTGCCGTTGTTGCGCGACGGGGAATCCGGCCGGGAACTGGGCTGGCCGTTCGATGGCCAGAATCTGGTCATGTTCCTTGCGGAAGCAACTGGATCCCGGCCTTCACCGGGATGACAAGCACACGCTATGCGCGGGACCTCAGCGTTTCAATGACAGGTGCCCGTGCACCGTCACGCCATTGCCGATCATCGAAGAATCGGCCCACTGCCCCGTGCCGACGCCGAAATCGAGCCGCTTCAATTGCGCCGCCACGTCCAGCGTGGCGGTGTTGCCACCCGGCTTGAACGACACCGCCAGCACGACGGGCTTGCTGACGCCTCGCAACGTCAACACGCCATCGGCAACGACCTTGCCGTCCGCGGTCTTGCGGAATGCGCTGGTGACGAAATGCGCCTTGGGGAATTTCGCGGTGTCGAAGAAGTCCGCGCCCAATGCCGCCTGGTCGCGCTCGCTGTTCCGTGTATCGAGACTGGTGATGTCGATGCTGACGTCGAATTTCGCGTGCGCGAGGTCATTCGGGTCGTAATCGATCACCGCGCTGAAGCGCCGGAACTGGCCGGTGTATTCGACGCCCTGGTAGCTGTTGGTGAAGGCAAGGTTGCTGTGCGCCGCATCCATGTCCCACTTCTGCGCCAGCGCGGGCGCACAGGCCAGCAACAGCATCAGCCCGACACTTGTCCGTTTCATCATGCGCCTCCTCGTTCGTCGCGCGACCCGACAACCATTTTGCGCAATATGTCATCGCGCTGCACGAAGTGATGCCACAACGCGGCACCGACGTGCGCCACCAGCAATACCACCAGAACCCAGAACAACGTCTGGTGAACCAGCAGCGCGCGCGGCTTCCAGACCGGATCGTAGCCACCGAGGCCCGGCAGTTTCAGCCAGTCGAACCACACCAGCGGTGCGCCGGACGCCGAGTTGAACCACCAGCCGCTGAGCGGAATCGCGAGGACCAGCATGTACAAGGCGAGATGCACCCCGCGCGCCGCATGGATTTGCCAGCGCGGCATCGCTGGCGGATCGGCGGGACGCCTCTCGGTGAGTCGCCACGCGATCCGCAGCAGCACCAGCGCAAGGATCGTGAGGCCGATCGACTTGTGCAGTGCGAACACGCGCACCTTGGCCGGCGTCAGGCCCATCTGCACCATGCTCAACCCGATCACGCCCTGCGCGACGATCAGGACCGCGATCGTCCAGTGGAACGTGCGCACCAGCGCGCCCCAGCCTGTTTCAGTGCTGCGCAGCGGCACGCGCCCTGCTCCTCTCGAGCTTGTCCACTGCCTGCCCGTAATCGCTTTCGGCGGTGCGATCGAGCTTGGCTTCGATCTCGAGGCGAAGGGTCACTTCGGTACCGACGGCCTTCGGAAACGCGGTCATGCCGAATTGCGTGCGGTCGAGTTTCGCATGGCCCGAGAATCCCGCAATCGTTTCGAAGCCGAACAGCGTCGTGCCGACACGGTTGACGGTGAATTCGACTTTCACCGGCAGCGTGACGCCGTGCAAGGCGAGCTTGCCGTCCAGCGTGCCGGTGTCCTGGCTGGTTCTGGTGACAGAGACACTCTCGAAATGCGCCATGAGAAATTTCGCGACATCCAGGAAGTTGTGCCCCGTGACCGCCGCGTTCCACCCCTTGTCACCGAGATCGGCCGAAGCGAGATCGATGTCGGCCACGACTTTCGATGCGCTCCAGTCATCCGGATCGAAGCGCAGCCAGCCGCGTGCGATCGCGAGCCTGCCGACGGGGTTGGAGTATCCATCATGGTCGGCGCTGAACAGCACCTGCGAATGCACGGTGTCGATGCGGTAGTCCAGCGGATGCGCGACCGCAGCGCCGGCGGCCAGCGCCAGCGCGAGCCCCAACGGGATTGACGCCCATCGTCGCATGCAGGACCTCTCGCCTTCCGCCATCCTCGCACAGTAGGCGTAGGTACGCATCACGGCGGTTTTTGTTGCATCATCGGAAACCGGGTCACGGGGGAGACGGGAGATGCTGGCAGCATGGATTCTGGCTGGTGCGCTGGCGGGCGGTGCGGCACCACCCGCAGCCGCTGCGCCGCCCACCCCGGTGTTTCGCAGTTACGGCGTGGCGGAAGGGCTGCCTTCGACGCTGGTGTATTCGGTCACGCAGGACCACGCGGGCTACATCTGGATCGGCACGCACGCGGGACTGGTGCGTTACGACAGCCGCACCTTCCGCGTGTTCCGCCACGAACCGGGGCAACAGGGTTCCCTGCCCGCCAACGACATCTCGGCATTGCTGGTCGATCGCTCGGGGCGGCTGTGGGTCGGTGGCGAAGGTACCGGCCTGAACCTGTACGAACCAAGTGACGGCAGTTTTCGCCACTGGCTGCACGCTGCGAAGCAGCCGGACAGCCTCTCCGCCAACGACGTGATGGCGATCGCGCAGGACAACGCGGGGGCGATCTGGGTCGGCGTGTACGCAGGGGGCCTGAACCGGCTCGATGCGGATGCCAAGGGTTTCGCGCATCTGCGGCATCGGCAGGGCGATCCCGCCAGCATCGCCTCGGACAACGTCACCGCGCTCGCGCCGGACGCCGCGGGTGGCCTGTGGATCGGAACGGACGCAGGCCTCGACCGCATGGACGCGCACGGGCACATCCAGCCGATCGCGTTTGCGGATCTGCAAGCGCAACCGACGATCTGGCAAATACGCGGCACGGACAACGGCATCGATGCGGCGACCAGTGCCGGCCTGTTCCACGTCGATGGCGAAGGGCGGGCTTCGTTGGTGGGACCGGCGCGCGAAGCGCTGGCGAGCCTGCGCGACGACGACGACGGCGTGTGGATCGCGCAACGCGGCGGTCTAGATCACGTGGGCGTCGATGGCGCGAGCCGCCTCGAACAAACGGCACCCGGCATGACGGGAAGCTTGCCGGGGCGCCTGCCGGATGGCCTGTTCCGCGACCACGAAGGCGGGCTGTGGGTCGCCATGGTGGATGGCGGCCTTGCCTACCTGCCACCGCAATGGCGCGCCTTCAGCATGTATCGCCACGTGCCCGGCGACACGGCCAGCCTCGCGCGCAACCGCGTGCGCGCGCTGGCGCTCGCCAGGGACGGTTCGGTGTGGGTGGGCGGCCCCGAGATGCTGGACAAGCTGGACCCGGTGACGGGCAAAGTCCGGCACGTCACCATTCCCGGGTTCGACCGCACGTCGATTTCGGCGCTCGCAGAAGACACTGCGGGGCGCTTGTGGATCGGCACGCGCAAGGGCTGCTTCGTGTGGGACGGCAACCGCCTGCAGGCGGTCGGCACGGGTGATGCGGCGCTTCGCCATGGCGTTTGGCGGCTGTTGGCGGCGCGCGATGGCACGATCTACGTTGCCGGTGTCGGCAGCGGCGTGTTCCGCGTCGATCCGCACAACTTCGCCATGCAGCCGCTCGCGCCACCCGGCCCCAGCGAAGCGGCACGCGAAATCGTGCAATTGCGCGAAGCCGGCGACGGATCGATCTGGGCCGCGAGCCACGCCGGTCTCGCGCGATTGCCGCCGGGTGCAACCACCTTCGCATTCGTTCCGGGCGTGGCCGAAGGCGACCTTGGCGCTTTCGCATTCGGGCCCGATGGCAGCCTGTGGGTCGCACGCACCACCGGTCTGCAACGCTATGTGCTCGACCATGGCCGTGCCAGCTTGAAGGACAGCGTGCGCAACGCCGGGGGTTGGCCGTATGCCAACGTGCTCGGTTTGCAGGCCGGAAGACACGGCCGGGTGTTCGCGCTAGGGACGCGCAACCTGCTGGTGTACGACCCGCGCGACCGGCAGCTCCACGCTTTTGCCACCGCGGAAGGACTCGCCACCGCGGATTTCACGGGCGACGCGTTGCTCTCTGCCGGCCATGGCGAATTGTTCGCCGGCAGCCTGGCCGGCGTGATTGGCATCCACACGAGCAAGCTGCCCTGGCGCCTCGCGACACCCAAGGTCGCGCTGGAATCAGTGAGCGTGCGCCACAACGGCAGGCCGCTCGAACTCGACCCGCGCAAACCCGTCGCCCTCGACTGGCACGACCGGGAGCTCACCGTTACCGCGCAGGCACTCTCGTTCGTCGATCCCGCACGCAACACGTACCGTTTCCGCCTGCAGGGCTTCGACCCCGGCTGGGTGGAAACCGGCACCCGCAACGTGCGCGAATTCTCGGTGCTGGAACCCGGCGATTACCGGTTGCTGGTGAGCGGACGCACCGGCGACGGGCCGTGGAGCGCGTCGCTCGATGCGTTCCCGCTGCACGTCGCGGCCGCGCCCTGGAACACGGCGTGGGCGCGCGTGCTGTATGCGATCGTGGCGCTGCTGTTGCTGGCGTGGCTGGCCTGGATCCTGCGGCGGCGCCTGCAGCAGCAACACCGCCTCGCGCTGAGCGAAGAACGCCAGCACATCGCCGAGCAGGCCAACGCGGCCAAGTCGCGCTTCCTTGCCAACATGGCGCACGAAATCCGCACGCCCCTCACGGGCGTGCTCGGCATGACCGAGCTGCTGCTGAAGACGACGCTGAATGACCGCCAGCATCAATACGCCGACGCGATCCGGCGTTCCGGCGCGCTGCTGCTGCGCCAGGTCAACGATGCGCTGGACGTGGCGCGCATAGAGGCGGGCCGGCTGGAATTGAACCTCGCGCCGTTCGATCCCGCGGCGATCCTGCGCGAAGTCGCCGGCGCGGATGCCGGGCTCGCGGCGCAGAAACAGCTCACGATCGACGTCGTGGTGGCACCGGACGCGCCGCGCGCGGTGCGCGGCGACGCGCTGCGCGTGCAGCAGATCCTGTTCAACCTCACCCACAACGCGCTGAAATTCACGACGCACGGCGGCGTCATGCTCAAACTGGAACGCGACGACAGCGGCATCCTCTACAGCGTGATCGACAACGGGCCCGGCATGACGCCGGAAGAATGCGCGCGCATTTTCCAGCGCTTCGAACAGGCCGACCATGGGCGCCTTCAGCGCGGCAGCGGACTCGGCCTCGCGATCAGCCGCGAACTGGTCGGACTGATGGGAGGGCGCATCGGCGTGCAATCGGTGCC
>DATEKI010000129.1:0-2676 GCA_035277545.1 Rhodanobacteraceae bacterium | reverse complement strand
TTCGGGCAGGCGGTCGAACTTCTCGATCTCGGGGAAAGAGATGTCCACCTGCGGCTCGCCGGTTTCGCGGCGCGCATCGATCAGGTCGGGCAGGCGGTGCAAGGTTTGCGGGCCGAACACGAGGTCGACGTACGGCGCGCGCTCCACGATCGCCGCGCCTTCCTGCGAGGCCACGCAGCCGCCCACGCCGATCAGCACATCCGGATTCGCCTGCTTGAATTCCTTCCAGCGGCCGAGTTGCGAAAACACCTTCTCCTGCGCCTTCTCGCGGATCGAGCAGGTGTTCACCAGGATCACGTCCGCCTCGGCCGCGTCCTGCGTGCGCACCATGCCGCGCTCGGCCGCGAGAACTTCCTCCATCTTGCGGGAGTCGTACTCGTTCATCTGGCAGCCGTGGGTCTGGATGAACAACTTGCCCGCGGCTTTGGTGGGGGCAGGGGTATCGGCCATCTGGGTAGGCTGGAAACGCGCTTAAACCCGCATTGTAACGGGTGCAGATGGCGGGGACTCTTGCGATGTGACCGCCGTGCTTGGTTTTCGTGGCCGATAGGGGCACACTGCGGCCCCATGAACGCCACGTTCCGCCAGGAGGGCGGTGGCCGGCGCGGCCTTGCCCCAGCAGCGAAGCCTCTGCGCACAGCGCGGATGCTGGCTGCATGTGCGTTGCTGCTGGCGTCCGCCTGGGCCGGCCCGGCGGCGGCCAGCGTGCTTTACCGCTGCATCGGCGCCGGCGGCGAGACAGCCTATGTCAGCAGCGCTGCGGGTTATCGCAACTGCGTGAAGCTGGGGCAGTGGCACACCGCTTCCGTGCATCGCGTCGAAGCCAGCCAGCGCACCACGCACAAGAACAACCAACCCAGCGGCACCACACTGCCCGGTCAGCCGCCGCGTTCGGTGACAGCGAATCCTTCGGTACTGAAGATCACGCCGCTGGGCGACGAAGGAGCCGTGCCCGCGGCGGCGCTGGCAGAGAAACAAACCTGGCAGCCGTTCCCGGTGGTGGCGCTGGATACGCTGGGCGCATGGATCCTGCCGCGCGTACTTGGCGTCGGCCTGGCGCCCGAACGCGCGGCGCCGGCACCTGCCGCGAGCGCGCCCGCGCCCTCGACGACCGCGCCGATTCCGCTGAAGCTCGACGCGGACAAACCGGTGCCGCCGAAGCGCGGTGCGGTGTATCGCGTGGTGCAGAAGAACGGCACGGTGCTGTACACCAACGTCGCGTCATTGGCGAAGGGGCGCGATGCAAAGATGCTGTTCACCTACATCGTCGAATGCTACGCCTGCAACGTGCACTCGAAGATCGACTGGAACACCGTGCCGCTGCAGCTTGCCGCGTATGGCGACGATATCCGTTCGGCAGCGAAGCTGAGCGGCGTGAACGCCGCGCTGCTGCGCGCGATCATCCATGCCGAATCCGGATTCAATCCGCGCGCGTTGTCGTACAAGGGTGCGCAGGGCTTGATGCAACTGATGCCTGGTACCGCATTCGAACTGGGTGTGGGCGATGCCTTCGATCCGGCGCAGAACATCAGCGGCGGCGCGCGCTACTTGGCGATCCTCCTGCACGACTTCCACGGCGACGTGAAGCTGGCGGCGGCGGCCTACAACGCGGGCGCGGGTGCGGTCGCGAAGTATCGCGGGGTGCCGCCGTATGCCGAAACGCAGGTGTACGTGAAACGCGTGGCGGTGCTGTACCAGCGTTACCTCGATGCGCTCGCCGGGCATGCCGCGCCCACGCTGGCGACGATCAAGGCTGGCAACTGACGGCACCGCGCTTCGTAAAAGTTTCTCGTCATTCCGGGGCCCGCGCCACCGGCGCGGGAACCCGGAATCGGTGTTTCCGGGGCGGCATGGTCCCCAAACCGATTGACTCGCGCCATCCTCCTTGGCGCTCGCCCTGCGGGCCGCCTCCGGCGTTCGCGTTGGCTATCCTGCCAACGCAGTCGGATTCGGGCCTGCGGCCCGCTCCGGAATGACAAGCGCCTTCAACGTTTCAATTCCGACGTCAGCATCGGTGCGATCGCCTGGACGACCTGCTCCGTCAGCACGTGGTTGGCGGCGACGAGGTTGCCGGATTCCGGCAAGCCTTCGCGGCCGGTGAAATCGCAGTAGCGACCGCCGGCTTCGCGCACCAGCAGGCAGCCCGCGGCCATGTCCCAGATTTTGAGGCCCGTTTCGAAATAGCCGTCGAAACGCCCAACCGCGGTCCACGCGAGGTCCAGCGCGGCCGAGCCGGTGCGACGGATGTCTTCCGCGCGCTTCAGCAATTCGCGGGTCATGCCGAGCTGCGCATCGAGGTGGCGGCGTTCGCGGTACGGGAAGCCCGTTGCCAGCATCGCCCCGTCCAGCGATTCGCGCTTGCCGATGCGGATGCGCCGGTCGTTGAGGAACGCGCCGTCACCCTTGCTGGCGGTGAAGATCTCGTTGCGCACGGGGTCGAGGACCACCGCGTGCACGGGTTCGCCGCGATCCAGTTGCGCGATCGAGACGCCGAAATGCGGGATGCCGCGCAGATAATTGTGCGTGCCGTCCAGCGGATCGACCGCCCACGTGAAGCGCGCGCCGGCCTTGCCGGAGGCACCCGTCTCCTCACCAAGGATCGCGTGGTCCGGATACGCCCGCTTCAGTTCGCGCACGATCTCGCGCTCGGCCTGGCGATCGACCTCCGACACGAAA
>DATEKI010000128.1:0-13142 GCA_035277545.1 Rhodanobacteraceae bacterium | reverse complement strand
CGGCTCGCGGACGCCGTCATGGCGGCGTCGGTGGACAAGCAAAGCGCGCCATGAAAACCGCGCCGCGTGCGGCGCGGTTTTCGCTGAAGCCTCAGGCCATCTGGCTGGCCGCGAAATCCCAGTTCACCAGGTTCCAGTACGCGTCGACATACTTGGCACGCGCGTTGCGATAGTCGATGTAGTACGCGTGTTCCCACACGTCGCAGGTCAGCAGCGGACGGTCGCTGCCGGTGATCGGCGTGCCCGCGTTGGAGGTGCTGACGAGGCCCAGTGAGCCGTCGGCGCGCTGCACCAGCCACGCCCAGCCGGAACCGAAGGTGCCGGTCGCGATCTTGCCGAATTCCTGCTTGAACGTGGCAACATCCTTGAAGGCCTTGGTGATGGCGTCGGCCAGCTTGCCGGAGGGATCGCCGCCGCCCTTGGGCGACATGGAATTCCAGTAGAACGTGTGGTTCCAGGCCTGCGCGGCGTTGTTGAACATGCCGCCGGTGGCCTTCTTGACGATGTCCTCGAGGTTCATGTCGGCGAAGTCGGTGCCATCGATCTGCTTGTTGAGGTTGTCGACGTACGCCTTGTGGTGCTTGCCGTAGTGGAAGTCCAGGGTTTCCTCGGAGATGTGCGGAGCCAGCGCGCTGCGTTCGTAGGGAAGCGGGGGAAGTTCGATCGCCATGGGGTTCTCCTTGGAGTTGGAAGAGGCTGGAGGAAGGCATGCGCGCGTGGTGCGCTGATACAATGCACGGCGTCCGCACGACACCATCCTCCATTCTAGACCGATCTCCCCATGGACGTCATCGAACGCATCAAGCACACCCTTTCCGAGCATCCCATCGTGCTGTACATGAAGGGCACGCCCGACTTCCCGATGTGCGGTTTTTCCATGCGCACGTCGCAGGCACTCACGGCCACCGGGGCCGAATATTTTTCGGTGAACGTGCTGGAAGATCCCGAAATCCGCGCCAACCTGCCGCGCTACTCCAACTGGCCGACCTTCCCGCAGCTCTACATCAACGGCGAACTGATCGGTGGCTGCGACATCACGCTGGAACTGTACGAATCCGGCGAGTTGCAGCGCATGGTCGCCGAGGCCGGCAAGCAGACGGCCGCGCAGTGAGCCTCCCCGTCACGCGCCTGCCGGTGGACTGGACGCCCGCCGCGGCGTCGCTGGCGGGGCGCGTCATCCTGATCACCGGCGCCGCGGGCGGGTTGGGCCGTGCGTCGGCGGTGGCGTGCGCCAGGGCGGGCGCCACGGTGTTGCTCGCCGACCGCAAGGCGCGCGCGCTGGAGCCCGTGTACGACGAGATCGCGGCGCTGCCGGATGTCGCGCAGCCAGTGCTGCAGCCGATGGACCTGCAGGGCGCTACGCCGCTGGAATACCAGACGTTCGCCGAATCGGTGGAACGTCAACTCGGAAGACTCGACGGCGTGGTGCACGCAGCGGTGAAATGCGAAGGCCTGACGCCGCTCGGCATGTTGTCGCCGGAGGAATGGGTCAGCACGCTGCACGTCGACCTCTCCGCACCGTTCCTCCTGACCCAGGCCTGCATGCCGTTGTTGCTCAAGCGCGAGGACAGCGCGGTGGTGTTCGTGCTGGACGATCCGCGCCGCATGGGCAGCGCGCACTGGGGCGCCTATGGCGTCGCCAAGGCAGGGCTGGAGGCCCTCGCATCGATCCTGCACGAGGAAACCGACGAGACCCCCCTGCGCGTGCACGCACTGCTGCCCGCACCCATGCGCACTGCGTTGCGCCGCACCGTGTGGGCCGGCGAGGATCCTTCCGCCATCGCGACGCCCGACGCGGCTGCGCAGGCCGTGCTGTACCTGCTGTCGCCCGCGGCGCAGGCCGTGCGCGGCAAGCTGCTCGACCTGCGTGACGCCGACGCCGGCAAGGGCTGACCCATGCACCAGCAGATGACCATCGTTTCGGCGACCATCACGCTGTTCCTGGTGCTGGACGCGCCGGGCAACGTGCCGTTCTTCCTGTCGATCCTCAAGGACGTGCCGCCCAGGCGCCGCCGCTGGGTGATGATCCGCGAGCTGCTGATCGCGCTGGGCGTGCTGGTCGCGTTCCTGCTTGGCGGCCGCGAATTGCTGTCGGTGATGCAACTGCGCCAGGAAGCCATCAGCATCGGCGGCGGCGTGGTGCTGTTCCTGATCGCGATCAAGATGGTGTTCCCCCCCAGGGACGGCGGCATCTTCGGACCGGCCGGTCAGGGCGAACCGTTCATCGTGCCGCTGGCGATCCCCGGCGTTGCGGGCCCTTCCGCCATGGCGACGCTGTTGCTGTTGACCAGCGCCCAACCTGGCCGTGAGGTCGAATGGGGCCTGGCACTGCTGATCGCCTGGCTCGCCACCGCCGCGATCCTCCTGGGGTCGACGTGGCTGTTCAAGCTGTTGGGCGAGAGCGTGCTGGCCGCGATGGAGCGCGTGATGGGCATGCTGCTGATCGCGCTTTCGGCCCAGATGGTTCTTGGTGGGGTGGAAGCGTACTTGAGGGCTGGCTGAAGGAAACGTTTCGGATGAACGACGTCAATCAGGCGACGCAGCCGGCCACGGTCAATGCGCAGATTGTTCCCGCCGGCACGCTGGACGTGCTGTCGCGCGATGAAATCGCGCGGTTGCGCGATGCCACATCTTCCGGGTTGCACGCGCTGCTGCGCTCGTGCGCACTGGCGGTCCTGACCTCGGGTGCGATGCAGGACAGCGCGCGCGCGATGCTTGACCAGTATCCCGATTTCGACATCCAGGTGCTGCAGCAGGACCGTGGCGTGAAGCTGGACCTGAAGAACGCGCCGGCGCAGGCGTTCGTTGACGGCAAGATCATCCGCGGCACCAACGAACTGCTGTTCGCGGTGGTGCGCGACATCGTGTACGAATCCACCAAGCTGGAATCCGGGGAATTCAACCTCAAGGACTCCAGCGGCATCACCCACGCGGTGTTCGACATCCTGCGCAACGCGCGTGTGCTGCGCGCGCGCTTCGATCCGAACCTGGTGGTCTGCTGGGGCGGCCATTCCATTTCGCGCGAGGAATACGACTACACCAAGACGGTCGGGTACCAGCTTGGCCTGCGCGGCATGGACATCTGCACCGGCTGCGGCCCAGGAGCGATGAAGGGACCGATGAAGGGCGCGACCATCGCGCACGCCAAGCAGCGGCATTACGAGAACCGCTACATCGGGCTCACCGAACCCAGCATCATCGCGGCCGAATCACCGAATCCGATCGTCAACAGCCTCGTCATCCTGCCGGACATCGAGAAGCGCCTCGAAGCCTTCGTGCGTGTCGGCCACGGCTTCATCGTGTTTCCAGGTGGCGTCGGCACGGCCGAGGAAATCCTGTACCTGCTCGGCATCCTGCTGAACCCGGTCAACGCGAACGTGCCGTTCCCGCTGGTGTTCACGGGGCCGGCCGAATCGGCGCCCTATTTCGAGCAGATCGACAAGTTCCTGCGGCTGGTATTGGGCGAAGCCGCCGCGAAGCGATACCAGATCATCGTGGAAGATCCGGTCGGGGTGGCGCACGCGATCCAGCAGGGCATCGAAGTGGTACGCGATCATCGCATCGAGCAGCACGACGCGTTTTTCTTCAACTGGGAATTGAGCATCGATCTGCCGTTCCAGCAACCGTTCCAGCCCAACCATGCCGCGATGGCCGCACTCGACCTGCATCGTGGCCGGCCACCTCACGAACTGGCTGCCGACATGCGGCGCGCGTTTTCCGGCATCGTCGCGGGCAACGTCAAGGAAGAGGGCATGGGACAGATCGAAAAGAATGGCCCGTACGAAATCCATGGCGATCCGCAATTCATGCGCGCGCTCGACACGCTGCTGCAGAGTTTCGTGGCGCAGCAGCGCATGAAGCTGCCGGGCAGCAAATACGTACCCTGCTACAGGATCGTCGAGGGCGAGCAAGCCTGATCTGCGCGCAACGGTCGCTGGCAGGCCGGCTCCTACAAGCTGCGGTTGTAGGAGCGCGCCTTGCGCGCGATTCGGTGTCCCCGCCTCCGGTATGCTGCGCACGATGTCTGCCATCCGCCCGCTTTCTCCCGAACTGGTCAACCAGATCGCCGCCGGCGAGGTAATCGAGCGTCCGGCTTCGGTGGTGAAGGAACTGGCCGAGAACAGCCTGGACGCCGGCGCGCGGCGCATCGACATCGACATCGAGCAGGGCGGCATGCGCCTGATCCGCGTGCGCGATGACGGTGCGGGAATCGCCGCGGATGAATTGCCACTGGCGCTGGCGCCGCACGCCACCAGCAAGATCGCGACGTTCGATGACCTGACGCACGTCGCCAGCATGGGCTTTCGCGGCGAGGCACTCGCGTCGATCGCCTCGGTCTCACGGATGTCGATCACTTCGCGGCGCGCGGGCGACGATCACGCCACCCGCATCGACGCACAGGGCGCGCGGTCGCCGCAACCCGCCGCGCATCCGGTGGGCACCACCATCCAGGTGCGCGACCTGTTCCATGCAGTGCCGGCGCGGCGCAAGTTCCTGCGTGCCGAGCGCACCGAATTCGGCCACATCGACGAGTTGGTGCGTTCGCTGGCGCTGGCGCGTCCCGGCGTCGAGTTCCGGTTGATCCACGACGGCAGGCCCGTGCGCGTGCTGAAGCCGGCTGCGGACGAATCCACGCAGTTGCAGCGCGCGGGTGACGTGCTCGGGGAGGCCTTCGCGCAGAACTGCCTGCGCATCGAGCACGCGGCCGCGGGATTATCGCTGCGCGGGTGGATCGGCCTGCCGACGGC
The DNA here is from genome assembly GCA_035277545.1 of Rhodanobacteraceae bacterium. Classification (GTDB taxonomy): domain Bacteria; phylum Pseudomonadota; class Gammaproteobacteria; order Xanthomonadales; family Rhodanobacteraceae; genus 66-474. Next base: position 8,394 of record DATEKI010000128.1, on the reverse strand, counting down.
CTCGCGCGCGCAGGCCGACCAGCAGTATTTCCATGTCAACGGGCGCCTGGTGCGCGACAAGAGCGTCGCGCACGCGGTGCGGCAGGCATACGAAGATGTGCTGTATCACGGCCGGCATCCGGCCTACGTATTGTTCCTGGAACTCGATCCCGCCGCGGTGGATGTCAACGTGCACCCGGCCAAGCGTGAAGTGCGCTTCCGTGATGCGCGGCTGGTCCACGACTTCATGTTCCATGCCTTGCACGATGCGGTCGCCGATACCCGCGCGGGCGAATCGCACGGTGCTGCGGTACCTGAGCGCGCCACGGCATTCGCGGCGGATGCCGCGCACGGCGCGTACGCAACGCCGCGCCAATTCGGCCTCGGCGTGCGCGAAATGCCGGCCGATGCGTATCCCACGTTGCTGGGTGAACGTGCGGCGCCGCTTGCCGCGGCCGTTCCACTGCCGGATGTCGAGACGGGCGAAGCGCCTCCGCTCGGTTATGCGTTGGCGCAACTCGCTGGCATCTACATCCTCGCCGAAAACGCGAACGGACTCGTGCTGGTCGACATGCATGCCGCGCACGAGCGCGTCACCTACGAAAGGCTGAAGGCGGCGCGCGATGCGCGCGAGGTGCGTGCGCAACACCTGCTGGTCCCCGAAGCGATAGCGGTCAGCGAGCGCGAGGCGGCAGCGGCCGAGGAGCATGCCGGGATGCTTGCGGACTACGGGCTGGAGCTGGATCGCAGCGGTCCACGCCAGGTTACCGTGCGGCGCATCCCCGCCATGCTGGATGGCGCCGACGCGGCGCAACTCGCGCGCGACGTGCTCGCGGAACTCGCCGAGCACGGCAACTCCCGCAGGCTGGAAGAACTGCAGAACGAATTGCTGTCCACCATGGCCTGCCATGGCTCGGTGCGCGCGCACCGGCGGCTGACCATTCCGGAAATGAATGCGTTGCTGCGCGAAATGGAAGCGACCGAACGCTCCGGCCAATGCAATCACGGGCGGCCGACGTGGACGCAGTTGTCCATTGCCGAGCTCGACAAGCTTTTCCTGCGGGGAAGATGAAGCAATGGCGAACCTCGACGAAGCATATCGGCAGGAAATCGAACGCTGGCACGCCTCGCGCATCGCGCGCCTGACCGCGCCGGACGGATGGTTGAGCCTGGTGGGGCTCGAGTGGTTGCAACCGGGTGCGAACCGCATCGGAAGTTCGGCGGACAACGACATGGTGCTGGCCAGGATGCCGGCGCATCTCGGCACGATCACGTGGGCCGATGACGGGACGCTCTCGGTTCTGCTCGGCAACGGCCAGGGTGCAACCATCGACGGCAAAATCGAAACGAGTGCCGTGATGCTGGACGACAGCCACGCGCATCCGACCACCGTTGCCTTCGGCAGCGTCAATTTCATCGCCATCGATCGCGGCGGACGCAAAGGGTTGCGGGTGCGCGACAGCGAAGCGGAAACGCGCGCGCGATTTGCGGGCATCGCGCGTTTCCCGGTCGACCCGGCGTGGCGGATCGTTGCCGATTGGCAGCCGCTGGATCCACCATTCCCGTTGGCGACCGGAACCGTGATCGGCACCATCGAAAACTATCCCGCGCCGGGCAAGGCGGTGTTCGAGCGGGACGGTCGGAGGTACGAGTTGTATCCGGTCATCGAGGTGCCGGGCGACACGCAACTTTTCCTGATCTTCGCCGACGCCACGTCGGGCAGGGAAACCTATGGCGCGGCCCGGTTCCTGTACGCTGGCATGCCCCGCGACCGGAAAATCGTGTTGGACTTCAACAAGGCCTACAACCCGCCGTGCGCGTTCACGCCGTACGCGACTTGTCCGCTGGCGCCGCCGGAAAACCGGCTGGCGTTGCGGGTGGAAGCCGGTGAACTCAAGTACCGTAAAAGCGCTTGAAAACAGGGAACCTTTCCGCCCCCGGGCGTTCAAAGTTGGCGATGCCGTGCGGGCGCCACGGAGGCCTTGGCATCCATTGCAGACAGCGGAATTCGGAACCGACATGAGCAGGATCGTCATTGTGCTGGTGCTTGCGGCGGGCGTGCTGCTGCAGTCCGGCGAGCTGCTGGCGCAGCCGCCGAAAACATCGGCCGCGCCGGTCGCGGATCGCTCCGAACTTTCCTATGCACTCGGTTATCAAGCCGGGCTCGACCTGGGACAGCGCAAGCTGGACGTGGACATCAACACCATCCTGCGTGGCGTGCAGGATGGTTATTCGCGCAAGAAACCCGAATATTCCCCGCAGACCATGCAGCGGGTGCTGCAGGCCATGCAGAACAGGATGGTTGCGGAAGCACGCGCGGAGTACGAAAAGCTGGCGGCCACGAACCTGCAGAAGGCGCGTGCGTTCTTCGCGGAAAACGGCAAGAAGCAGGGCGTGATCACCTTGCCATCCGGCGTGCAGTACAAGGTGCTTGATGGTGGCAGCAGCGACAAGAGTCCGACGATCGGCAGCGAAGTCACGCTGCAGTTCCGCGGCCAGTTCCTGGATGGTACCGTGTTCGCCGATACCGCCGACAACGGCAAGCCGGCCGTGTACCCCGTCAAGTTCATGATCCCCGGTTGGCGCCAGATCATCACCCGCATGCATGTGGGAGACCATTGGCAGGTGTTCGTGCCGCCCGACCAGGCCTACGGCATCCGCGGCAATCTGCCACGCATCGGGCCGAACGAGGCACTGGTGTTCGATATTCGGCTGCTCGGCGTCAAACCCTAGCGTTGTCCGCTGGATCACGAACGCGCGTTCGCGCGCATTCAATGCTTGCGCGTTGCGGTACGCTTGGTGGATGCGGACCGAACCCGCCAGCCTGGATGAAACGCCGGTGAGCCCGTGCGTTGGCGTGTGCCGCATGGACGCGGACGGCTTGTGCATCGGTTGCCGTCGCACGCTGGCCGAGATCGTGCGCTGGGGCACGATGAGCAACGACGAGCGCCGGCGCTGGATGCGCGAACAGCAGCCGTCACGTCCGCGGTCGCGGCCATGACCGATTGGTTCGGCGCCATCACGCGCGCGTTGCTTCCACTGGAAATGCCGCCTGCGCCGCCCGCCCGCAACCACGACCAGCTGCCTGGGCTGGTCGGCGAGGGGCCAGGCACGGACGCCGCGGTACTGATGGCGATCCGCGACCTGCCGGAGCCGCGCATGGTATTCACCCTGCGCCGCGAGGATCTTGCGCATCATGCGGGCCAGGTGAGTTTTCCCGGCGGCCGTACCGACCATGGCGATTCGGGGGCGATCGAAACCGCGTTGCGCGAAAGCCAGGAGGAAATCGCGCTGGATCCGAAGGCCGTCGAACCGCTCGGGTTCATCGACCGCCTTGAAACGATCAGCGGATTTTGCGTTACGCCGGTGGTGGCACGGCTGGCGCGCGACGCCGAGCTGGTGCCGCAGCCGGATGAAGTGGCGAAGCTCTTCGAGGTGCCGCTCGCGTTCCTGCTCGATCCCGGCAACCTGCGGCAATTCGAATTCCGCGCACGCGGGGAATCGAGGAAAGTCTACGAATACGTGGGCGTCGAGCCGCGCATCTGGGGTGCGACGGCGGCGATGCTGGTCAACCTGATGCAAAGAATGGATCTGATGAAATGAAAGCGAACGACGCATTGATCGATGCAGGAACGCTGGCGGCGTTCACGCCGGAAACCGTGCTGGTCGTTGACTGCCGGTTCGCGCTGTCCGACCCTGCGAAGGGCGGGCGCGATTTCCTGGAAGCCCACATTCCGGGTGCGGTGTATGCGAGCCTCGACCACGATCTTTCCGATCTTTCGAAGAAGGGACTGGGCCGGCACCCCTTGCCGGACCCGTCGGCGTTCGCGCGCACGCTGTCGCGCTGGGGTTGGCGCAAGGGACAGTGGGTGGTCGCGTACGATGATGCAGGCGGTGCGCTTGCGGCTGCACGGTTGTGGTGGATGCTTCGGAGCGTGGGTATCGACGCCTGCGTGCTGGACGGCGGCTGGCAGGCGTGGCTCGCGGCATCGCTGCCGGTCGAGCGTGGGGCGGGGGCGGCGCGCGAAGCGACGGCCGTCGAATTGCCAACCGACGCGACCGCGGCGGTTTATTTCGATGAACTGGAAGCCTTGCGTGCCGATCCGTCGACGCTGTTGCTGGATGCACGCGCGGCGCCGCGCTTTCGTGGCGAATCCGAGCCCATCGACCGTGCCGCCGGCCACGTGCCGGGCGCGCGCAATCGCCCGTTTTCGCAAAACCTGGCAGCCGATGGCCGCTTCAAATCCGCCCGGGCCCTGCGCGCGGAATTCGATGCCGCGCTCGGCGACCACGCACCGCGCAATGTGGTGCACATGTGCGGGTCCGGCGTCACGGCGTGCCACAACCTGCTGGCGATGGAAGCGGCTGGACTGCACGGTTCGCGCGTGTTCGCGCCGTCGTGGAGCGGCTGGGTGTCTGATCCCGCGCGGCCTGTCGCGACTGGCGATTGAGGCTTGCAGGGCGGATGCGAACCCGCCACGCGCGTGCGACATGGCGGGATTGCCCGCAGCATCCCCCATGCTCACCCCTCGCTTGCTCTCGGGGCCGGCCTGCGGCCGTCCGGTCGTTCCAGACGGATTTCACCGCTGCGCGGATACCCCCACCCCACGCTTCGCCGGTTAGAACCTGGCACCCACGAGCAGCATTGTCTCGCCCAGGTTCTTGCCGCCGCCCAGGATGTGCGCATTGGAGATGTGCCGCAGCATCACGATGAAGTGACCGCGCTGCCATCCGGCGCTGGTCATGAATTCGAAGCGGCTGGACAACGCGTCGGTTCGGGTGCTGGTTGCAGCCAATTGTTCACTGACGAACCAGTGGTGGTTCGCTGCCAGGACACGTACGCCACCCCCGGCCACGAACACTTCGTGATCCAGGTCGTCCGCGCGGGTGTTGCGCGAGTCGATCCAGCCGAGCGTGCCGATCGGTTCGATGTGGATGCGGTTGTCGAAAGGGCGCTCGCCGAACACGCTGGCGAACATCGCGCCGGTCGTGCGTTCGGAGGACGTCACGCTGGGCCCGGCCGCGATGTCGAACCCGGTGGCCAGCGCGGGCGCACATGCCAAAAGGCACGCTGCCGCGACCAACCCGCGTTTGATGTATTTCATGGCTTGCTCCGTTTGGGGATGGCAAGGCGGAACCGCACCGGCCGGACCGGGACCAAGCTGCCCTGCTTGCCTTCAATATATTTGCCTTGACAACAAATGCCTTGACAGTATAATCCTCGGCATGAATCGTGACGCTGAATCCTCCGACCGTTCGTTCCAGCTGTGTCGGCTGGTCGGACGCATCCGCGCGGAATTCGTCTACGCGGTCGAGCAGGAAATGGGGCGGCAAGGTGTCGATCTCAACTTCACCCAATTCCTCGCGCTCAAGCTGCTGGGACACGAGGATCCGATGACGCCGGTCGAGTTGGCGCGCGCGTTGCACTACAATCCGGGCGCGCTGACCCGCCTGCTGGACAAGCTTGAGCAGCGCGGCTACCTGAAGCGCGTGCCCGACCCCGACGACCGCCGCGCCCTGCGCCTGGAGTTGACCACGTCGGGCAAGGCGTTGCGCAAGCGCGCGATCGGCTGCTGCGATGCCGTGGCCGGCCGCACCTTCGACTGCACCACGACCCGCGAACGCGAACAACTGCTAGGCGTGCTGAGCCGGGTACTGGATGGCATGCGCAGCGATCGCGGATGAACCGCGTGGACGGGATGGCCGTCGAAATCCCCGCCATTCCGACGTCATTGATTGAAACAACCTTGTATCGATTCCGGAGTGTCTGGTTTCACCCGTTCCGGCAAATTCGCATTCATTCACCAGCGGCGCCCTGAACGCGCGCCCGATTCAAGAATAAACACGACGCCATGCCACACACCATCACTCCAAGCCGCGGTGCTGTCGCAGCCGCGGCCCTTGTCGCTGCCTTGCTGGCCGGCTGCGCCAGCACCGGCGGCCTGCGTTCCATGGCGACCCCCACGCACGCGGACAGCTTGCATGCCGAACGGAGCCTTGCCGGTGTGCATGTGGATGCCGCCGCGTGGCCACACCAGGACTGGTGGAAGGCCATCGGCGATGCACAACTCGACAAGCTCGTGGATGAAGCGCTTGCCGACAGCCCGGACATGGCGCTGGTCGAGGCGCGCGTGCGCGCCGCGCTCGCCGCGGCAGGAGCCGCCGACGCCGAGCGCAAGCCGACGCTGAATGGCGGCGCCAGCGCCGCGGGTGCGCGGGTTCCGCCCATCCTCCCACCGCTGGCGTCCGGGCACTTCGGCGTGATGCGGTTCGGCTATCTCAGTTTCAAATGGGACATCGACCTGTGGGGCGGCAAGCGCGCCGCATGGCAGGCCGCGGTCGGCAATGCGCGCGCGGCCGAAGTCGACGCGCAAGCAGCGCGCCTGAAACTCTCGGCCGACGTTGTCCAGGCGTATTTCGACCTGGCCGGCGCCCATGCCCAACGTGATCTCGCGAACGAGGAACTGCAACGCGCCGAGGATTTCCTGAAGCTGACCGACAAGCGCGTCGCCAACGGCATCGACAGCAAGTTCTCGCTGGCGCGCATCCAGGGCGAAGCGGCCAGCGACCGCGCGCATCTCGAAGCCGCCGACAACGCGGTGCACACGAGTGGCCTGGTGCTGGCCGCGCTGCTGGGCAAGGGGCCGGATCGCGCGCTGGCGGTCGAACGTCCCGCGCTGCCTGCGATTCCGGCGTTGTCGCTGCCGAGCGACTTGCCCGCCGACCTGCTGGGCCGGCGCCCCGACGTGGTGGCGGCGCGCTGGCGCGTGGAAGCCGCGGGCCGTGACATCAAGGCCGCGAAAGCCAGGTTCCTGCCGAACATCAGCATCAGTTCGCTGGCCGGACTGATCGCGCCGTCGTCCATGAACCTGCTTTCGTTGAGCAACCGCTTCTACACCATCCAGCCGGCGATCAGCCTGCCGATTTTCGAGGGCGGTGCGCTGCGCGCCAACCTGGCCGGCAAGGACGCCGCGCGCGACATCGCAGTCGCGCAATACAACCAGACACTGGTGCATGCCATCAACCAGGTCGCGGGGCAAGTCGATGACGTGCGTTCGCTGGACGCGCAGGTGACGGATGCCGAATCGGCGCGCAGCAGCGCCGGGGATGCATACAAGCTTGCGATGCAACGCTACCGCGCCGGCGTCGGCAACTACCTGGAAGCACTCAGCGTGCGCCAGGAATTGATCACCGCCGAGCAGCAGCTGGCGTCGCTGCAAACCCGGCGCAGCAATGCGTGGGTTTCGTTGAATGAAGCACTCGGCGGCGGTTTCGTACCCGCGAAAGACGCGCCCACCCTCGCCACCATGACTTCCGACCCGCCCCCGGCGGACAAGGCCAGACAATGACTTCGCCCATCAATCCCAATCCCGTCAACGACAACGAGCGCGCCGATCAGCTCATGGCCCAGCGCCTCAACAAGCGCCGCTGGCTGCTGCGCGGGCTCGTTGGCGTCGTCGTGATCGTCGCGGTCATCTGGGCGCTGTACCACTTCCTGGTCGGCCGCTGGTACGAAGGCACCGACGATGCCTACGTCAACGGCAACGTGGTGCAGATCACACCCCAGGTGCCGGGCACGGTCGTCAGCATAGGCGCCGACGACAACGACTACGTGCGCGAAGGACAGGTGCTGGTGAAGATGGATCCTGCCGACGCCGACGTCGCCCTGGCGCAGGCGGAGGCCGCATTGGCGCAGACGGTGCGCAAGGTACGCGGGTTGTACAGCACCGTGCACACATCGAAGGCCGACGTGGCCGCACGCGAGGCGGTGGTGCAACAGGCGCAGGCCGATTTCCAGCGCCGGAAGGGGCTGGCTGCCTCGGGCGCGATTTCCGCCGAGGAGCTCGCGCACGCGCGTGACGCGCTGACCACGGCCGAAAGCGCCCTGGCCGCGGCGCAGGCGCAACTCGCCACTTCCAGCGCCCTGGTTTCCGACACGCAGATCGCGACCCATCCCGACGTCAAGGCCGCGGCGGCCAAGGTGCGCGCGGCATGGTTGAACGACCAGCGCATGACGCTGGTGGCGCCGGTCTCGGGTTACATCGCCAAGCGCACGGTGCAGGTTGGCCAACGCGTGCAACCGGGCACGCCGCTGATGGCCGTGGTGCCATTGCACCAGGTCTGGGTGGACGCGAACTTCAAGGAAACCCAACTGACCGACATGCGCATCGGCCAGCCGGTGACGTTGACCTCGGACATCTACGGCGGCTCGGTGAAGTACCACGGCAAGGTCGTGGGCCTCGGCATCGGCACCGGCAGCGCGTTCTCGCTGTTGCCCGCGCAGAACGCGTCGGGCAACTGGATCAAGATCGTGCAGCGCCTGCCGGTGCGCATCTCGATCGACCCGAAGGATCTCGACAAATATCCGCTGCGCATCGGCCTGTCGATGGATGTCGACGTGAACCTGCACAACCA
>DATEKI010000127.1:0-2070 GCA_035277545.1 Rhodanobacteraceae bacterium | reverse complement strand
GTGGCGCTTGTACACCAGCGCCGCGACCTGGCGGCCCTCGAGCACATCGAGCCGTCCACCGATCAACTCGAAACCCTGCGCGGACAGGTCCTTCACCTGTGGCGAGAAATCCACGCGGCCATCGAACCACGGTTTCACGGTGTGTTCGTTGGAAGTTTGCACGTCGATCAAGTGTCCGGGCAGCAACGAACGCACGTGATCCGATACCGCTTCCGCGACCAGGGCATCGCTGCCCTGCCGCCGCAGCTGCAAGGTCTGCCAACCTGCAAACACGGTAGCGATCACGAACAATGCGGCGAGCGCCGCCAGGGCCATGCTCCAGGCGCGACGTGGCGGATGCGGCGTGACAGCGGCGTGCGGCAACCGTGCCGCGATGCGCCCACGCAACGCGGCTGGCGCCTTCCGGTACGAATCGGCCTGGCGCAAGTCATCACGCAATTGCGCATACGCATCGAAGCGTTGCATGCAGGCGCCGCATTCCGCCAAGTGCCGCGCAACCGCCAGGCTGTCGGCCGCGCCCAATTCGTCGTCGAGATACGCATGCAACAACACGCGGACGTCCTGGCAATTCATGCCGCCACCTCCTTGCCGGCCAATTCGCGCTGCAGGCGTTCGCGCGCACGCGCCAGGCGCGACATCACCGTGCCGATCTTCAGGTTGGTGATCGACGCGATCTCCTTGTAGGAGCACTCTTCGAGTTCGCGCAACACCAGAACCTCACGAAATTCCGGCGGCAACCGTTCCAGCGCGGCGTGCAGGCTCTGCGCGTCCGCCGCGCGCAAGAGCATGGCCTGCGGATCGTCGTGGTCCGTGCCGCCATGGATCGCCTCGTCGAATTCATCGACGCTGCCCGCGGCGGGCACCTGCGCGCGTTGCGTGTAGAACGTGTTGCGCACGATCGCCAGCAGCCAGACCTTCGCATCGCCGCCGCGGAACCCGCCGAAAAAGCGGAACGCGCGCAGCATTGCTTCCTGCACCACGTCCTCGGCATCCGCATCGTTGCGCGCCAGCCAGCGCGCAAGGTTGTAGGCGGCATCCAGGTGCCGCATCACCGCGCGTTCGAAAGTTGCGCCGGTGTCCATGCCGTCAGGTCGCATCAACGCGCTTGTTCCATCGCCCATCAAGACAAGACCGAAGTCGCGGCGAATTTATTCCCGGTACGCGCTGGCGGGAATAACGGCGCGAACGCATCGGTATGACGTTCGGAAGGGCGCACTGCGCGCCTCCTTTCCAGCCGAGGACACTCTCATGCAAGACGATCGTGACGACATGCAGCCCGGGCGGCGGCGCTTCCTCGAATGCATGGCCTGGGCCGGCGCCGGCACGCTGTGGCTGATGCAGGGCGGCGTCGCGCACGCGGGCGCGCTGCTCAAGGATGCCAAACAGCAGGATGCCACCTTCGGCTTCGTGCAGATCAGCGACAGCCATATCGGCTTCCACAAGGCACCGAACCCGGACCCGGTCGCCAGCTTGCGCCAGTCGATCGCGCTGGTCAACGCGCAGCCGAAGCGGCCTGATTTCGTGGTGCACACGGGCGACCTGTCGCACCTGTCCAAACCCGAACAGTTCGACACCGTGGCCGAATTGCTGAAGGAAGCCAGGACCGGCCACGTGTTCTACATCCCCGGCGAGCACGACGTGATCGGTGACGATGGCAAGGCGTTCTTTGCGCGCTTCGGCGGCGGCGTGGACGGCAACGGCTGGTACAGCTTCGACCACCACGGCGTGCACTTCGTGGCACTGGTGAACGTGCGGCACCTGCAGGGCGCGGGTCTTGGTTTTCTCGGCCCCGACCAGATCGCGTGGCTGAAGCAGGATCTCGCGGGACTTTCCGCCAGCACGCCGATCGTGGTGTTCGCGCACATGCCGATGTGGTCGCTGTATCCCGCGTGGGGCTGGGGCACGCAGGACAGCGCGCAGGCGCTGGCGCTGCTGAAACGCTTCGGCTCGGTGACCGTGTTGAACGGACACATCCACCAGATCCAGCAGAAGATCGAAGGCAACGTGACCTTCCATACCGCGCGCTCGACCGCGTATCCGCAACCCGCGCCGGGCGTCGGTCCCGCGCCC
>DATEKI010000126.1:0-4824 GCA_035277545.1 Rhodanobacteraceae bacterium | reverse complement strand
GGCACGTTGTGATGGATGTGCAGCAGGCGGCGGCTTCCCTTGTGCTCGGGCAGGTTGACCTCGGGGAAATTGACGGCCGAAAGCGTCGATCCATTGTCGCTGTAGCGCACCAGCTTGGACGCGACCTCGGTGCCGATGTTGAGCTGCGCCTCCTGGGTGCTGCCGCCGACGTGCGGCGTCAGCAATACGTTGTCGAAGTCGCGCAGGGGCGACAGGAATTCCTCGTCGCGGCCCTTGGGTTCCTTCGGGAACACGTCGACCGCGGCCCCGGCGAGGTGATGATCACGCAACGCCGCGGCCAGCGCATCGATATCCACCACGTTGCCGCGCGAGGCATTGATCAGCATCGTGCCACGGCGCATCCGCGCGATGTCGCCGGCGCCGATCATGCCCGCGGTTTCCGGCGTCTGCGGCACGTGCAACGTGACGATGTCGGAGCGCGCGAGCAGGTCGCCGAGGTCGCGTGCCGGCACCGCATTGCCGAGCGCCAGCTTGGCCTCGACGTCGTGGAACAGCACGTGCATGCCCAGCGATTCGGCCAGCACGCCGACCTGCGTGCCGATATGGCCGTAGCCCACGATGCCAAGCGTCTTGCCGCGCACTTCGAAGCTGCCCTCGGCGGATTTCGCCCAGCCGCCGCGATGGCATTCGGCATTGCGTTCGGGCACGCGCCGCATCAGCAGGATGGCCTCGGCAATCACCAGCTCGGCGACGCTGCGGGTATTCGAGTACGGCGCGTTGAACACCGGTACACCCAGTTCGCGCGCCTGGCGCAGGTCCACCTGGTTGGTGCCGATGCAGAAGCACCCGACCGCGAGCAGGCGCCGCGTGTGCGCAATGGCTTCGGCGTCGAGCTGCGTGCGCGAGCGCAGTCCGACGATGTGCGCGTCGGTGATCGCCTTGAAGAGTTCGGCCCGCGGCAGCGCTTTTTCATGGTGCTCGATCTGGCTGTAGCCGGCGGCGTGGAGGGCTTCCGTTGCACTGGGATGGATGCCCTCCAGCAACACGATCCTGATGTCCTTCTTGGGAAACGATGTCTTCATGGGCCGATGCGTCCGCGGAGTGAGGTGGTAGGCTAACGGGATTCAATCTTCCAGCGAAATGCCACGAATGGACATGCCCAGCAACCGCCGCGGGCTGTATCCCGAGATCGAGCCGTTCGACAGCGGCATGCTGCGCGTGTCGAACCTGCACACGCTGTATTACGAACAGTGCGGCAATCCGCACGGCAAGCCGGCGGTGTTCCTGCACGGCGGCCCCGGCGCCGGCTGCAACGCCAAGTGCCGCAGGTTCTTCGATCCCAGGGTCTATCGCATCGTGTTGTTCGACCAGCGGGGTTGCGGGCGTTCCACGCCGCATGCCGAATTGCGCGAGAACACCACGTGGGATCTGGTCGCCGACATCGAGCGGCTGCGCGAACACCTGCGCATCGAACGTTGGCAGGTGTTCGGAGGATCGTGGGGCTCGACGCTGGCGCTGGCCTACGCGGAAAAACATCCCGAACGCGTCACCGAATTGGTGCTGCGGGGCATCTTCATGTTGCGGCGCGCGGAACTGGAATGGTTCTACCAGAAAGGCTGCGACATGCTGTATCCGGACGCGTGGGAGAACTACCTCGCGGCGATACCGGAAGCCGAACACGGCGACCTGATCATGGCCTACCACAAGCGCCTGACTTCCGCGGATGCCGCGACGCGGCTCGCCGCCGCGCGCGCCTGGTCCGTGTGGGAGGCCTCGACCAGCTTCCTGTTCCAGAACGACGGCTACATCGCGGCCAGTGCCGGCGACGAATTCGCGCTGGCGTTCGCCGGCATCGAAAACCACTACTTTGTCAACCGCGGCTTCTTCGATCACGACGACCAGTTGCTGCGCGACGCGCATCGCCTGCAAGGCATCCCGGCGGTGATCGTGCAGGGCCGCTATGACGTCGTGTGCCCGATCCGCAGTGCGTGGGACCTGCATCGCGCGTGGCAGGGTGTCGACCTGCGCATCGTGGCCGATGCGGGCCACTCGGCGTTCGAGCCGGGCAATACGCACGAACTGGTTGGTGCGACGGACCGTTTCCGCGAACGTGCGGCCTGAGTCCCGGGCGGGGCGTTGCTTCCGGCTGCGGGTCTTGCGTGCATGTCCGCGGGGTACGCGCGCAGCCGCGGCTCGGGTATCCTTGCGCGCATCATGTTCGCACTGAAGTTGTCGAAACCGTTCCCGGCGCTTGTCGCCTCCTTGGCCTTGTTGGCGGGATGCGCATCGAATCCGGCGCCGGTGGCCAATTATTCCTTCGGCGGCAGCAACCCTCCGCCCGCGACCGCGACGACCGCCGCGCCGCCCGCCGCGAGCAGCAGCGGCGTGCAGACATACGGTATTGGCGGCCATGCCAACGGGACGGTCGGCGCGTCCGGCTACACCGTGGCACGCGGCGACACCATGTACAGCATCGCCTTCGCGCATGGCATGGACGTGCGCCAGTTGGCGGCGTTGAACAACATTCCGCCGCCCTACGTGATCCATCCGGGGCAGGTGCTGAAACTCAAATCGTTGTCGGAAAGCATCACCGCCGGCGCTGCGGTGGCGAACAGCGCCGTGCCCGCGCCTGCCCCGGTGGCGGCACAACCGGTGACGCAGGCGCCGGCCGCGAGCCAGCCTTCCGCCCCCGTGTTCGGACCGGTTACCTCGCAGGCCATGACCGGAAACGGCGTCGCGCCCACGGAGTCGGAATCGGTCGCGACGGTGCCCGTCCCATCCGTTCCCCCGGCGACGACGGCTGCCGCGATTCCACAGCCGGTTGCCCAGCCCCCGGCCGCACAACCCCCGGTGCCCACGCCCGCGCCCGGTGCGACCCGCAACGCTGGCGGCATCACCTGGCAGTGGCCGGCGAGCGGCAAGGTGATCGGTGGATTCCAGGCCGGCGGTGGCGGTGACGGAGCCGGGGTCAACATCGCGGGCAACATGGGTGACCCGGTGCGTGCGGCGGCGTCAGGCACCGTCGTGTACAGCGGCAACGGCTTGATCGGCTACGGCGAGCTGATCATCATCAAACACAACGATACTTTCCTGTCCGCTTACGGCCACAACAGCAAGCGGCTGGTGAAGGAAGGCGAACGCGTCGGCGCCGGGCAGGAAATCGCGCTGATGGGCGCGTCGGGTGCGCCGCGCGTGGAACTTCACTTCGAGATCCGCAAGGACGGCAAACCCGTCGATCCGCTGGGCTATCTGCCGTCGCGGTGATCTTGCGGACGAGCTGCATCGCCGCTGGTTCGGAGCGGCTGTTGCTGAAAGTCGGGGCGAGGGCAGGCGCTTACGCGATGCCGGTGGCATCGCGCGCCCGACCGAGCGACTGGCCATGGATGGCTGTTTACTGGAGCAATTCTGTCGCAGGCTCCGGCGAAGCAGAGATCAGGGGCGATCGCACAGGATGAACGCCGCAACGACGTTGCGGCCTTCGCTGGCCAGGATGTCCCACGTCCGCGCGGCGGCGGCGTTGTCCATGACTTCCACGCCGACGCCGCGTTGCAGGAACGCGGCCAACACCGCCTGCGACGGGAACCGCTGATGCGCGCCGGTGCCGAGCAGCACCACGTCGGGTTGAAGCGCGAGGATGGGTTCAGCGTGTTCGGGCGTCATCGCCGCCACGTCGGCAACACCCCAATCATCGATGACCTTGCCGCGGGTCAGGATGATGCTGGCGGAGAACGGGCGGTCGACGATGACGATCGTGCGCGCGTCGGCACGGCGCACGAACAGGTAGTCACGCGGGCGTTCGAGGTTCAGTTCCAACGTGGGTCACTTCGGCAGCGCGATCTGCGGCTTCTCGTCATTGCGCCGGTACAGCACCGCGATATGCCCTATGGTCTGCACGGCTTCGGCGTGGCTTGATTCGACCAGCCTGACGAGGTCGGCTGCGCGCGCGTCGCGGTCACCGCCACTCAACCTGACCTTGATCAGTTCGTGGTCGTCCAGCGCCTGTTCCAATTCCTTCAGGACGCCCGCGGTGACGCCTTTGCCGCCCATCAGCAGCACCGGCTTCAGCGGGTGCGCGAGACCGCGCAGGTAACGGATTTGCGAGGACGTCAGGGCCATGCGTCAAGCCAGGGAGCGGGTCTGGAAGACCTGTCAGGGTATCATGGGCCATCGATTCGATCGGGCGGCGGATTGCCCCGCCCATGGAAAAGCTCAGTGCCGAGAAGCAAAAGCAGCGCGCGCTGGTTGAAGGAGCACTTCGGCGACGAATTCGTGAAGCGGGCGCAGGCCGAGGGCTTCCGTTCGCGCGCCGCGTTCAAGCTGGACGAACTGCTCGACCGCGACAAGCTGCTGAAACCCGGCATGGTGGTGGTGGACCTGGGCGCGGCACCGGGCGGCTGGTCGCAACTGGTCCGCCAGCGGCTGGGTGACGACGGGCGCGTGTTCGCGCTGGACATCCTTCCGATGCAGGGCATCGGCGGCGTCGAATTCATCCAGGGCGATTTCCGCGAGGACGCCGTCCTGGACGCCCTGGTGGCCAAGCTGGACGGCGCCCCGGTGGACCTTGTGCTGTCGGACATGGCGCCCAATATCAGCGGTATAGAAGTGGCGGATCAGGCGCGCACGATGCATCTGGTGGAACTGGCGGCAGAATTCGCGTCCAAGTGTTTGAAACCCGGAGGTTCCTTGCTGGTCAAGCTCTTCCAGGGCCGCGGCTTCGACGAGTACGTCCGCGACTTGCGTGCGGGCTTTGCGCGGGTGACACTGCGCAAGCCCAAGGCGTCGCGGGCGCGATCACGCGAGGTCTATGCATTGGCGACAGGATGGAAAGGTGAGAAATGAATTGGTTCGAGTCCCGTTCACTGG
>DATEKI010000125.1:0-4157 GCA_035277545.1 Rhodanobacteraceae bacterium | reverse complement strand
ATTTCTCGATACGTTGAAGGGTCTGGCGGGCGGACAGGGTGCGACCAGCGGCAATCCCGCATTGGACGCGATCGGCGGGTTGATCCAGAAATCCGGTGGCATCGGGGGCCTGGTTTCGACGCTGCAACAGGGTGGCCTGGGCGGTGTGGTCAATTCGTGGGTGGGCAATGGCGCCAACCAGCCGGTGAGCGGCCAGCAGCTCGGGCAAGCGCTGCAGGGCACCGCCGCGGGCCAGCACGTGCAGGACATGGCGCAGAAGCTGGGCGTTGATCCGTCCCAGGTGCTGGGCCAGCTCGCGCAGCATTTGCCGGACGTGGTCAATCACCTGACGCCGAATGGACAGGTCCCGGCGGGCGGCGGCAGTGGCTTCGATTTGAGCCAGCTGTCGGGGCTCGCGAGCAAGCTCGGGCTTTAGCAGCCGCCACAGGATGCGTGGAACAAACTCGATGGCGTCATGCCCGCGACGCAGGGATCGGCCATGGATGGCCGCGCTTCGAGGAGCGAGGAAAGCGGGCATCCATTGGAATATTTGGATTACGCGCGGCTCCCCGCCGCGCGCCTTTCAGGCCAACGACTTCGCCGTTGTTCGCTTCGGCGTCCTGCCTACGCAGTCCCGCTTGCGCGGGAATGACGTCAAAAGCGGAGCGCCTTTGATGCGATACGCGCGGCCGGGAAGGCCGCGCGCGGCTTCGATCACTTCTTCAGCGCGCCGGCCAGGATCAGCACGCCACCGATGACGATGCCGGCGTAACCGATGCCGGCAGGCACCTGTTTTTGCGTCGATGCTTCGACCTTGATGGGACCGAATTGCGCCTTGGTGCTGTTGTCGTTGTAGTGCGCGTCGCCGAGCGCGACCCAGACGCCAAGCCCCAGCAGGATGATTCCAATCACAACAAGCGTGATGCGCATGCGCGGGTTTCCTCGGTCGTGGATGCGGGGCCAAGGCTACGCGAACGTGCCGGCATCCGCCAGCCGCGATCCTGAATGCGTCCGGCATGCGGCGCTGCCTCCTCGCGGGGCAGCGCGCGGTCGTTCAGTGCGTACTGCCGCCGCTGGCAGGCACGGGGGTCGATGCAGGCGCCGAAGTTGAAGCCGGCGTCGCGGCCGGTGCCGATGTCGCGATGGACACCGGCTTGGTGAAGGCCTGCTTCGGCAACACCTGCTGGGCGAGCCTGGGATCCTTGCCCAGCATCGCGACCTCGTCGGCCATGACGTGCGCGGCCTCGTCCAGCTCGATGTCCTTGGCTTCCTTGGCGGCCTTCTCGCGCGCCACCGACGCCTTGACGTTCTGTTCGCCGGGGCTCAAGCCGTTGTCGAGCTGCAGGTTCACGCCCGACACGTCGCCCAGCGCCTCGCGGCGCTTCTTGAATGCGGCGTCCTGTTCTTCCTGCTGCTTGCGCTCGGTCTCGCGTACCTTGTAGTTGAGCGACACCGTTTTCTGGTCGTGCAGCTTGCGCGCGGCGGCCAGCTCGTCCAGCAGCAGCTGCCACGCGGGATCGGTCTTCGCACGCGCGTCGTGCGCCGCGGTCAACGGCGCGACCAGCGGCTGCTGGTTGGCGACCGGCGTGTAGGCGGCGGGATCGATGTGCGTCCACTTCAACGCGTTCGGGTAGCTCGACTCGCCGTAATCCTTGTAGCCGATCGAATGCGGGAACAGGATGTTCGGCGTGACGCCGTGCAACTGCGTGGAATCACCGTTGACGCGGAAGAACTCGTCGACCGTCATCTTGAGTTCGCCGAAGGTCGGCTTGGTGTTCATCGCCAGCTGGTCGAGGCTGGTGAGGGTCTGCACCGTGCCCTTGCCGAAGGTCTGCTCGCCGATGATCAGGCCGCGGCCGTAATCCTGGATCGCGGCGGTGAAGATCTCGCTGGCCGAAGCCGAGCCGCGGTTCACCAGCACCGCCATCGGGCCGGTCCACAGCATCTTCTCGTCGGAATCCTGCTCGTCGACCTGGCCACGGCTGTCGCGCACCTGCACCACCGGGCCCTTGCCGATGAACAGGCCGGTGAGGTTCACCGCTTCGCTCAGCGAACCGCCGCCGTTGTCGCGCAGGTCCACGATCACCGCAGAGACCTTTTCCTGCTTGAGTTCGCCCAGCAGCCTGGCGACGTCGCGCGAGGCGCTGCGGTAGTCGGGATCGCCGCGGCGGCGCGCGTCGAAGTCTTCATAGAAGCTCGGCAGGTCGATCACGCCGACCTTCACGGTGCGATCGCCCTCCTTGACGTCGATGACCTTCTTCTTCGCGGCCTGGTCGGCGATGGTGACCTTGGCGCGCACCAGCGTGATGAGCTTGGGCTTGGCATCCGGACCACCCTCGGCGGGCAGGATTTCAAGGCGCACCACTGTGCCCTTCGCGCCGCGGATCTTCGCGACCACGTCGTCGATGCGCCAACCGATCGTGTCGACGATCGCGCCGCATTCGCCCTGGCCGACACCGACGATCTTGTCGCCGACTTCGAGCTTGTTGGATTTCGCGGCCGGACCGCCCGGGACGATTTCGCGGATCACGGTGTATTCGTCGTGTTCCTGCAGCACCGCGCCGATGCCTTCCAGCGACAGTTTCATGGTGATGTCGAAGTTCTGGCTGGCGCGCGGACCGAAATAATTGGTATGCGGGTCGATCGCCATCGCATACGCATTCATGAAGGTCTGGAACACGTCCTCGCTGTCGAGCTGGTGCACGCGGTCGAGGTAGTTCTCGTAGCGGCGCGACAGCGTCTTGCGGATCTCGGCGTCGTCCTTGCCCGCGAGCTTCAGGCGGATCCAGTCGTTCTCCACGCGCCCCTGCCACAGCTTGTCGAGCGCGGCCGTGTTCGCGGCCCACGACGCCTTGTCGCGGTCGAACGTGTAGGTTTCGTTGGTGTCGGGATTGAAGCCCTTCTTCAGCAGCGCCAGCGCGTACGCCGTGCGCTCGCCAGCGCGCTTTTCGTAGAGGTTGAAGATCGCGAACGGAATCGACATGTCGCCATTCCAGATCGCGTCGTCGAGCTTGGTGCGGTCGGGCGCGAACTGGTCGAGGTCCTGTTGCGTGAAGAACAGCTTGCTGCCGTCGAGCGCCTTGAAGTAGGCGTCGAAGATCTTCTGCGACATCGCATCGTCGAGCGGCAGCGCTTCGTACTGGAAGCGCGTCAGCAGGCGCGCCGCGAGGACCGCGGCCTGGCCTTGCGCCGCGGTCGGCTTCAACACCGGCGCGGGCGTCATCTTGTATTTCGCGAGTGGCGCCGACAGTACGCTGGATGACGAAGCGGGACAGGCGGCTGCCGCGGGCGCGGCGCCTTTCGCTTGCGCGCCGAACGAAAACACGCAGAATGAAATCAGGAGGGCGGTCAGGACAACAAAAGCACGCTGCAACATGGACTTTCCTTGGGCGGCCGCAACGGTGCGGCCGTTTGCGCTCGAGGCGCGGACAAAGATGAAAAATGCGCCAGCCGTTCGCTGGCGCGTGCGGGCGCGGGGTGCAGGCGGAAAAGGCCCGTCTGGGCGCGGCCCGTCATTAAAGTATCGGAAATCGTGATCGCCGGATATGGCCGCAAGTCACGCGGCGGCACGGGGCAGCACGGATTCCGCGTCCTGCGGCGACAATCCGAATTGTCGGCCAAGCTCGGCAATCAGCACTTCCTCGACGTCGGCAAGCCGCGACGGGCCGCCCAAGTCTAGCATCTGCGCCACCTGGAGGCCCGCGTAACCACAGGGATTGATGCGGTGGAAGGGTTCCAGGTCCATCGCGACGTTGAATGCGAGCCCGTGGAACGTGCAGCCGTGGCGCACCCGCAGGCCCAGCGCCGCGATCTTGGCTTCGCCCACGTACACGCCGGGGGCGCCTTCGCGGCGCGCGGCCACGATGTTCCACTCGGCCAGGGTGTCGATGAGGGATTGTTCGATCCGGTGCACCAGGTCGCGCACGCCGAGCTTCAGCCGCCGCAGGTCCAGCAGGGGATACGCGACGATTTGTCCGGGGCCGTGGTACGTCACTTGGCCGCCGCGATCGACGTGGATCACCGGGATGTCGCCCGCCGCCAGTACGTGTTCCGGCTTGCCGGCCTGGCCCAGCGTGAATACCGGGTCGTGCTCGACCAGCCAGAGCTCGTCCGGCGTGTCCGGCCCGCGCGCATCGGTGAAGGCCTGCATCGCGTGCCAGACCGGTTCGTAGGGTTGG
>DATEKI010000124.1:0-2271 GCA_035277545.1 Rhodanobacteraceae bacterium | reverse complement strand
CCCGCCGACGTACGCATGATCATGATCGACCCCAAGATGCTGGAGCTGTCGGTGTACGACCGCATTCCGCATCTGCTCGCGCCGGTCGTCACCGACATGAAGGAAGCCGCGAACGCGCTGCGCTGGTGCGTCGCGGAGATGGAACGCCGCTACAAGCTGATGGCGGCGGTGGGCGTGCGCAACCTCGCCGGCTTCAACAAGAAGGTGCGCGACGCCGAAGCCGCGGGCCAGCCGCTGCCTGATCCGTTGTTCAAGGCCAATCCGGACGCACCGGAAGACAAGGCCCAGCCGCTGGAGCCACTGCCGTTCATCGTCGTGATCATCGACGAGTTCGCCGACATGATGATGATCGTCGGCAAGAAGGTCGAAGAGCTGATCGCGCGCCTGGCGCAGAAGGCGCGCGCCGCGGGCGTGCACCTGATCCTCGCGACGCAACGGCCGTCGGTGGACGTGATCACGGGCCTGATCAAGGCCAACATCCCGACCCGTATCGCCTTCCAGGTTTCATCCAAGATCGACTCGCGCACCATCCTCGACCAGTCCGGTGCGGAAACGCTGCTGGGCAACGGCGACATGTTGTACCTGCCGCCAGGCACCGCGACCCCGGAACGCGTGCACGGCGCGTTCGTGGGCGACGACGACGTGCACAAGGTCGTGGAATGGCTGCGCACGCAGGGCGAACCGAGTTACATCGATGGCGTACTGGAAGAAGTGCAGGCGCTCGGTGACGGCAAGGTCATCAACGAATCCGGTTTGCCGGAAGAAGAAAGCTCGGGCGACGACAATGCGCTGTACGACAAGGCCGTGCAGATCGTGACCTCCAGCCGGCGCGCATCGATTTCGGGCGTGCAGCGGCACCTGCGCATCGGCTACAACCGCGCCGCGCGCCTGATCGAGCAGATGGAACAGGAAGGCGTGGTGACGGCGCCGCAACACAATGGACAGAGGGAAGTCATTGCCCCCCCGCCTCCTTCCCATTGATAACGACCCGTTCACGCATGCTGCGCAAAATGCGCGCGTGCTTTCGTTTGCAAAGGAACCTGCCATGCGCAAGTGGATCGTATTCGTTGCTTTTTCTCTGGTCGCAACCGCCGCATGTGCGGCCACCGGCGCACGTGCGCGGTTGGATGCATTCGCCAACGGCCTGCACTCGCTGCGCGGCAACTTCAGCCAGACGGTGTACGACGCGCACGGCAACATCACCGGTTCCAGCCACGGCATGCTTGCGCTGCAGGCGCCGCGCCTGTTCCGCTGGCAGGTGTCCGATCCCTACCAGCAGTTGATCGTCGCCGATGGCAAGAAGGTCTGGGTGTATGAGCCGGACCTGCAGCAGGTGACGGTGCGCGACCAGGGCGCCGAGGAGGCGCACAGTCCGCTGACCGTGCTGACCGACCTGTCGCAACTCGACACCGAGTTCAAGGCGGCCGACGCCGGCACGCGTGACGGCCTCGAATGGCTGCGGCTGGTTTCGCGCAGCAAGGATCCGCAATTCGAATACGCCGAGATCGGTTTCGATACCTCCGGCCCACGCCGGATGGTGTTCAAGGACACGCTGGGCAACCGCACCGAAATCGCGTTCTCCGGCTGGGAGCGCAATCCACGACTTCCGGCCGAGACGTTCACCTTCGTGCCGCCCAAGGGGACCGACGTGGTGGGGGAGGCATCCGCGGGCGCACCAGCTTCATCCGGTCGACCCGCGATCCACCGCTGAGCCCCGACGGACCTCGCTCCGGCATCGGTATCCTCTAGGATGAGCCGATGCCTCGCCACACGCCCATTACCCGGTCGCCCGCGCTTTTTCCCGAGTCCGACGCGCTGAAACCGCTCGCGGAGCGCATGCGTCCGCGCACCCTGGATGAAATCGTCGGACAGGATCGCCTGGTCGGGAAGGGCAGCGCGCTGCGGCGCGCACTGGAAGCCGGCAGCGTACATTCGATGGTGCTGTGGGGGCCGCCCGGCTGCGGCAAGACCACGCTGGCGCTG
This sequence comes from Rhodanobacteraceae bacterium, assembly GCA_035277545.1. Lineage (GTDB taxonomy): Bacteria > Pseudomonadota > Gammaproteobacteria > Xanthomonadales > Rhodanobacteraceae > 66-474. The sequence continues at coordinate 288 of DATEKI010000124.1, read as the reverse complement.
CTGGTCGCGCAGTACGCCGACGCGCATTTCCAGGCGATCTCGGCTGTGCTGTCCGGACTCGCCGACGTGCGCAAGGCGTTGGCGGAAGCCGAAGCGTTGCACGCACAGGGCCGGCGCAGCGTACTGTTCGTGGACGAGGTGCACCGTTTCAACAAGGCCCAGCAGGACGCGTTCCTGCCGCACATCGAGCGCGGCGTGATCGTGTTCGTGGGTGCGACGACGGAGAACCCCTCGTTCGAACTGAATTCGGCGTTGCTGTCGCGTTGCCGCGTGCATGTGATGGATGCG
>DATEKI010000123.1:0-5650 GCA_035277545.1 Rhodanobacteraceae bacterium | reverse complement strand
GGGTCGAAGAACGACACCTGGTACTGCTTCAGGAACAGGCTCTTGGAGAACGTCGCCGACACGGTGTTGCCGCTGCCGAGGAAGTTGTTGTTGGAAATCGAGGTCGAGAGGATGATGCCCGACACCTGCGAATAACCCACGCCGAACTGGAACTGGCCCGACGATTCCTCCTTGACCTTGACGTTGAGATCAACCTCGTCGGTCGTGCCAGGCACCTTCACGGTGTCGACGTTGACGTCACTGAAATACCCGAGGCGCTGCAGGCGCACCTTGGAGCGGTCGATCGCGGCCTGCGAATACCATGCGCCCTCGAACTGGCGCATTTCGCGGCGCAGCACCTGGTCCTGGGTGCGGGTGTTGCCCTTGAAGTTGATCCGGCGCACGTAGACGCGCGGGCCGGGTTCCACGTAGAAGGTGAGGTCGACGGTGTGGTTTTGCTCGTCCACCTTCGGAACCGGCGACACCCTGGCGAACGCGTAGCCGATGTTCGACAGCACGTCCGTGATGGCGTCCGCCGAGAGTTCGATGCTGTGGCGGTCGAACACCTCGCCCGGTTCGATGCGCAACACCTTGCGCAGAGCATCCTCGGGGAGCACCAGCGTGCCGAGCAGGTGGATGTCGGAAATCTTGAAGATGTCGCCTTCGTGGATGCCGGCGGCGATGTAGATGTTGCGCTTGTCGGGACTGATCGTGACCTGCGCCGAATTGATGTTGAAATCGGCGTAGCCGCGGTCGAGGTAGTACGAGGACAGCTTGGTCAGGTCGCCCGAGAGCTTCTCGCGCGAGTACTGGTCGTTGTTGGAGTACCACGACGTCCAGTTCGGCGTGCCCGATTCCCAGTCGTTGCGGATTTCGCTGTCGGTGAACGCACGGTTGCCGACGATGTTGATTTCCTGGATCTTGGCCGCCTTGCCTTCATGGATCTCGATGTCGATCGCGACGCGGTTGCGATCGAGGTTGGTGACGTGCGGCTGGATCTCGACGTTGTACTTGCCGCGGTCGTTGTACTGCGAGACCAGTTGCTGCTGGACCTGGTCGAGCGTCAGCCGGTCGAAAGTCTGACCTTCGGCGAGGCCGGCGGACTTCAAACCCTTCAGCAACTGGTCGGACTTGATGTCCTTGTTGCCATGCACGGTGAGGCTGGCGATGGAAGGGCGCTCCTGCACCTTGACGATCAGGATCGAGCCTTGCTGTTCCAGTTCCACGTCGTTGAAGAAGCCGGTCTTGAACAATGCCTTGATGGCCTTCTGCGCGGTGGCGTCGGTCATCGTCTGGCCGGGCTCGATCGGGAGATAGCTCAGCACGGTGCCGGCGGCGATGCGTTGCAGGCCCTCGATGCGGATGTCGCTGACGGTGAAGGGCTGGAACGCGTACGCCGCCATCGGGGCGGACAGGGCGGCGAACAGGATCAGTGCGGCGACTCGTTTCATCGTCGATTCCGGAACTCAAGGAGGTGTAGCGCAAACCGTGCATCGTACAGGCGCAGCCGCGCCCGGGAAAGCGAAGCGGTCAAGTGGCACCGCGCACGCGCCCATGGCCCGGGCCATTGCGCGGGAAGATTGCGTTCACTGGAAAATCCGCAGGATGTCGTTGTAGAACGCCAGGCCCATCAGCATCACCAGCAAGGCCATGCCCATGTACTGGCCCGCCGCCATCGCACGGTCGGACAGCGGGCTGCCCTTGGCCAGTTCGATCAGGTAATAGAGCAGGTGGCCGCCGTCCAGGATGGGAATGGGCAGCAGGTTCATGATGCCGAGGCTGAGCGAGATGATGCCGAGGAAATACAGGAACCACGCAGGCCCCATCTCGGCCGAGGTCTGCGCGTACTGCGCGATGGAAATCGGACCGGACAGGTTGGACAGCGCGGCCGAGCCCGTCAGCATGTGGCCCAGCATCCTCACCGTGGTCGCGGTGAAGTCCCATGTCTGCGCGAACGCATCCGGAATGGCGGCCAGTGGGCCGCGGCGCAGCACGGTGTCGTATTTGGCGGTCCCGGGCTGGACATAGATGCCCATCGCCCAGGCTTTGCTGCCATCCGGTTCGGCGGTGAGGCGCGGCTGCACGCCGATGGATATGTGCTGGCCCGCACGCTCGACCACCAGTGCGAGCGCGTGGTCGGGCCTGGCCAGTTTGCGGGTCGTGCTGGTCAACTGGTTCCAGTCCGCGATCAGCGTGCCGTCGACGCTCAGGATCCTGTCGCCCGCTTGCAGGCCGGCGGCTTGCGCGGCGCTGCCGGGGACGACCTTGCCCACCACCGCGGGCAGATCGTGCTGCAGCGGCGTCATGCCGATCTGGTCGAACAGGGTCTGGTCGCTGGGATGCGGCGGCAGTTTTTCGAACTGCAGCACGTGCGTTTCGACCGCGCCCTTCGGCGTGCGCACCTTCACCGGCACCGGTTGGCGGGCCTGCGCGGCGTTGTTCAATGCGAGGCCGAGGTCGGTCCAGTTGGAAATCGCCAGGCCGTTGACGCTCAACACGCGATCGCCGCGCTGGACGCCGGCCTGCGCGGCAATGTGGGTGACGTCGCCGACCAGTGGCTGGAAATCGGGCTTGCCGATCACCAGCATTGCCCAGAACGCCGCCACCGCGAAGATCAGGTTGAATGCCGGTCCGGCCAGCACGATCAGGATGCGCTGCCAGATCGGCTTGCCCGTGAATTCGCGCGGGAGATCCGCTGGGTCGACGTCGCCTTCGCGCGCGTCCAGCATCTTCACGTAGCCGCCCAGGGGGATCCATGCGACGCAGTACTCGGTGCCGTCCTTGCCGTACCAGGACTTGACCGGCTTGCCGAAACCCACCGAGAAACGCAGCACCTTCACGCCGCAACGGCGCGCGACCCAGAAGTGCCCGAACTCGTGGAACGTCACCAGGATGCCCAGGGTGACGATCATCCACCAGGCGGAACCGAGAATGTTGGTGAAGTCACCCATGCGTGCGATCGATGCTGCCGGTCTTCATCATAAGCCAACCCGCCTGAAAGGCCATTGTTTCGGTTCAGGAAGCGCAATGGTTCATCGACCGCGCGGAGCGCGGCGAGTTCCAGCCGGCGGTTCCCGGGTGATGGCTCGCCTGCACGCAGGTTCCTGCAAGGCAGCTGCCGCAGGGCTAGTTGAAACCCGCCCTACAGCCCGAGCAGGAATTTCCCCAGCACGAAGACCGGCAAGGCCGCGACGATCGAATCCATGCGGTCGAACACGCCGCCGTGACCCGGGAACAGGGCGCCGGAATCCTTCACGCCCGCATGGCGCTTGATCAGGCTTTCGAACAGGTCGCCGATGATCGAGAACAGTACGGTCAACAGCGCCAGCGCCACGATCGTTGGCAGCCGGTCGACAGGCACCTTCAACAGCACGCCCCCGACGAAACCGACGATGCCCGAGCACACCAGCGCACCGTACACGCCCTCGCGCGTCTTGCCGGGGCTTATCGCGGGCGCGAGCTTGGTGCGGCCCCAGCGGCGGCCTGCGGTGAACGCGCCGATGTCGGCTGCGAACACGATGCAGGCAAAAAACACCACCCACCAGTGACCGCGCCCCGCATGCGGTTCGGCCATGTCGCCGTGCATCACCACCACGGCACACCACGCCGGCACCACGACCATCGCGCCTGTCAGCAACTTGAGCGCGGCGTGTCCTGGCGTCGGTTCGCTGCCGAATCGATGGTGCGCGAGCCACGCCAGCGCCAGCAACCACCACACGAGGCCCGCGAGCACCGGCAACCACCACCATGGCGTCTTGCAGACGTGCCAAAACAGGGCAAACAGGATCGCGTAACCCAGCAGAAGTGCGGCGCGCAAGGGACGTCCATGCACACCGGCCATGCGCGTCCATTCCCACATGCCGAGCAGGAAGATCAGTCCCAACAAGGTGGCGAACACCGCTGCCCTCGTGAAGAAGATCAGGGCAACGATCAGTGGCGCAAGAACGATGGCGGTGATGACGCGCTGTTTCAGCATGGGCCGGTCTCGTCCCTAGACCGCGCGCACGGCTGGAACGGGAGTGCAACCGAAACGTCGTTCGCGACGCGCGTAATCATCGAGGGCACGGTCGAGCTCGGCATCATCCACGTCGGGCCACAGGGTCTCGGTGAAGTACAACTCAGTGTACGCGAGTTGCCAAAGCAGGAAATTGCTGATGCGGCGCTCGCCACCCGTGCGGATGAAAAAATCGGGCGGCGGCAGGTCGGCCAGGCAAAAATACGGCGCCAGGGTATGCTCGTCGATTGTCGCGGGGTCAAGTTCACCGCGTGCCACCGCTTCGGCGGCGCGGCGCGCGGCCTGCACGGTGTCCCAGCGGCCGCCGTAGCTGACGCAGATGTTGAGGACGAGCCGCGAATTGCCGGTGGTCCGGATGGCCGCGTCCTGCATGCGCGTGTGCAGAGCCTCCGAAAACGCAGACAGATCGCCGACGAAGCGCACGCGCACTTCGTTCTTGTGCAGTTCGTCGATTTCCTTGTCGAGCGCCTTCAGGAACAGGTCCATCAGCGCACCGACCTCGTTTCGCGGGCGCTTCCAGTTTTCCGAAGAAAAAGCAAACAGCGTCAGCACGCCAATGCCGTTGCGCAGGCACCAGCCCACGGTGGTGCGCACCGCTTTCTGTCCCGCACGATGGCCGAAGCTGCGCGGCTGTCCGCGGCGGCGCGCCCAGCGCCCGTTGCCGTCCATCACGATCGCGATGTGGTGCGGCACGCCGGCGCGGGAGGGGCGCGGGTTGGCACCGTTCCGTTCGGGTTGCGCAGGTGCGGCAACCGCGACGGCCTGCACGGGGCTGGCGGTGCCGACGGCTTTCGCGTGCGGCATATCAGGGGCCTTGGCTCGCATCGGCGTGCTGGTCAGATCGCCAGCAGTTCCTGTTCCTTGGCGTGCACCGCCGCATCGACTTCCCTGATGAAGCGGTCGGTCAGCTTCTGCATCTCGTCCTGTGCGCGGCGGTCGTCGTCTTCACTGATCTGCTTGTCCTTGAGCAGGTTCTTGATCTGCTGCAATCCGTCGCGGCGAATGTTGCGGACGGCCACTTTGGCGTTCTCGCCCGCGTGTCCGACGTGCTTGGCCAATTCCTTGCGGCGCTCCTCGGTGAGCGGCGGCATGTTCAGGCGGATGGTGGTGCCCGCGGTGGTCGGGGTGACGCCGAGATCGGACGCCATGATAGCCTTCTCGATCGCGGCGACCATCTGTTTTTCATAGGGCGTGATGGTCAGTGAACGCGAGTCGGAAACCGCCACCGAGGCAACCTGGTTGATCGGCACGTCCGAGCCGTAATAGTTCACCTTGATACCTTCCACCAGCGCGGTGCTGGCACGGCCGGTGCGCAGGTGCGACAACTCGTGGCGCAACGCCTCGATGCTCTTGCCCATGCGATCCTGGGCATCGTTCTTGATGTCGGTCGTGCTCATCGCGCAGGTCCGCCACTTCAATGGAAACGGCCGATTATAAGCGTGCGTGGCCACGCGTGGCTGCCGCAAAGTATGGTGGATTCGGCGGGACGCCGTGCAAACGCGCCCGTGCGCGTCAGCGCACTGGTCCTGTCGAGCCTGCGCGTCGGGCTGGGTATTCATTTGCGCCCGCGCGCGTACCGTCAATGCGCTGCGATGGATATCCGCGCCGGGACCGCGGAGCAGCGGCTCAGGCCATGCCGCCGACCAGCGTGCCGAT
>DATEKI010000122.1:0-3119 GCA_035277545.1 Rhodanobacteraceae bacterium | reverse complement strand
ACGCGCGCCATGCTGTACTTCGGCACCGGCCAGCAGACACAGCCGACCGCTACGACGGGTGTCCAGTACGCCAAGGGCACTTCATCCACGAGTACCGCCCAGACGTTCTATGGCATCTGGGACTGGGACATGAGCACATGGGACGGTCTGTCCAACGTCAAATACGCATCACTGAGCAGTGGCAGCATCACCCGCTCCAGCCTGCTGGCGCAAACGCTGGTGGCTCCACCCAGCGCAAGCGATACCACGCATCGGTACCTTTCCAACACACAAGTGGTGTGCTGGCAAGGCGACGCGCAGACCGACCAATGCACAAAGCAAGGCAACACCATGAGTCAGTACGGCTGGATGTTCGACATGCCGGACCCGGGTCAGGCCACCGGGCAGTTCGCCAACCAGGGTGAGCAGGCCATCTACAACCCGGCCTTCATCCAGGGCGCGGTGGTCGTGAATACCGCGATTCCACCCCAGATTTCGGCGGCCCAGTGCAACCCGAACCTGCAGAGCGGCTGGACCATGGCGTTCGATCCGGCATCCGGTGGTGGCTTTGCGGAAAACTTCTTTGCCGACCAGGGCGGCGGTTTCGGTGGCGGCAGTTCCACGGTGGGTGGCACCAAGTTGAGCGGCGTGGGTACGCCCACGTCGGTCCAGTACGGCGGCAAGAATTACCTGGTGACCCAGACCGTCACCGGTGGCGCCGTGCTGATCCCGACGAACCCGCCGTCCAACGACAATCCGGCCCGGGTGTCCTGGCGTGAACTGGTGAACCCGTGAACATGAGCATGAACAGGGGAATGACGATGCCTTCAGCGAAGCAGGGGCGCAAGGTGCCCGGTGCAATGGGAAGGGTGGTCCGCAGCCGCGGCTTCACCCTCATCGAACTGATGATCGTGGTGGCGATCATCGCGATCCTGTCGGCGATCGCCTATCCCAGCTACATCAGCTACATCACCAAGACGCGGCGTGCCGCGGCGTCCGCGTGCCTGTTGCAGTACGCCAACTACATGGAGCGCTACTACACCACGAACCTGCGTTACGACCAGGACACGTCGGCCGTCAAGAACACGATCGGGCCGACGACGCAGAATTGTTCGACCACTTCGGAGACAGGCCAGTACTACACCTATACGTTCGCCGCGGCGCCTGCGTTGTCGCAGAGCACCTTCAAGATCATCGCGACACCGCAAGGCATCCAGTCGACGCGCGATACCACCTGCGGTGTGCTCGGCATCGATCAAACAGGTCAGCGTTACTACAACACCTCGAGTTCCGATGCCGCGGGCCTGGCAACCTGCTGGCAGCACTGATTTCCGAAGCGCCTGGACTTGACATCCCCCTCCCGTGAAGGGGGATTTCCGGAAAGCACGTCAGTTTCGCGGAGCCGTGCGTGCTTCGCTTTCCAGCAGCTTTTGCTTGCGCGCGATGCCCCAGCGCCAGCCGCCCGGGGTTCCGTCCGCGCGCACCACGCGGTGGCACGGCACGATGAAAGCGAGTTTGTTGTTGCCGCAGGCGTGGCCGACGGCACGCGCGGCACCGGGTTCACCGATCGCGCGCGCGATGTCGGCGTAGCTGCGGGTTTCGCCTGCGGGAATGCGCGTCAGTTCCTGCCACACGCGCCACTGGAACGCGGAGGCGGTGACATCGATCGGCGGCAGTTTGCGATCGCGTGGCGACGCGGCGTCACCCGCCATTTCCGCGGCAACGCGTTCGAGCACCACTGCCAGCCATTCGTCGCGGCCTGCGTCGACGCGGGTCAGTTCGGCTTGCGGGAATTCCGCGCGCAGTTCGGCCAGCAGTTTTTCGTCATCATCGCCAACCGCCACCGCGCAAATGCCGCGCGCGGTCGCCGCGACCAGCACGCGTCCCAGCGGCGAGCGCGCCGTGGTGTAGCGGATCGCGACGCCTTCGCCGCCCTGGCGATAACGCGTGGGCGGCATGCCCAGCAGGCGGTCGGTGTGTTCGTACACGCGGCTGGTGGAGCCGAAGCCGGCGGAATACACCGCGTCGGTGACGTTGGCGCCTTCGCGCAACGCGGTCTTGAAGTGTGCGAAGCGGTGCGCGCGCGTGTATTCGGCGGGCGACACGCCGAAGCGGCGGCGGAAGCTGCGTTGCAGATAGGGGGCGGACAAGCCGACCTGGGCGGCGAGCTTGTCCAGCGACAGCTGTTCCGCGCTGCGATCGAGCAACTCGCGTGCGTGTTCGAGCGGATCGCGGCGGGTCATGGTTTCGGTGGCTTGGGTGTCCATGGACGAATGGTCGCGCGATCCGCGGGCCGCCGCCATCCGGTTCTTGTCATCCGACCGGGTGGCTCATTCCGGATGCGGCAAGCCCGCGCGCGGCCGCGGCGGGACCACGGTGAATTCGCCTTCGATGATCGATGGGTCGGCGGTCCGTGGCGCGCTGCGCGGAAACCACCGGCGCACCGCCAGCACCAGCGCAGCCGCCGCAAGCGCGATTGCGCCAAGCACCAGTCCGGTGGCCACCAGCGCCGCGAGCACGATCGTCGCACCCACGACCACCAACGCACGCAACAGCGGGTGGCGTGGCAGCACCGGAAAAATGAAGCGTGCGCGCATGGCGTGAGCCCACGTGGCAGAATGAACCTGATCGGGTGTTGAAAAACACCGGATCAGGGCGGGCCAGGGATGGCCCGTCGTGGATCAGGCAATTCAATTGCCTGGTCCGGCGAAGCCGAATCAGGGCGTGTACCTGACTCGGCGTGTCGGGAAAGTGCAGGACCGCACTTTCCCGACGACGATGTGCTCACCATGCGGCCGGGCGGCTGCATATGCAAGTGCCGGGAGTCGTATGGATAGCGCCGCGCCTGATCCGTTCCTGTGCCGCCTCGAGGACATCCCCGATGGCGGCGTGCTGGGCGTGGATCCACCCGATCCGGAAGGCGAGCCGCTGCTGCTGGCGCGCCAGGGCAACTCCGTGCAGGCATGGCTGAACGTGTGTCCGCACGCGGGTCGCCGCATGGACTACGCGCCGGGGCTGTTCCTGGTCAAGGATGCCAGGCTGACCTGCGCCGTGCATGGCGCAACGTTCGCGCTGCGCGAAGCCGGCCTGTGCGTCGAAGGCCCGTGCCGCGGTCAATCGCTGGTCGCGGTACGCGTGCA
>DATEKI010000121.1:0-5125 GCA_035277545.1 Rhodanobacteraceae bacterium | reverse complement strand
TAGAAAGTCGGCTTGGGATCCCAGTCGCCGAGCACGCCGACCACGCGGTAATCGCGACCCTCGATGTTGAGTGTTTTGCCGACGCTGTCGCCGCCGCCGAACACCTGGCGGTTGAGCTTGCCGCTGATCACCACGACCTGCGCACGGTGTTCGTCGTCCGCGGCATTCCAGCCGCTGCCGTACTTGAACGGCACGTCCACCATCGGAAAGAATTCGCTGAACACGGCGTGCCCCATGGTGTTGACAGGATGTTCGCCGGGCACGGCGGGTATCACCGACGGCGAGATCATGTACATCGCCGATTGCAGCTTCGCGCGATGGTCGCGCATGAGGCCGACCGCATCGCCGAAGGTCAGCGCATCCGGCGGGCCCTTGTCGGGATCGGGATTGTTCTTCTGCACCGCCGGCCCCCAGGCGTCGATCTGCGGCACGTAGAGCTTCGACGACTTCCACGGAATCGGGTCACCCGAGACGGCGCGGAACACCGACCACGTCGTCATCGACGCCGCCACGCCGAAACCGATCGTCAGGATCATCAGTGCGGTAAGCGCCTTGTTGCGCTTCAGGCTGCGCAGGGCGAGGTCGAGGTAATAGGCAAACATCGTCATTCACTCCGCTCTTTACTCCCCTCTCCCACCGGGAGAGGCGCGCTTCGCGCGAGCGCGCAGCGCTGGGGGTGAGGGTTCTGTTCTTGCGCAACCAGCCGCGTAAACCGGACCCTCATCCGGCCCTGCGGGCCACCTTCTCCCGACGGGAGAAGGAAAAACATCAAATGCTCCTCGACGCCGGTGAAATCTCAGCTGTTCGCTGAATCGCACTGCGTGGCGAACGAGTAGTACGGCATCACCAGGCATGCGACAGCGCCGCCGATGACGGCCTGCGGAGGCGCGGAAGTCCGGGACGCTTGCCGCATCCGATGCATCTGTTCGGCGCTCGGGTGCACGTTGATGACGGGCAGCGTCACGACCGTCGGCATTTGTGCGGATGCCGCCGCCGCACTCGCGACCGCGGCGGAGCTCCATGCATGGAACCAGGCGAGCACCGCGCAGTTGATCGCGATGGCGGCGACGATGGCGATGAGTTTGCGGATCATGGTTGCAGTCCTCGAGTTCAATGGGCCCCGGCCCCCTCGACACCTTCACGCGCCGGCGTGTGCCTCGGCACGATCGCCGCGCGCGTGGAAGCGTGGTTCCTCGGCAATGTCCACGGCCTGGCCATCGATCACGTGCACACTGCGTTGCGCGCGCGTGGCGAGCTCCGGGTCGTGGGTGACCATCACGATGGTCGCTCCGCCGCGATGGATTTCCTCAAGCAGTTCCATCACGCCGCGCGCCATCTGCGTGTCCAGGTTGCCGGTCGGTTCGTCCGCCAGCAGCAGGCGCGGCGAACCGGCCAGCGCACGCGCGATGGCGACGCGCTGTTGCTGGCCGCCCGACAGCTCCGCCGGATAATGCTTCATGCGCGATGCCAGGCCCACGCGTTCCAGCGCGTCCTGGATGCGCTGCTGGCGCTCGGCCGATTTCATGCCGCGATAGCGCAGCGGCACTTCCACGTTGTCGTGCACGTTGAGGTCGGGAATCAGGTTGAAGCTCTGGAACACGAAGCCAATCTTCTCGTTGCGGATCTTCGAGCGGGCGTTGTCGCCCAGGTTGCTGACGTCGACGCCGTCCAGCAGGTATTCGCCGCCGGTGAAGCTTTCCAGCAGGCCGGCGATGGTGAGGAACGTCGTCTTGCCGGAGCCCGACGGCCCCATCACCGCGACGAATTCGCCTTCCTTCACGTCGATGTTGAAATCGCGCAGCGCGTAGGTTTCCACCACTTCGGTGCGGTAGACCTTGGACAGGTGGGTCATCTTGAGCATTTGAATTTCCTCGGTGGTGGTGGTGTTTGGGTTTTGCCTTCGAACCCCTCTCCCACCGGGAGAGGGGCGGGGTGAGGGTTCGGGTCGCTTGCGTCCAACGTTCCGCAGGTTCAGGACCCTCATCCGGCCCTTCGGGACACCTTCTCCCGGTGGGAGAAGGAAAAATCAAAATCAGTTGCTGATCGCGACTTTCGCCGCGCCGTTGAAGTTGCTGGTGCCGGAAATCACGACCTTGTCGCCTTCCTTCAGGCCCTGCAGGATCTCGACCTTGTCGATGGAGCTGGGGCCCAGCGTCACCGGCGTCTTGTAGGCGATGCCGTCGCGCACGACATAGGCGTAGCGGCCGCCCGATTCGTCGACGAACGAGCCGCGCGCCACGGTCAGCACGTTGTCGCGCTTGTCGAGCACGATGCGCACGGACAGGCGCTGGTTCTGGCGCAACTGCTCCGGCTTGCTGCCTTCGAAGCGCACCCGCGCCACGACTTCGCCGTTGACGACCTCGGGCGAGATCGCGCTGACTGCACCCTTCCAGTCCTTGCCGTTGCCGCTGATGACCGCCGGCATGCCGGAAGCCAGATCACGCGCGAAACTTTCCGGCACGTTCACCTGCACTTCCAGCGCGGACAGGTCCACCACCGTCAGCAGCTTGGCGTCCTTCGGAACCGTCGCGGTCTGCGCGATGAACAACTGGCCGACCTGGCCGTTCACCGGCGAGCGCACGTTCAATTCCTCCACCTGGCGCTTCAAATCCGCGACCAGCAGTTTCTGGCGTTCGTAGGCGAGCTTCTTGGCCTGGATTTCGAGCGCAAGGCTGGAATCGTCCATGCCCAAGTTGGACTTGGCGTGGCTCAACTCGATCTGGGCCTTTTCCAGCGTGTCCTTGTGACGATCGACGTCGAGCTGCGACACGGCGCCTTTCCTGAAGGCCTCCTGATAGCGCTTCAGGTCGCGCGCGGCGCTCTGCTCGTCGATGTTGGCGTTGTCATAGGCGCCCTGCAGCTTGGAACGCTGCTGGTTGGCATCGACCTTGGCCTGCTGGTACGCGACCTGCATCGCGTCCGCGTTGTTTTCTTCCTGTGCGAGCTTGTTGGTGAGCTCCGGGCTCGCGATCACCGCAAGCACCTGGCCCTTGGCTACCTTGTCGCCCGCGTGCACCTGCAACACCACCGCACCCGCCGCGTTGGCGTACAGCGTCGGGCTGACCGCCGCGACCACGCGTCCGTCGGCGGCGATATCGCGCACGAACGAGCCGCGTTCCACGCTGGCGATCTGCAACCGCGACGCGCTCACCGACGAGCCCGCGGAAAACAATCGCAACGCGCCGGGCACCAGCCAGACCAGCAACGCCAGCACCACGACGCCGATCGCGGCGTAGATGCCCAGCTTCTTCTTGCTGACGCGCTTCTCGATGATGCGGTCTTGTGCAGAGGTGTCGCGAATGCTCATTCAAGGTCTCCGGCCACCACAACGCGGCCACAGTCCTCTTTGAGCAAGTCCGATGCCAACGCGAACACCGCATGAACAGCTTGCAATTCAATGGCTTGCAAGTGTGCTGGCGCCTGGAAAAGTGTCCGCGGACAGCTCGCGGACACTCCGCGATACGACCGCCCTCCGTGCCAAACAGCGCGCGTTGAGCGCCATTCAACATTGCGTCGCGAAACTTTCATGACGGCGCGCGCACCGCCGCAAACCGGCCCGAACTAAAATGACGGTACGCCTCCCTCGCGGAGGCGTCTTTCGTTTCCTGCTGCGCCACGCCGCGCAAACCCGGAACCGCCATGAACGAAATCGCCCTGTCTGCAGCTGCCGGCACGACGCAGCAACGCCGCTGGTTGATCCCGTTGGCATTGCTCGCGGTGTACGTGATCTGGGGCTCGACCTACCTCGGCATCCGGATCGGACTGACCGGCTTTCCGCCGTTCATGCTCGCGGCGATCCGTTTCTTCACGGCCGGCATCGCGATGTACGCGTGGCTGCGCCTGCGCGGCGTGAAACCACCGACGCGCCGGCAATGGCGCAACGCCGCGATCACCGGCGTGCTGCTGTTGCTGTTCGGCAACGGGCTGGTCTGCTTCGCGGAACAGAGCGTCACCTCGGGCATCGCGGCCGTCGCCATTGCAAGCGAACCATTGTTCGTGGCCATGGTGCTGTTCGCCTACCGCGAACGTCCGAGCCGCAACGAGATCATCGGATTGGTGGTCGGATTCCTGGGCGTGATCGTCCTGAACAGCGGCGGGGCGATGCGCGCCGCCCCGTGGGCGGCGGCCGCGCTGCTGGTGGCCACCGCGGCGTGGGCGTTCGGTTCGATGTGGAGCCGCCGCCAGGACATGCCGGACGGCCCGATGAACGTGGCCGCACAGATGTTGTGCGCGGCACCCGCGCTGGCGCTGACCGCCTGGCTGACGGGTGAACGGCTGCCCGCGCACCCGCCTGCGGAGTCGATCCTGGCGATCGCATACCTGGCCGTGTTCGGGTCGATCATCGCGTTTTCCGCGTACCTGTTCCTGGTCAAGCATGCGCGCCCGGCGCTGGCCGCGAGCTACGCCTACGTGAATCCGCCCGTCGCCGTGCTGCTGGGTGCGCTGATCGCGGGCGAGCACGTGGGTTCCGCCGAGATCGGCGGCATGGTCGTGATCCTGGTCGGCGTGGCGATCATCACGCTGGCGCATGCCGGGCGCAGCAAGCCGCGTACAGCCGCCGCGGAGTAAAATGCGCGGCCGTTGAATGGCCCTGCGCGTATCGCCTGCATGATCAAGTGGATCGTCCTTGCCGTTCTCGTCGCGTGTGCGCTGTACGTGCACTTCCGCGGCAAGGTGCGGCACAAGTTCCTGCGCCAGATCACCGACCACTCGACGTTCATGGCGCCGATCAACGTGTTGATGTATGCGTTCTCGCGCGTGCCCGTGACACCGTATCTCGCGCCGGCCGATTTTCCGGAACTGGAAAACCTGCGCAGCAACTGGCAGACCATCCGGGACGAAGCTGTTGCGCTGGCCAAGGCCAGCCACATCAAGGCTTCCGACCAGTACAACGACGCCGGTTTCCATTCGTTCTTCCGCACCGGCTGGAAGCGGTTTTATCTCAAGTGGTACGACGACGCGCCGCACCCGTCGGCGCTGCAACTGTGCCCGCGCACCGTCGAAATCCTGAAAGGCTCGCCGCACATCAAGGCTGCCGCGTTCACGCAGCTCCCGCCCGGCAGCAACCTCGGCAAGCACCGCGATCCGTTCGCGGGCTCATTGCGCTACCACCTTGGATTGATCA
>DATEKI010000120.1:0-9885 GCA_035277545.1 Rhodanobacteraceae bacterium | reverse complement strand
TCCAATCCGCCCTACGTCACCGATGCCGAATACGCCACGCTGCCGGGCGAGTACGCGCACGAGCCGAAGCTGGGCCTGACCGCGGGCGCGGACGGACTGGACATCGCGTTGCGCATCCTGCGCGACGCGCCCGATCATCTGACGGAGGACGGGCTGCTGATCGTCGAGGTCGGGATGAGCGAACGCGCGCTCGCGGCATTGCTCCCGGACGTGCCGTTCGTGTGGATCGAATTCAAGGTCGGACCGATGGGTGTGTTCGCGCTGGAGCGCCGTGACCTGGTCGAACACGCGGCGTCGATCCGCGCGGCCGCGAAGCGCTGACATGGAGATCGTGACCGCGCGCCTGCGGCTGGACGCATTGCGCGACGAGGATGCGGAGGCATTGTTCGCATACCGCGCCGATCCGGCGGTCGCACGTTTCCAGGGCTGGAAGCCGGCTTCGGTCGCGGAGGCGAAGCGGTTCATCGAAGCGCAACACGATCTGGTGCCGGACGTGCCGGATACGTGGTGGCAGCGCGCGATCCGCCTGCGCGATTCGGGCGAACTGATCGGCGACCTCGGATTGCACTTCCTGGTCGACCAGAGGGTGGAGTTGGGCGTCAGCCTCTCGCCGGCGCGGCAGCGCCAGGGCTACGCGCGCGAGGCGCTGGAAGTCATGCTGGATTTCGTGTTCGGCGGTTTGCGCAAACCGCGCGCGGTGGCTTTCGTCGAGCCGCGCAACTTCATGTGCATGCGGCTGCTGGAAGGGCTGGGCATGCGTCGCGTCGCCGACCATGGTGGTGATGCGATGTTCGAACTTGCAGCGGCTGAGTGGCTGGCTGCGCCGGACGGCACCGGCGACCGTTAAGCTTGCCGCGTGGGTTCCCGACGGATTGAGCGCACGTGTCCTCCAACACCTTCGGCAAATTGTTTGCGGTCACGACCTTCGGCGAGTCGCACGGGCCTGCCATCGGATGCGTCGTCGACGGTTGCCCCCCGGGTATCGCGATCGCGCCGGACGACTTTGCCCACGATCTTGCACGTCGTGCGACCGGCAAGTCGCGCTATACCTCGCAGCGACGCGAGGCCGACGCGGTGGAAATCCTCTCCGGCGTGTACGAAGGCAGGACCACCGGTACGCCGATCGCGCTCTTGATCCGCAACACCGATGCGCGCTCGAAGGATTACGACGAAATCGCGCAAGTCTTCCGCCCGGGCCACGCCGACTACACGTACTGGCAGAAATACGGCATCCGCGATCCGCGTGGCGGCGGGCGTGCCTCGGCGCGCGAAACCGCGATGCGCGTCGCCGCTGCCGTGATCGCGAAGAAATGGCTGAGGGAAAAATTCGGCGTCGAGGTGCACGGCTGGATGGCGCAGATGGACGACATCGTGCCGAGCCTGTCCGATGCCGCGGCCATCGACTTCGACGTCGTGGAAGCCAATCCGTTCTTCTGGCCGGTCGCTGCGCAGGTGCCGGAACTGGAGGCGCGGATCAACGCGCTGCGCAAGGCCGGAGATTCCTGCGGGGCGCGGATCGACGTCGTCGCGACCGGCGTGCCGCCTGGCTGGGGCGAGCCGGTGTACGGCAAGCTGGATGCGGAGCTGGCGTCGGCGTTGATGTCGATCAACGCCGTGAAGGGCGTCGAGATCGGCGCGGGCTTCGCCAGCGTCGCCCAGAAGGGCGGCGGGCACCGCGACGAAATGCATTTGGACGGCTTTACGTCCAATCATGCTGGCGGCATACTGGGCGGCATTTCGTCGGGGCAGGATATCGTCGCGTCGATCGCGCTGAAGCCCACCTCGAGCATTCCGACACCAAGTCGAAGCGTGGACACCGCGGGCGGGGAAACGGAGGTCCGCACCAAGGGCCGCCACGACCCCTGCGTGGGCATCCGCGCGACGCCAATCGCCGAGGCGATGGTGGCGCTGGTGTTGATGGACCAGGCGCTCCGGCATCGGGCGCAGTGCGGCGACGTGGGTGAAGTCGCGCCGCGCATCCCGGCGTCGCGTTGAAGGTGTCGAACATGATTGAAAGGATGAACCCTTGAGCAGGCAAGAGCGTTACAACGTCGCGATGGTCGGCGCCACCGGTGCGGTGGGTGAAGCCGTGTTGGCCATCCTGGAAGAGCGTGAGTTCCCGGTCGGCGAGTTCGTGCCGTTGGCCAGCGAGCGGTCGGCGGGCGAGACGCTGGGGTTCGGCGGCAAGCGGGTGGCTGTGCGCGAACTTGCGAAATACGATTTCGTCGGCATCGACATCGCGTTCTTCTCGGCGGGCGGCTCGGTCAGCCGCGAGCACGCGCCGCGCGCCGCCGCGACTGGCGCGGTGGTGATCGACAACACTTCGGAATTCCGCTACGTGGATGACGTGCCGCTGGTGGTCAGCGAAGTCAATCCGCACGCGATCGCCGAATACACCAACCGCAACATCATCGCCAATCCGAATTGTTCCACCATGCAGATGCTGGTCGCGCTGGCGCCGATCCATCGCGCGGCCGGGATCGAACGCATCAACGTCGCGACCTACCAGTCGGTGTCGGGCGCCGGACGGTCGGGCATGGAAGAGCTCGGGAGGCAAACCGCCGAGTTGCTGAACTTCCATGAGGTCGCGCCCGAAAAGTTTCCGGCGCAGATCGCGTTCAACGTGATCCCGCACATCGATGCATTCCTCGACAACGGCTACACCAGGGAAGAGATGAAGATGGTGTGGGAGACGCGCAAGATCCTCGAGGACGATTCGATCCAGGTGAACCCGACCTGCGTGCGCGTGCCGGTGTTCTACGGCCATTCCGAGGCGGTGCACGTCGAAACGCGCGAGAAGATCGATGCGGCCGCCGCGCGCGCGTTGCTGGAACGGGCCGAAGGCGTGGTGGTGGTCGACGAGCGCAAACCGGGCGGCTATCCGACGCCGGTCGGCCACGCCGCGGGCAAGGACCCCGTGTTCGTGGGCCGCATCCGCGACGACATCTCGCACCCGAACGGCCTCGACCTTTGGATCGTGTCCGACAACATCCGCAAGGGCGCGGCGTTGAACGCCGTGCAGATCGCGGAGATACTTGTCCGCGACTATCTTTGAGCCTGCAGGGCAGGAGACGGGCCATGTCCATGAACGCGGTTTTGCGCAGGGCGGCGCTTTTTGCCGCGCTGCTCGGCGCCTCCGGCGCATTGCTGGCCGCGCCGCCGCGCCACCACGCGGACGGGACGGCCGCCATGCAGGCGCAGGTCAAGGACTCGGATGCGAAGATCGCGGCCGCGCGCGCGCAGAACGCCGCCTTGCAGGCGCAGGTGTCGCAACTGGAGCAGCAGAATGCCGCCCGCGGAAAACAGATGCAGGCGCGCGATGCGGAAATCGCCGCATTGCAGCAGAAACTGCAGGCGGTGGCTGGAGCGCCGGCTGCCTCCACGACCGCCGGGAACCATCCGTAACGGCCCGGCGGGCTTGGTGATTGGCTGTTTCTGCAATACCCTTGCGCTCGCGCGGGCCGTCATCCTGATGAGCAAGCCCCGCGTGCTCGTACGTCCGCTGGGGGTCTGGTTCATGAAGTCGAAACTCCGTATCGCATGTGCCGCGTTGCTGACCGCGACGGCACTCCCCGCGCTGGCGCTGCAGCTCGGCGAAATCCAGGTGAAGTCCGCCCTGAACCAGCCGCTGGTTGCGGCGATTCCGCTGCAGCCGAAAAACCTCACCGAGCTGGAGGGCCTGACCGTAAGCCTGGCGCCGCCGGAGGATTTCGCGCGCGCCGGCCTGCGGGTCACGCCGACCGACCAGACGCTGCAATTCCACGTTGTCACCGACAACAACGGCCAGAAGCTGATCCTGGTCACCAGCACCCAGCCGGTCACCGATCCGTACCTCGATTTCCTGGTGCAGTTGAATACGCGCGAGGGCAAGCAGGTTCGCGAATTCGTGGTGCTGTTGAACCCGGTCATCGCGGCGCCAGCGCCCGCGGTGCAGGGGGCACCGGTGGCCAGCACGCCCGCCGCAAATGCTGCGGCAACCCCGCCCGCCGAATTGCCGGCGCCATCGCAATTCCCGCAGCCGCAGTCTTCCGGACAGACGCCGGTCGCGCCGGCGGCGCCCGTGCCGCAGCACCGCGCACAGCCCGCGCCGTCGCCGGCGCCGCCCGCCGGCAGGATCGACGTCCAGCGCGGCGATACGCTCTCCGCACTGGCGCGCAACGCGGTCCGGGGATCGGATGTCAGCGTCGATCAGATGATGTTGGCGCTGAAGGCGGCAAATCCCGATGCGTTCTTCAAGGACAACATCAACAACCTGAAAGCCGGCGCGATCCTGCGCATTCCGACGCGTGACCTGATCGACCAGCGCAGCGCGGCGGCCGCAGCAGCCGAGGTGCATCGTCAGTACGAATCATGGCGCGCCGCGAAGCCGCAACCCGCGACGGTGGTCCAGGGTACGGCGGTGCAGGCCGCGGCCAATGCCGCGCCCAAACCGGGCAAGGCGGCACCTGCGTCCGATCACCTGACCCTGGCCCCGCCGACCGGCGAGGCGGGCGGCACCAGCAGCCGGCCAGGCGTGGCCGGCGGCACGGGTACCGCGACAGTGGCGGGCTTGCAGCAACGACTGCAGGCCAACCGCGACACGCTGGTCAGCCTGAATCAATCCAACGCCGACCTCGAATCGCGCGTCCACAGCCTGCAGGACATCTCGGCCAAGAGCGACAAGCTGTTGAGCCTGAAGGACGCAACGATCGCCGAATTGCAGCGCAAGCTTGCCGCGGTACAAGCCGGCAAGACGGCTGCGCCCGCCACAAACCCCGGAACCGCGCATGCGAGTGCGAACGCACCGGCTAGTGCGCCTGCGGTGGCGAAGAGGCCCGTCGCGAAGCCCGTGGTGCCTTCCGCGACGCCGTGGTACATGCGCCCGCTGGCATGGGTTGTTGCCGGCTTGATCGTGTTGCTGTTGATCTTGCTGGGGGTGTCGGGCCGCCGAGGTCGCCCGTCGTCCGAAGGCC
This sequence comes from Rhodanobacteraceae bacterium, assembly GCA_035277545.1. Classification (GTDB taxonomy): domain Bacteria; phylum Pseudomonadota; class Gammaproteobacteria; order Xanthomonadales; family Rhodanobacteraceae; genus 66-474. The sequence goes on along the minus strand of DATEKI010000120.1, from coordinate 4,933 downwards.
CGTCGCGCGGCCCGCTCGCTGATCCGGATGACGTATCGCCGCGCGTGACGGAGCCGTTCGTCGATGAGCAGGAAGTGATCGCTCAACACAGTCTGGCCGAGGCGGCTCCGGATGACGCGCACGGGAAGCCGGCAGAGCCCGCGGTCGCTGCAGAGGAAGACCCGTACGGCCTCGCCGCCCTGCGCGAACCCACGGCCAAGGCGCCGCCGGCCGAGCCGTCGCGGGTGGGCGAAATTGCGCCCGTGGTGATGCCGGCCGCGCCGCCCGCCGCATTGCCGGGTGATGATTCGTACATCGACGATCCGGTCGACACCAAGCTCGACCTCGCCCGCGCGTATCTCGACATGGGCGATCCGGTGGGCGCGCGCGCAATGCTCGAGGAAGTGCTCGAAGAGGGTTCGCAAACCCAGAAGGACGAGGCCAAGCGGCTTTTGGCAGGCGCCGAGGCCTGACCGGACCCGATGCGCATCGCGCTGGGTATCGAATACGACGGCACCGATTTCTTCGGCTGGCAACGATTGGCCCACGGGCCCAGCGTGCAGGCGGAAGTCGAAGCCGCGTTGTCGTTCGTGGCCGATCATCCCGTCGAAGTGACCTGCGCGGGCCGTACCGACGCGGGCGTGCACGCGCGTTGCCAGGTCGTGCATTTCGATACGCACGCGGAGCGCGACACTCGCGCATGGGTACTGGGCGCCACCACGCGCCTGCCGCGCGCGGTTGCCGTGTTGTGGGCACGTGCGATGCCGGATGATTTCCACGCGCGCTTTTCCGCGCGCGCCAGGCGCTACCGCTATGTGATCCTCAATCGCGCGGTCCGTCCTGCGCTGGACGCGCGATTTCTTGCATGGGAACGCGTGCCGCTGGATGCCGACGCGATGCACGCGGCGGCGCAAGCCTTGCTCGGCGAGCAGGATTTTTCATCCTTCCGCGCGGTGTCGTGCCAGGCCAGTCATGCGCGCCGCCATGTCACCGCGGTGAGCGTGCGTCGCGACGGCGAACACGTGATCGTCGAGATCGAAGCCAACGCCTTCCTGCACCACATGGTGCGCAACATTACGGGCTCGCTGCTGGAAGTTGGGCGCGGCGAACGGCCGGCCGGATGGATCGCGGAATTGCTGGCGGCGCGCAATCGCGAGATCGCGGGCGTCACCGCGACGCCGCAGGGCCTGACGTTCCTCGGGCCGCGTTATCCGGCAGAATGGATGCTTCCCCCCTCGATCACGTTGGGCGCATGAGCCGTACCCGCGTAAAAATCTGTGGCGTCACCCGCGTCGAAGATGCGTTGCTCGCTTGTGAGCTGGGCGCGGACGCGATCGGCGTGGTGATGACGCCGTCCAGCCCGCGGTGCGTGTCGATCGAACAGGCACGCGCGATCCGCGATGCGCTGCCGGCGTTCGTGGACGCGGTGATGCTGTCGCATGATCTTCCCGCCGCGCGCGTGCACGCGATCATCTCGGGCGTGCTTCCGGATCTCGTGCAGTTCCATGGTTCGGAGGACGCGGCCTTCTGCGAATCCTTCGGAGTACGCTACGTGAAGGCGATCGGCATGGACGGCGACCTGGACGTGCGGGCAATCGTGGAGGCGCACCCGCACGCATCGGGCTTCGTGCTGGACGGCCATCCGCCGGGGCAGCAAGGCGGGCGTGGCACGACCTTCGACTGGTCGCGCATTCCGCGTGATCTCGGCCGGCCGATCCTGCTCGCGGGCGGTCTGGATTCCTCCAATGTCGGCGACGCGATCCGCACGGTTCGCCCATGGGCGGTGGATCTTGCCAGCGGGGTGGAAGTATCGCCCGGCATCAAGGATGCTGCGAAAATGCGGGCTTTCTTTGCGGCCGTCCGCGCCGCAGGCAACGAAACGGAACAATGACCGACGCCCCACGCATTCCCGCTCCGGCGGACTTCCATGCACTTCCCGATGCGCACGGCCGCTTCGATACGTACGGCGGCACGTTCGTCGCGGAGACCCTGATTGCGCCGCTGGAGGAATTGACCGCGGCGTATCTGCGCCTGCGCGATGATCCCGTGTTCCAGCGCGAGTTCGCCGATGACCTGAAGCACTACGTCGGGCGCCCGTCGCCGATCTATCACGCCAGGCGCCTGTCGGAAAAAAACGGCGGCGCGCAGATCCTGCTGAAGCGCGAGGACCTCAACCACACCGGCGCGCACAAGATCAACAACACCATCGGCCAGGCACTGGTCGCGCGCGCGATGGGCAAGCGCCGCATCATTGCCGAGACCGGCGCGGGCCAGCACGGCGTCGCCACCGCCACGGTGTGCGCGCGCTTCGGGATGCGGTGCGTCGTGTACATGGGCGCGGTCGACATCGAGCGCCAGAAGATCAACGTGTACCGCATGAAGCTGCTGGGCGCCGAAGTGATCCCGGTGACTTCCGGTTCGCAGACGCTGAAGGATGCGTTGAACGAAGCGCTGCGCGACTGGGTGACCAATGTTGCCGACACGTTCTACATCATCGGTACCGTGGCGGGCCCGCATCCCTACCCGATGATGGTGCGCGATTTCAATGCGGTGGTCGGGCGCGAGGCGCGCGCGCAGATGCTGGAACAATTCGGGCGACTGCCCGACGTGCTGACGGCATGCGTCGGCGGCGGTTCCAATGCGATCGGGTTGTTCCACGCGTTCCTCAACGATCGCGAGGTGCGCATCGTCGGCGCCGAAGCGGCGGGCGAGGGACTCGCAACGGGTCACCACGCGGCCTCGCTTGCAGCCGGTCGGCCCGGCGTGCTGCACGGCAACCGCACCTACGTGTTGTGCGACGACGACGGTCAGATCACGGAAACACATTCGGTGTCGGCGGGGCTCGACTATCCGGGCGTTGGTCCGGAGCACGCGTTCCTCAAGGACACCGGACGTGCGGAATATGTCGGCGTGACGGACGACGAAGCATTGCAGGCATTCCACTTGCTGTGCGAAACCGAAGGCATCCTGCCGGCGCTGGAATCCAGCCATGCCGTCGCGCAGGCGATCAAGCTCGCGCGCGAATTGCCGAAGGACAAGCTGATCCTGTGCAACCTGTCCGGCCGCGGTGACAAGGACGTGCACACGATCGCCGGGCGCGAGGGCTTCGACTTGTGAAAAACAGAACATTTGACACGATCGACGCGGATGAACACGGATGAAAGAACAAGCGCTCCATCCGGTTTTTTCCGTGTCAATCCGTGTCCAGAAGAGTTGATGGCATGAATCGCATCGGCGTCAAATTCTCCAGCCTGCGTGCGAGTGGGCGCACCGCGCTGATCCCGTTCATCACTGCGGGCGATCCCTTGCCGGAGGCTACGGCCGATGTCATGCATGCGCTGGTCGATGGCGGGGCGGACCTGATCGAACTGGGCGTGCCGTTTTCCGATCCGATGGCGGATGGCCCGGTGATCCAGCATGCAGACGAACGGGCGCTGCGCAGCCGTGTCGGCATCGCCGGCATCCTGGGCTGGGTGCGTGCGTTCCGCGAACGCGATGCGGAAACGCCGATCGTGCTGATGGGTTATTTGAATCCCATCGAAATCCACGGCATGGAAAAATTCGCGCGCGAAGCGAAAGGTGCGGGCGTGGACGGGGTGCTGGTGGTGGATTGCCCGATCGAGGAAGACGCTACCCTGCGGCCGCTGCGCGACGCCGGCCTTGCGCGCATCCTGCTGGCTGCGCCGACCACTTCGGATGCGCGGCTCGTGCGCGCCATCGACGCGGCGGAGGGTTATCTCTACTACGTGTCGTTTGCCGGCATCACCGGCGCGGCGAAATTGTCGGCCGACGCCATCGCGACGCGGGTTTCCGGCATGCACCGGCGTGCGAAGGTGCCGATCGCGGTCGGCTTCGGCATCAAGGACGCAGCCAGCGCGAAAGCCGTCGCGGAATCCGCCGACGCGGTGGTGATCGGATCGGCACTGGTCGATGCACTCTCCGCAGCGGCAACAGCCGGGGAGGCATGCCGGCGTGCACACGCCTTCCTTGCGCCGGTCCGGGCGGCTGTCGATTCGGTTCGGCGCTGAAGACGTTGTTGCGCTGCATCGAGCGCAGGCCGTTGCCATTTCGTTCAACGACCCTCGCTCGGGAAGGCGCTGGCGGGGTCATGGCGTTTCTGTCATCTGCCCGTTGCGTAGTGCGGTGCAGCATCTAGACTTGATCTGGATCAAGGAAACCGCTTCAGGACGGAGTAAAAACCGCGAATCCAAACTGCAGTGCGGGAGGGGTGCCATGTCCCTGCAGGATGTCGTCTGGGCCATCGCGCTGGTCGGCATGGGGCTGGTCGCGTTGGGCTTCGTCCACGTGATCATCCAGGCGGGCAAGCCCGCCGACGATGCTGCGAGTCGCAAGTCGGCACACACCGCCCACGCGCTGCAGGCCTGGTTGTTCGCGATCCTGTTCGTCGGTTTTGTCGCAGGCAGTTGGGCCACGCTGCGCCACTTCCCGATTCCGCCCCAGCACGGCGGCCTGGACGCGAAGCAAGTCGTCGATGTGGTCGGGCGCCAATGGTCGTGGCAGTTGACGCCGGCCGCCGTGAAGGCGGGCAGTCCGGTCGAGTTCCGCGTTCGCAGCGACGATGTCAACCATGGTTTCGCCCTGTACGCGCCCGACGGGCGCATCGTCACCCAGACCCAGGCAATGCCGGGATTCACCAACAAGCTCGTTTACACCTTCGCCCAACCCGGCACCTATGTCGTGCAATGCCTCGAGTACTGCGGACTCGGGCACGCGCCCATGAGGACCACGCTCGAAGTGGTCGCAGCCCAAGGAGAGTGACCATGGCTTCACTCACCCTCTATCCGGACGACGAGCGGCTGACTGGCGGTGCGCGCGCCGCGTTCAACCTGTACATCATCACGGCCGTGGCACTGTTCGTGCTGATGATGCTGGTCGGCCTCACGATGCGCATGACCCAGGCCAAATGGCTGGACGTGCCGCCGGGCCTCTTTTA
>DATEKI010000119.1:0-15663 GCA_035277545.1 Rhodanobacteraceae bacterium | reverse complement strand
GGAACCTGGTGATGTGTTTCATGATGGGCGCGGCGGCCGGCGGCATGCTGCCGATCACGTTCACGCTGATGGCGGAAACGGTGCCCGCGCGGCATCGCGGCTGGCTGCTGGTGGCATTGGGCGGTGTCGGTACGTCGGCGGGCTACCTGGCCGCCTCGGGTGCCGCGGCGCTGCTGGAACCAGACTTCAGTTGGCGCGCATTGTGGCTGCTGAATCTTCCGACCGGTGCGCTGATCGTGCTGCTCAACCGGTTCATTCCGGAATCTCCACGCTTCCTTGCCAACGCCGGGATGCCCGAACAGGCGCGCGCGGTGCTCGAGCGTTTTGCGGGTTCCGCGGGCCTCGTCGAGGATGCCGCGGCCGCGGATGCGCCGATCATGGAAATCCACCGGCCACATGCGGGCCTGCGCGACATGCTGCGGGGTCGCCATGCGCGCATCACGATCGCGTTGATGGTGTGCGGTCTTGCGTGGGGCCTGGTGAACTTCGGCTTCGTGCTGTGGTTGCCCGCCAACCTGCACAAACTCGGCCTGGATGCGAGCGCGGCCGGCGCGTTGATGGCGCGCTCGGCGCTGCTGGCGATCCCGGGAATCGCCGTCGTGGTGTGGCTTTACCAGCGTTGGAGCAGCTTCAAGTCGCTGGTACTGTTCGCGGGCCTGACTGCGTTGGCGTTGTTCGCGTTCGCGGTCATTGAAATCGGCGGTTTCCGTGCGCAGGCACCGGCGATCGCCGCGATCGTGTTGCTGCTGGTCGCGATCAGTGGCGTGATCGCCACCATGATTCCATATGCCGCCGAAATCTATCCCGTACACCTGCGCGGCACCGGTTCGGGCCTGATCGCGGCGGCCTCCAAGGCCGGCGGCATCATGGGCGCGGGACTCGGCGTGGCGGGCGTGTTCGACAGTTTCCTGGTTTCCGCGCTGGTGATCGCCGTGCCGATGCTCGCCGCCGGCGTGATGCTGTGGCGGGGCGGCGTGGAGACCAGCGGCCGGGAACTCGAGTCGATCCAGAAGGTTTTGTGCGACCATCCCTGATCGCTGTTTCCTCAGTGCGTGCTCGAAGCGTTTGCAGGCGCGCTGTTCCGCGCGAGTGCCAGGCCCTTCAATACGTGCAGCGCTTCGGACAGGGCGTAATCCTTCATCGCGAGCTCGCCCGCGTCCGTATCGCTGGAGGCGGCCTGGTTGCCGGCGAGGTGATTGGGCAGGTCGCTCTCGTGCTCGTCGTCGTCGAGCGATGGGTTGCGATCCGCGGCCACGGTGACGTTGCCCAGTGCGATGTCCGGCGTGATGCCGGCCGCCTGGATCGAGGTGCCGTCGGGCGTGTAGTAGCGCGCGGTGGTCAGTTTCACCGCGTCGCCGTTGCCCAGTGGCAGCACGGTCTGCACCGAACCCTTGCCGAAGGTGCGCCGCCCCATCACCAGCGCGCGATGGTTGTCCTTCAATGCGCCGGTGACGATTTCCGCCGCCGACGCCGTGCCGTTGTCCACCAGCACCACCATCGGCGCGCCGTTGAGCAGGTCGCCCGGCGTCGCGCTGAACTTGAGGTTGGATTGCGCCAGCCGGCCGCGCGTGCTGACGATCAAGCCCGAATCGAGGAAATCGTCGGACACCCCGACCGCGCTGGTGAGCAGCCCGCCCGGATTGGAACGCAGGTCGAGCACCGCACCGCGCAACGGCCCGTGCTGCTTCTGCAGCTTGCCGAGCGCGCGCGTCAATTCGTCCGCGGTGTCTTCCTGGAATTCACTGATGCGGATGTACGCGTAGCCAGGTTCCAGCATCCGCGTGGTCACGCTGGTGACGCGGATGCGCTCGCGCACCAGCGGTATCGCGACGGGTTTGTCGCCGTCTGGGTGCAGGACGCTCAGCGTGATCTTCGAGCCGATCGGCCCGCGCAATTTCCTGATCGCGGCATCGATGGCATCGGATTGCACCGGCACGCCATCGATCGCCACGATCACGTCTCCCGGCAGCACGCCGGCGCGCTTGGCCGGACCGCCGTCGATCGGCGTGATGATCACCAATTGATGGTTGGTTTGTGCCACCTCGATCCCGAGGCCGGAGTAGGTACCGGAGGTGTCCTCGCTCAGGTCGTTGAGTTCGTGCCTGTCCAGGAACTCGCTGTGCGGATCGAGCCCCGACAACATGCCGCGGATCGCGGACTGCATCAGCTGCCGGTTCGCGACCGGTTCGACGTAGGCCTGCTTGATCATTTCGAACGCGCGCGTGAAGGCCTGGATTTCCTCGAGGCTCGGTACGCCAGCGGCAGCACGCGAAGCCGGTGCGGGCGCCGCGCTGCCCGCCGGGGCCGGAACCGTTGCCGAACTTTCCGGGGGCGCGGCGAAGGCAACGCCGCAGCACGCCAACGACAGGCCGCAAGCCAGAACCAGGGAATATCGCGTCATGGGGAGTACCGAAGAAGTTGCGTGAATGATGACCACGAAAGAACGCGCGGGTTCATTGTAGGCGCATCGGGTGGCGTCAACGTTTCGCCGCGAACCAGCCGTGCGGGTCGACCGGTTTGCCGTCGTGGCGCAAGCCGAACCATGCGCCGCCTTGTTCGGAATTGCGCGCGACCGTCGCGATCGGCTGCCCTGGCCGCACCCAGTCGCCGGCACCGACCGCCGCCGATTCGTTGCCGCCGTACAGGCTCATCCAGCCGCCGCCATGGTCGATGATCACCAGCATGCCGTAACCGCGCATGAAGTTGGCCCAGGCCACGCGGCCGTAGGCCACTGCACGCACCTCCGCCCCGGGCCGGGCGGCGATCACCAGCCCGAGCGCGAGCACGCCCGAACCGTTGCGCGGGGCACCGGCGACCGGCCACGGCAACTTGCCATGCAGTTCCGCGAACGGCGTGTTCTTGCCGAGTTGCGCGGGGATGTCGGAGAACACGTTCTGCAATTGCTTCAGCAATTGATCCAGCGCAGCGGCATCGCGCTGCAGGGATGCCAGCTTGTCCTTCTGCCGTGCAAGCCGGGCATCGGCCTGGGCCAGAAGCTTCTGCTGGGCGTCGCGCGCCTGCTCCAGCTCGACGGCTTGCGCCTGTCGTTGATCGCGTTGCTGCTTGAGCGCCGCGGTTTCCGTCTCGATCGATGCCTTCACCTTGTCGAGTTGCGCGACCTCGCCGAGCAAGCCACGGATGCGCGCGACGCGATCGTGCTGGAAGTAGCGTGAAGACGCGAGCGCGCGATCGATCTTCGCGATGTCGTGGTTGCCGAGCAGCATCGCGAGGTCGGAGCCGCGGTTGAGCGTGTACACCGCGCGCAGCAAATCGGCGAGCGCCGCGCGTTGCCCGGAAAGTTTCTGTTCGAGCGCCGTGCGTTGCTGCTCCAGGTCAGCGAGCGAAGCGGTCCTGGCCGCGATCGCCGTGTCGCTTTCGCGCACCGCGTTGGCGGCTTCGTTGAGTTGCGTGGCCTGCGCGGCGAGCTTCGCGTTGATCGTGTCGCGCTGCGTGGCCGTCGTGCGCTGCGCGTCCGCGATCTTGGCGATTTCAGCGCGCACCGCATCGAGTTTTGCGCGGGTCGCGGCCTCGCGCGCGGATGCGCCGGAAGCCGGCGCCGGCGGCGCAGCACTGGCCCCCGCGCAGACCAGCATGGTGCCCGGCAGGAGCGCCAGCAGGAGGAGTTTTGCGAACAACCGCGGCAAGGACATGGGCGGGCATTATCGCCGTGATCGCCCGCGCATTGCTCGCGGCTCAGCGCTCGACCCAGACCGCAAGAAGAGCGAGCGCCCTGGACACCGAATCGGCCGCGGTGTCGAGCGCCACGCCACCGCCGGCACGTCCCGCCGTCTCGGCGGCCGCGGCCGCGGCCTGCACGTCGCGTGCGCCAACCAATCCGGCGGCACCCTTGATCCGATGCGCCTGCCGGATCGCTTCCGGCAGGTCGGCCGCGTCCAGCGCCGCGACCAGCGCGGCATGATCCTTGCGCGCGGCGGCGAGGAAATCCTTGAGCAGGTTGTGCGCCAGGTTCACGTCGTCGCCCGCGATTTCCCGCAGCACCGCGGCCTCGACCGGCGATTCCGCCGTGAACAGGGCGTCGTCGGCGGGCTGCGCGGCTTCGTGCGCTGGTTCGTCATGCGACGGAAAAGCGACGTGTGGCAGCCAGCGCCGCAGCGACTCCGAAAGTTGCGCGATTCGGAGCGGCTTGCCGAGGAATCCGTCCATGCCCATCGCGATGCAATGCTCCGGCTCGCCCTTGCTGACGTTGGCGGTTATCGCGATCACCGGCGTGCGTGCGCGCTGCCGCCGCCGCTCGGCCTGGCGGATCGCGGCGGTCAACTGGTAGCCGTCCAGCTTGGGCATGTGGATGTCGGTGAGCACCAGCGCGTAGGCGCCGGTTTCCCATCGGTGCAAGCCTTCCTCGCCGTCGGCGGCGGTCTCGCAGGCGAAGCCCGCGCGGGCGAGCTGGCGCGTCAGCACTTCGCGGTTGGTCGCGTGGTCGTCGACGACCAGCACCAGGCTGTTCTCGCGCTGCGCCTCCTCGATGCCCGGCAGTGGGCGGGTGGGGAAATCGTCCTCGCGCAAGACGCCGCGTTCGGGTGCCACTTTCGATGCGTCACCCCGTGCCAGCGGAAGCACCAGGCTGAAGGTGCTGCCCACGCCGGGTTTGCTGGCGAGTTCGATGCTGCCGCCCATCAATTCCGCGAGTTGCCGGCAGATTGCCAGGCCGAGCCCGGTGCCGCCGAAGGTGCGCGTGGTGCTGCTGTCCGCCTGCGAGAACGGCTGGAACAATGCGCCGCGTTGTTCCTCGCTGATGCCGATGCCGCTGTCGCGCACGCGCAGCGCAATACGGTCGCGTCCGTCCGGCAGCGTTTCGATGAGCTCCACGTTCAGCGTGACCCCGCCGGTGCGGGTGAATTTGACCGCGTTGGACATGAAGTTGGAAAGGATCTGGCGTATCCGCAGCGGATCGGCGACGTAGGCGGGTGCGAGTCGCGCGTCGAGGGCGGATTCCAGCGTGAGGCCCTTGCTGGAGGCGATGCCGAGATAATTGCCGACGGTGTGTTCGGCCAGCCGGCGCAGGTCGATGTCCACCGGCGCGAGTTCCATGCGGCCGGCTTCGATCTTGGAAAAATCGAGGATGTCGCCGATGATCTGCAGCAGGCTTTGCGCCGAGCCTTGCACGATCGCGATGCTGCGGCGCTGTTCCGCGTCGAGCCGCGTGTGCTCGAGCAACTCCAGCATGCCGGTGATGCCGATCATCGGCGTGCGGATTTCGTGGCTCATCGCGGCCAGGAAGGCGCTCTTGGCCTTGTTGGCTTCGCGCGCACGCAGCTCGCTTTCGCGCAACGCGGCATCCTTGCGCTTGACCTCCTCGCGCATCGCCAGGAAGCCTTCCATCACCTGGCCCACTTCCCCTTTCACCGGCTCGCCGGTCGGCGTGTCGTAATCGCCGGCGCGCATGCCCCTGGACAGGCCCACCAGCTGCCCGATGCCGCGGTAGATGTTGCGCAGGATCGCGCGGCCGGCCACGAGGACGATCAGCAATGCCGCCAGCGACAGGCCGATGCGCCACGCGTTCAGCCGCAGCGCGTGCGTGCGGTCGTCCTGCAATTGCGTTTGCGCGTCAAGGATCTTGAGATCGGCGAGCAGGTTGAGGTCGCTCAGCAGCGGATCGATCGCAGGGAACAGTTCGTGGTCCGCGAAATCCGCGACGCCGGGGATGCTGCGCGCCGCCAGTTGCGCGCGCAGGTGCGCGATCGCGGCATCAGCCGCCGGACGTTCGCGCTGGATGCTTGCGAAAACTTTGCGCTGCCGCGACGGCATGCTTTCGGCGGCAAGCGCGGCGAAGGCCTGGTCGCTGCGCCCTCGCGCATGGTCCACGTCCGCAAGGCCCTGGTCGAACGTCATCAGCCCGTTGCGAACCTTGAAGGTGACGCCGATGACGGCGATGCCGTAGGCGTCGGTGAGCGTCTTGACGTTGCTCTGGCCGCCGAGCGCGTTGTCGTACAGGCGGTTGAGGGTGGCTTCGTGGCCGCGCTGGTAGAGCGCGTCGAGCGCGAGCACCAAGCCCGCGGCGAGCAGCATCACGCCGAACAGCAGCAGCAGTTGGCGGCGGACGGTCCAGAACCTAGCTGTCCAGAACCTGTCCGTCCAGGGCGGGCGCGTCATGGCTGGCGGCGGCGCCACTTTTCGATCGCGGCGAGAAGCTGGTCGCCGGGCACCGCATTGCCGATCAGTTCGCCCTGTGCGCGGGTGCAACCGAGTTCCGCCAGCATCTGCCATTCCTCGACGCTGCGCACCCCTTCGGCCACCGTGGTCAGCCCGAGCTTGCGCCCGAGTTCGAGGCTGGCTTCGACCACCGCGCGATTGCGCGGTTCGGTGGTGGCGCCGTTGATGAAGCCCTGGTCGATCTTGAGTTCGGTGACGGGAAGTTGCGCGAGCTGCGAAAGCGACGACCAGCCCGTTCCGAAGTCGTCCACCGACAGGCCGAAGCCCTTGAGGCGCAGGCGCGCCAGCACGTTCAGGACCGGCGCGGCTTCATGCATCATGGCCGACTCGGTGATTTCGAGCGTCACGTCGCGGGTGTCGACGCCTCCCGCCTGCACGATGGCCTGGTAGCGGTCGGCGGCGGCGGTGTCCTCGAGGTTGTGCATCGACACGTTGACGGAAATGCCGAGGTCAAGCCCGGCTTCGCGCCAGCGCGCGCGCCAGCGGCACGCTTGGTTGAGGATGCGTTCGGTGAGGGCGTCGATCAGGTTGCAGCGTTCGAGTTCCGGGATGAAGCGCGCGGGTGGAACCGAGTGGCCGCCGAGGCTCCAGCGCGCCAGCGCCTCGACGCCGGTGACGAAACCGCTGCCGATCGCTACCTGCGGCTGGAACCACGCTTCGAAGGCGTCGCTCGCCAGCGCTTCCGCAAGCAGGCCTTCGTCGATGTCCAGCTGCGGGGTTTCGTCGGCCAGCAGGTCGGCGGTGAAATACAGATCCATCACGCCGCCGAGCTTGGCTTCGGTCAGCGGTTTTTCGACCGTGCCCAGCACGCGGATGCCGGAAGCACGCGCCATGATGCGCACGGTATTGAGTAGCGCGGGATCGAGCGCGGTCAGCACCACCACCGCATTGGCGAGCCGTTCCTGCGCGACGTGGCCGATGAACTCGATGCCGTCCATGTGCGGCAGGTCGAGGTCGACCAGCACGACATCCACCGGCTGCTTTTGTTGCCCCAGCACGGCGAGCGCGCTGCGCCCGTCCGCCGCTTCCAGTGCAGTGCCGATGCCCATGTGCTGCAGCAGCCGCAGCGCCACCTGGCGCTGGAAATCATGGTCCTCGACCACCAGCACCGACATGTGTGCCAGCTTGGCTCTCATGCCGCCCCCTTCCTGTACGGCAGTTTCGAATGGAGTCTAGCACCGGGCCGCGTGGTGGGGGTCCGATGCGGTAGGCTTGCCCGGATGTGCGTGATCGCCTTTGCCTGGAACGCCCACCCGCGCTGGCGCCTGCTGCTGGTCGGCAATCGCGACGAGGCGCACGCGCGGCCGTCGGCGCCGCTGCAGCGCTGGGCCGATGCGCCGGGTCTCATCGCCGGGCGCGACCTGGAAGCGGGCGGCACCTGGATGGGCGTGCGCGAGCCCGGGCGCGCCTGCGTGGTGACCAATGTGCGCGATCCGCGCGCCGCCAGGGATCGCGCATCGCGCGGCTGGCTGGTGACGGACTTCCTGCAAGGCGGCGATTTGGCAGCGCGTCACGCCGGCGCGCTGGAGGCCGTCGCCACGCGTTACCGCCCCTTCAACCTGCTGCTGTTCGACGAAGAAGCTGCACGCTTCGTGTCGAACGATCCCGGTGTTCGCACGCGCACGATCACGGCCGGCATCCACGGCTTGTCGAACGGCGACCTGGATGCGCCGTGGCCGAAAGTCCGGCGCGTGACTGCGGTGTTGCAGGATTGGCTCGCATCGGGCGTGGAAGGCTTCGCGCCGCTGTTCGAGGCATTCATCGACGAAACGCCCGCACCCGACGCGGCGCTACCCGATACCGGCGTCGGCATCGAGCTGGAGCGCAAATTGTCCCCGGTGTTCGTGCGCGGCGAAAGCTATGGCACGCGTGCCACGACGATCATCGCGCTGGACCGCGAGGGCGGCGGCATCATCGAGGAGCATCGCTTCGGGCCGGACGGCGTGGCGCAGGGGAAGACCCAGCTGCGCTTTTGATCTTCGCCTCTCCCTCCGGGAAGGGGTGCGCGGAGGGCGGGTGAGGGTACGCCCGCGAGTGCAACCCGTCAGTGCGTTGACGAAGCTGTCGCCGGCTGCGCTTCCGCCGCCGCATGGAACACCGGGGCCTGGCCCTGCAGCAACGCACGGATGCTGCGCAGCTTGGCCTTCAACGTGCGTTCGTGCTCCGGGCCGATGCGGATCATCAATTTCTGGCCCACCGAAAGCGACTCCCAGGTCGGATCGGCAAACGCGTAGTGGCCGTCCGCGGTGGCGACGAGTGCGACCGGCGGCCGCGCATTGGGCGCGGCCAGCATGTCGTTGATCGCCTGGATCAGCCGGTCGTTGAAATAGCCCTGCGGATAACCGAGCTGGCGATACGCTTCCTGGAACAGCGGATACCAGTGCACGTACCAGGTGACCAGCGTGCGTGGGTCCACCGCTTCCGCGATCTTCATGTAGGGGTCGTAGCGCGCGAAGTCCCTGCTGTCCAGCATCGGCTTGCCGCTGGAAGTATCCACGGCGAACGTACCCCTGGGCGTGCGCAGCGGCAGGATGCTGGCGCCGATGGTGCGGCGGGGCAAGGCGTCCACGGTTGCGACGATGTGCGGGATCAGTCCGCGCGAAAGCAGCAGGCCGGCCAGCCCGTCGGCACCGGGAATGGATGCCAGTGCCGACGCCACGGCATCGTCACTGGTGTCCAGTGGCGGCAGCGGCGTGGTGGTCGCGGGCGCGGGACCGGTCTGCGCTTCCGAGATCGGGTGTTCGATCGGCTCCGGTGCGGTGCTGGCCTTGGCCGGCCCCGAAGGCACCGGCCCCTGGCGCGAAAAATCCACGCCCGGCACGCGCGTGAAGTACCACCAGGCGGCCAACGCGACGACCACGATCACCACGATCGCGCCGATGATCTTGCCTTGTGCCGAATTGCGTCGAGTCACGTCACCCCCGAAACCGGAAACCAATACCCTTTGATTCGCGTGGGCGCCAATGGTTCCGTCAGATGAAAGGATTCACCCCGATCAGCCGCTGGTGCAGCAGGAACGCGAAGATCGCCCACGCCGCCACGCCCACCGCCACGGCCAGCACGTCGCCGATGGCCGCGCCCGCCGGGTAAACGATGCGGGTCGCGCGATCGCGCCGGCGCGACACCACGAAATCCGCGACGGCCCAGGCCAGGAACGCGCCGAACAACACCACGTCGTGCAGGTAGCCTGTCGCCAACAGGTGCCCGAGTGCCCACAGCTTCACGCCCGCCAGCATTGGATGCCCGATCTTCGCCTTCAAATGATTGCGCGGCACGTAAGCCGCGAACACCAGCACGAACGCGACCAGCGTGAACAGCGCATTCAAGTGCCGCAGCCACGCGGGTGGCGTATACAGCAGGTGCGGATCCGCGCGCGCCATCCCGAAGCCGATCACGACCAGCACGAAGCCTGCGATCGAAACCAGCGAGTACAAGCCCTTCCAGGGCTGCAGGCCGATCCGTGCCACCGCACGCTCGCGAAAACCCGGCGCAAACATGTGCACCGAGTGCGCGCCGAGAAAAATCACGAGGCCGAGGATCAGGATAGGCATGGTCTGGTCCTGCGTGCGGGTCAGTCCGGATTGTAAGGTCATTCCGGCCGATTGCAGCATGGATCGTGCGGCGCCTTGGGCCTTGCTGCTTCGCGCGGGCCGCGATGGCGATTGGCGGCCAAGGGAAAAACGCCCCGCTTTCGCAAGCGGGGCGTTTGGTCCATCTTGAGAAAAATTCGGGGCGAATCCTTCGCAAAGGGGCTGCCCGTTTGCCGCTCCGTGACCTCGCCTGTTCAAGCTCACATGAATAAGCGGAAAACTTATTCAAGAAATACTGGCTTGTCTTGAATAAGACCGAGGCTGGCCTCACCGATCGCCCAGGAAATCCTTCTTGCCGATCTGGGTGCCGGCCACGCGCAGGATGTCGTAGGCGGTGGTGCAGTGGAAGAACAGGTTGGGCAGCGAGTATTCCGTGAGATACGCGAGGCCGGTGAATTCCGTCTCGCCGTGGCGCGTCTTCATCACGACCTTGCGCGCCTCGCTGCCGTCGATCTGTTCGGGCTTGAAGGATTGCGCGTAGGCGATGGCGCCGGCGATGCGCGCCTGTGCCTCGGCGAGCGTCTTCTCGTTGTCCGGAAACGACTTCGGCTCGACGCCCGCGAGCCGCGCCGCGCCGCGCGCGACAGTGTCGCAGGCGATCTGGATCTGCTTGATCAGCGGCAGCATGTCGAAGATCAACCGCTGTTGCAGCAGGTTGTCGGGATCGACGCCTTTCTCCTTCGCGTGCGCCTCGCCCTTCTTCAGCACGTCCGACAGGTTGGTCAGCGCGCGCACGAACACGGGAACGGAAGCCTGGTACATCGAGATGGTCATGTTGAACTCCGATGAGAAAAAGTTGGAGAGGCGTTTCGCGCAGTGTTCCGCTCGAAGCGGCTTTTGTGAAAAGTCGGGCCAGGGATGGCCGTGGTAGTGGTTGTCAGCCGAGCAGCCATCAATTGGCGGGAGAATCGAACGAAGCAGCGATCAGGGACGATCACACAAATCAAGTCGGGCCACGCAGAATGCGGGCAGGCAACGTCAACAGCGCGCGCAGCAGATCGAACACGCCGTCCACGGCGATGCTGAGCAGGCGGAACGGCAACGCGATCAGCCACACCAGCGGCCACAGGATCAGCGCGAGCAGCGCCAGCGGCCAGCAGAAGATCAGCAGCAGCAACCACAACAGGAAGGTCATCATCGCGGCGTGCTCCGAATGGGTGCGTGCAGGCTCACATGGGGCCATGACAAATCAAAGGCAAGCTCAGGTTGTTTTCGGCTCGGCCGCCGGCACCTGCCGGGGCGGCAGGCCGCGGGTCGCGCGCACCGTCAACACCAACGCCGCCAGCACCAGCACCGCGGCCAGCACGTAGGCCACGCCCGGCAGGTGCGGTGTCGGTGCATGCTTGCTGATGAACAGCGCGAACAGGTTGGCGAACAGCGCCGGGCCGAAGATGCCGGCAAGGCTTTGCAGGCTGCTCAGTGCACCCTGCAGGCGGCCCTGTTCGGAAGGGTCGACCTGGTGCGTGATCAACGATTGCGCGGGCGGGCCGGCGAGGCCGCCGAGGCACAGGAATGGAATGCCGGTGAGGAAAATCCACGCCTCCGGCGCGAAGCCGAACACGAAGTAGCCGATCGCCACGAACGCGAGACCGGCAAGGATCATCTTGCGCTCACCCAACCTGGGCATCAGCCGCCGCACCAGCAGCGCCTGCACCACGCCGGTGAGCACTCCGACCAGCGCCAGCGTGTAACCGACGGTCTGCGGCCCCCAGCCGTAGCGGTAATCGGTATACAGCACGTAGGTGGAATTGATCGAGAACTGCGCCAGCGCCAGCAGGAAGAACACGGCCGCGAGTGCCAGCACCTGCGGGTAGCGCTTCAGCAGCAACACCGAGCCGAGCGGGTTGGCGTGGCGCCAGTCGAATTTCGCTGCGCGGCGTTCCTGCGGCAGCGATTCCGGCAGCACGAAATAGCCGTAGCAGAAGTTGACGATGCACAGCCCTGCCGCGACCCAGAACGGCAGGCGGATCCACAGGTGCCCGAGGAAGCCGCCCAACGCAGGCCCCACGATGAAACCCACCGCGAATGCGCCACCCAGCAGGCCGAACGCGGCGGCGCGTTTCTCGCGCGGGGTGATGTCGGCGATGTAGGCGTTGGCAGTCGTGAAACTCGCGGCGCACATGCCCGACACCGCGCGGCCGATGAACAGCAGCCACAGGAACGGTGCCAGCGCCATCACGATGAAATCCACGCCTAGGCCGAAGCTCGAAATCAGGATCACCGTGCGGCGTCCGAAACGGTCCGACAGCGCGCCCTGGATCGGCGAGCACACGAACTGCATCAGCATGAACAGCGTGCTGAAGCCGCTCGACCACACGGCGGCTTTGGCGATGCTGCCGCCGATCAACTCGACGATCAGGTGCGGCAGCACCGGGATCACGATCCCGAACGCCAGCATGTCGATCGTCACGGTGACGAAGATGAAGATCACCGCCGCGCGGCGACGCGGGTGGTCGATAGGCGTGTGGTCGATCATGCAGCGAACCTTGGATTGCGGCGCCGAGTGTGAGCGAGTCGCAAAGCGTCACGAGCGAAGACGGATTGTGCGACGCCGGAGCGCAGCAAGCGGAGCGTACACGTCAGTACGTGAGCATTGCGAGCACCGCCGGCGTGCAAGCCGGCGAGCGCAGTAGCTTTGCGCTCGCTCACCGCCCGCCGTCGATGTCGATGAACCTGAGGAATTCCGCGCGCGTGCGCGCATCCTCGCGGAAACTGCCGAGCATCTGGCTGGTCACCATCGACACGCCACGCTTGTGCACGCCGCGGGTGGTCATGCACTGGTGCACCGCGTCGATCACGACGCCGACGCCGCGCGGCGCCAGCACTTCGCTGATGCAGGTGGCGATCTGCGCGGTGAGTTTTTCCTGCACCTGGAAGCGGTGCGCGAAGGCGTCCACCACGCGCGCGAGTTTGGAGATGCCGACGACCTTCCCGTCCGGCACGTAGCCGACGTGCGCGCGGCCGATGATCGGCGCAAGGTGGTGTTCGCAGAACGATTCGAACTGGATGTCGCGCAGCACGATCATCTCGTCGTATCCGGCCACTTCCTCGAACGTGCGTGCCAGGTAGTCCTGCGGGTCCTCGCGGTAACCGGAAAACCACTCGCCGTAGGCATCCACCACGCGCTTGGGCGTGTCGCGCAGCCCTTCGCGGGTCGGCTCGTCGCCGGCCCAGCGCAACAGCGTGCGCACCGCATCAAGCGCCTGCTCGCGCGTCACCTCCGGCGAAGTCGGCCGGGAAGCGGCGCACAGGGAAGGTTTGCGTGATTCGCTCATGGGACAACCTCTCGCGACATCGAACGCTTCAGTTTAACGCCGCCGCCGTGGCAGCGGACGCACCGCTGTGCGATCAGCCCGGGTCGGACTCTTCGTCCGCGCCGTCGTCCTCGACTGGCAGCTCCATGCGCGCCCGGGCGTCCTCGTCGGAAAGCGACTCGACGCCGCGCAGCCGGCGCTCGATCGCGCGGGTGCGCACGCCCGTCGCGTCGATGTGCTTGCCGGCTTCGTCCAGCTTCTTCTTGACCTTGTCGAGCACGTCGCCGAACTTGCCGAATTCCGTCTTGACGGCGCCGAGGATCTGCCATACCTCGCTGCTGCGTTGCTCGATTGCCAGGGTGCGGAATCCCATCTGCAGCGCGTTGAGGATCGCGGCCAGCGTGGTCGGGCCGGCGACCGTGACGTGGTGGTCGCGCTGCAATTTTTCGAACAGGCCCGGGCGGCGGATCACCTCCGCGTACAAACCCTCGGTAGGCAGGAACAGCAACGCGAAATCGGTGGTGTGCGGCGACGCGACGTATTTTTCGCGGATGGTTTTCGCCTCGGTTTCGACGCGGCGCTGCAAGGCGGTCGCGGCGGCATTGGCCGCTTCGCCGTCGGCCTGTTCCTGCGCGTCGAGCAGGCGCTGGTAATCCTCGACCGGGAACTTCGCGTCGATCGGCAACCAGACCTGCGCGTCGCGATCCGCGCCCGGCAGGCGGATCGCGTATTCGACGCGTTCGGCCGAACCCGGGATCGTCGCGACATTCGCGGCGTACTGTTCCGGCGTCAGCACTTGCTCCAGCAACGCGCCCAGGCGGACCTCGCCGAAGGTGCCGCGCGTCTTGACATTGCTGAGCACGCGTTTCAAGTCACCGACGCCGGTCGCCAGCGACTGCATTTCGCCGAGGCCGCGCTGCACCGCTTCCAGCCGTTCGGCGATCTGCTTGAACGATGAGGACAGGCGTGTTTCCAGTGTTTTCTGCAGTTTCTCGTCGACCACCTCGCGCATCTTTTCCAGTTGCGCGGCGTTGTCGGTTTGCAGCGCTTTCAGTTGCGTGTCGAGCGCCGTGCGGACCTCCGCCAGGCGTTGCTGGTTGTCGCTGGTCAAGGCGGACAGCGATAACCGTTGCTGGTCGCCCATCCGGGTGAGGGTATCGGCGAGTTCGGCGCGCGCGGCACGCTGTTCCTCGCGCAGTGCGCGCTCGACGCGCTCGCTGTCACCGCGCAAGGCGTCCAGTTTTTCACGCAGGCCCGCGTCGCCGCGCGGGCGCAACAGCAGCGCGACCAGCAGGATGACCGCAAGCGCGGCAAGCGCGACGAGAACGTAGAGCAGGGTGTTTTCCATGCGTGGATTGTAGGGGCGTGACGTACGGAAACATTATGGTGATGCGGTCGCGTGCGATGAGACGTGCATCCCCCTGCTGCTTGCCGGCCGCGGCAGGCAAGCAGCGACTCCTTCCGCGAAAGGGAGTGGGTAGTGCAGGCGTTTCTTCCCGCTTCCGCAGGAAGGGCGGAGCGAAGCGAACGCGCGCGAAGCGCCACGAGGGGATGGTTTTACTCTTGCAGCTTGAACGCATCGCCCGGCACCACGGCGATGGTCAGGCGTGCAATGCAGGTCAATTCGCCGGCTTCGCTTTCGATGCGGATTTCCCATACCTGCGTGCTGCGCCCGAGGTGGATCGGGCGCGCGATGCCGGTGACGATCCCCTCGCGCACGGCGCGCACATGGTTGGCGTTGATCTCCAGCCCGACGGTGGCGCGGCCGTCTTCGCAGCACAGCATCGCCGCGGTCGAGCCCAGCGTTTCCGCCAGCGCCACCGACGCGCCGCCGTGCAGGATGCCGTACGGTTGGCGGGTGCGGTCGTCCACCGGCATCGTGCCACGCAACCAGTCGTCACCGATTTCGGTGATGCGGATGTCGAGCGCATGCATCAACGTGCGCTGGCTCCAGGCGTTCAGGGTTTCGAGGTTGCTGAATTGTTTCCAGATGGCCATGGCGGTTCCCCGGAATCGGGAAACCGCATTGTCGTCCATGCAGGTGCTGCGCGCGATCCCGCCCGGTCGGCTTCACGCGGCTTTTACAGTGGCGCTTGCTGGTGGCGCTAGAGTGCGGAAAAGCCTTGTGCGACGCGTGGGGCCGCCATGAAAAGGTCATTGTGGATCGGGCTGTTGCTGGCGCTGCTGTTTGCGCTGCTGCCGTCGCGCGCGTGGGCGTTGCGCTGTGGCACGCACATCGTGAAGCAGGGCGACCTGGCAGCGCAGGTACGCGATGAATGCGGCGATCCGTTCTACATCGGCCATTACGTGGGCCCGCCCGGTGCCGGCGTGGAAACGCCCGCCGACGTGCCCGTCGCGGCGGTGACGACCGAGGCCTGGTACTACAACTTCGGCCCGCAGCGCCTGATGGTGCGGCTGGAGTTTTCGGGCGGTGTGCTGGCGCGCGAGCAGACGCTCGGTTACGGCTTCGTCGGAAATGGCGGTCCGTGCGATTTCTCCGGGGTCACGGTCGGCATGAGCGTGGCGGACCTGATCGCGCGTTGCGGGCTTGCGCCAAGCCGCTCGCGCAATCCACTCGCCGTTTCCGCGTACATGGGGTCGCAGGCACCGGCCTGGGGCGAGACCTGGATTTATCCCGCCGATGGCTC
>DATEKI010000118.1:0-42069 GCA_035277545.1 Rhodanobacteraceae bacterium | reverse complement strand
CTGCATCGGCGTAATGCGCGTCGGCGAACACATGCGGATGGCGGCGCACCAATTTGGCGCTGATCGCGTCCACCACGTCGTCGAACGCGAACAGGTGCTGCTCTTCCGCCATGCGCGCGTGGAACACCACTTGCAACAACAAGTCACCCAATTCGTCCTTCAGCGCGGCGTAGTCCTTGCGGTCGATCGCGTCGGCGGCTTCGTAGGCTTCCTCGATCGTGTACGGCGCGATGGTGTCGAAAGTCTGCGCTACATCCCACGGGCAGCCGTGTTCCGGATCGCGCAGGCGCGCCATGATCGCAAGCAGCCCGGCGACCTTGTCCGTCACGTACGCAGCCCGAGCCGCGCCAGCCAATCGACCGACCCGTCGCCCAGCGCGAGGAATTCCGGGTTCAACAATGATTCCCTGGTGTTGTAACGCAGCGCGTCGCCCTGCAAATCCACCACCGCGCCGCCGGCCTGCTCCAGCACGCACTGCGCGGCGGCCGTGTCCCACTCCGAGGTCGGGCCGAGACGCAGGTAGAGGTCGGCTTCGCCGCGCGCGACCATGCAGAACTTGATCGACGAGCCCACCGACATCAGCGTGTGCCCGCCCAGGTTCGCGAGCATCGTGGTCTGCCGCTCGTTGCCGTGCGAGCGGCTGCCTGCCACCACCGGAACCGCTGCCGCGGCGCGCGTGGCGATCGGCTGCGGCAACGCACCCGGCGCATCTTCGAGAAACGCGCCATCACCCGCGACGCCGAAATACAACGCGCCCGTCACGGGCAGCAGCACGACGCCCAGCACCGGCGCGTGGTTTTCGATCAGCGCGATGTTGACGGTGAACTCGCCATTGCGCTTCACGAACTCGCGCGTGCCGTCCAGCGGATCGACCAGCCAGTAACGGTCCCACGCGCGGCGCGTCTGCCATTCGATATGCTTCGACTCCTCGGACAACACCGGGATGTCCGGCGTCAGCTCCTGCAGGCCTGCAACGATGATCCGATGCGAGGCCATGTCCGCGGCGGTCAGCGGCGAATCGTCGGCCTTCTGCTCGACCGCGAAGCTGCCAGCGTAGATCTCAAGGATGGCCGCGCCAGCCCTACGAGCGAGCTGGCGGGTTGCGAGTGCGAAACGTTCGAGGGTGCTCATGCGGGGCGGAACCTTCCTTCCAGATATTCACGCGCGATGAACAGCGCGGCGATGGACCTGCCCTCCGACACGTCGTCACGCGCCAGCAAGGCATGCAGTTCCGACAGCTTCCACGGCACCACTTCCAGCGGTTCCGGTTCGTCTCCGGGGCGGCGCTGCGGGTACAGGTCTTCGGCCAGGATCACCTGCGCCTTGTGGGTCATGTACGCGGGCGAGAGCGACAACGTGGTCAGCGGCGTCAGTTTGCGTGCGCCGAAACCCACCTCTTCCTGCAGCTCGCGATCCGCGGCGTCGAGCGCTGTTTCGCCGCGGTCGATGCGCCCCTTCGGCACGCCGAGTTCGTAGCGGCCGACGCCGGCCCCGTACTCGCGCACCAGCAACACGGTGTCGTGGTCGCGCATCGGCACGATGAACACGGCACCCATGCCTGACGCGGTCAGCCGTTCGAACGTGCGGCGCGCACCGTTGGAAAACGCGAGGTCGACTTCCTCGACCCGCAGGAAGCGGCTGTCGCGCGCGGCGCGTGTCGCGAGGATCTCGGGGGGATTCGGCATCCCGCAAGTGTAACGGCATGTCGCAATGACACGTCGCCGCCAGCCACCCCTCCGGAACGAAGGAGGTCGGTACCGGCTACCCGCGGCAGGCGGTGTCGGGGGATGTCCTTGTGTGCCGAAGGCCATCCCTTTCCATCCCCCCTCCCTCTGGAAGGGGGAAGTCGCGTCGATCAGCCACCCGACGACGCCGGCGGCGGCGCGCTCGATGCCGACGCGGGCACCTTCACCTTCTTGCCGGTCAACGTTTCCGCCGGCGGCATCGACAGGCGGATGTCGTTGTCGTTCTTCGGCGGCGGCTGCGGGGCATCGCCCTTGCAACCCGCGAACAACGCGAGCGGCGACAGCGCGCAATGCAGCTTGATGCCACCCGGCAAATGCACGGTCTTCTGCACCGTGGTCTTTTCGATCGCCTTGTCCACCGCGCGCCCGATTGTCTTCTGGCCCAGGCTTTCCTTGTCGGGCGCCCAATCCTGGTTGAAACGCGTGGGCTTGTAGGGCAGCGGCGATTTGCCGCTGTAGATCTGCGAGCCCTTGATCCCCGGCGCACGGTAGGCGGGCGCGGGAGCCGCGGTGGACGCACTCGGCGGTATCTGGATTTGTCCGTTCGACTGGTACAACTGCAATGGCGGTGCCTTCACGCCTTCGAGGGTCGCGCTGATCGCGTTCTTCGCAGGTGCCTCGCGGTGCACGGGCCGCGGCATGGACGTCCGCTGCCCCGGCAACGGCGGCGGCGCGAGCAACGGGGGCGGCGGTGGCAGGTTCGCCATGGGCTCGATCAGCATCACCGCGATCACGTTGCGTTCGCCGTGGCGATGCGGCGACGGACGCAGGATGCGCCACGCCAGCCACACCAGCACCATGTGCGCCAGCAACACCAGCGCGAGCAGCATCCAAAGCGTGCGACGATCGCGCGCAACCGGCGTGCGCTGGGTAAGCCGCACGTAAGGCAGGCCGGAAAGTTCGGCCGCGGCGTCGCGAAAATCCCCGCGATCCGGGTATTCCGCCTGCACCTCGATTTCCATTCCATCGTTGCGGGGCATGCGACCAGCCGTTGCGCGCAAACTGCGTGGCTTGCAGTGTATGGGTTCGCGATGAGTGCCCGCACGCGCGGCGCCGGACGCAAGCTCAGACCGCCGTCGCGCCTCGCAGGTTCCGCGGGCCTTGACCGCTTGATCGGATCGGCGCAAGGTTTCATGCCTGCCGCCATCGGAAAAGTGAGGTCAGCATGATCGCCTACACCACCGTGGACATCCGCAACGTGGCCCTGGCGGGTCATGCGGGCGCCGGCAAGACCAGCCTGTTCGAGGCCCTCCTGCAGGCCGGTGGCGCGATCCAGGCGGCGGGCACGATCGAACGCGGCAGCACCGTGTCCGATTTCGATGACCAGGAAAAGGAACGCCAGCATTCCATCCACTCATCGATCGCCTCGCTGGACGCCGCGGGCTGCCACGTCAACCTGATCGACACCGCGGGCTACGCCGATTTCCGCGGCGAGGCGCTGTCGGCGCTGGCCGCGGTCGAAACCTGCGCGGTGGTGGTGAGTGCCACCAACGGCATCGAACACGGCACGCGCAGGCTGATGCATTACGCCAGGCAGCGCGCCCTCGCGCGCATGCTCATCGTCAACCGCATCGACATGGAGGACATCGACCTCGCCGGATTGCTGGCTGCGTTGCGCGACGAGTTCGGCACGGAATGCCTGCCGGTGAACCTGCCCGCCGAACACGGCACCAAGGTCGTCGATTGTTTCTTCTCGCACGAAGGAACGAGCGACCTCGGCCCCGTCGCCGACGCGCACCAGCAGATCATCGACCAGGTGGTCGAGATCAACGAGCGGCTGATGGGCCGTTACCTCGAAGACGGCGAGGAAAAACTGTCACCCGAAGATCTGCACAACGCATTTGAACAATGCCTGCGCGAGGGGCATCTCGTGCCGATCTGTTTCACCTCCGCGCGCAACGGTGCCGGCGTCGCGGAGTGGTTGCAGATTGCACGGAAATTGTTGCCGCATCCCGGCGAAGCCAACCCGCCGCCCTTCATGAAAGGTCCGGGCGCCGACGCGAAGCCGGTCGATGCGATACCCGATCCCGCCGCGCACGTGATCGCGGACGTGTTCAAGATCATCAACGACCCGTTCGTCGGCAAGCTCGCGGTGTTCCGGGTCTGGCAGGGCACGGTGAAAAAGGATTCGCAGCTTTTCATCGACGACGGCAAGAAGCCGTTCAAGGTCGGGCACCTGCTGCGCCTGCAGGGCAAGGACCACATCGAGATCGAGCAGGCCATTCCCGGCGACATCGCGGGCGTCGCCAAGGTCGAGGAAATCCATTTCGACGCGGTGCTGCACGATTCGCACGACGAGGACGCGATTCATCTCAAGCCGCTGGACTATCCGCTGTCGATGTTCGGCCTCGCGGTGGAACCGAAGCACAAGGGCCAGGACCAGAAGCTCGCGACCGCGCTTGCGAAACTGGCCGAAGAAGATCCCTGCCTCACGATCGAGCACAACAAGGAATTGAACGAAACCGTGGTGCGTGGGCTTTCCGACCTGCACCTGAAGCTCACGCTGGCGCGCATGCAGGCGAAGTACGGCGTCGAAGTGATCACGCATCCGCCGCGCATCGCCTATCGCGAAACCATCGGCGCCAGCGCCGAAGGCCACCATCGCCACAAGAAGCAGACCGGCGGCGCCGGGCAATTCGGCGAGGTGTTCCTGCGCGTCGAACCGTTGCCGCGCGGCGGCGGATTCGAATTCAGCGACGAGAGCAAGGGCGGCGTGATCCCCAACCAGTTCATCCCGGCGATCGAGAAAGGCGTGCGCCAGGTACTGGACCACGGCGCGGTCGCGGGCTATCCGATGCAGGATGTGCGCGTGGTCGTGTACGACGGCAAGTACCACCCGGTCGACTCCAAGGAAGTCGCGTTCGTGTCGGCTGGAAAGAAAGCGTTCCTTGACGCGATCGCGAAAGCCCGGCCGATCGTGCTGGAGCCGATCGTCAACATGGACGTCAACGTGCCCGAGCAGTACATGGGCGACGTCACCGGCGCGCTCGCGTCGAAGCGCGCGCGCATCAACGGCACCGATTCGTTGCGCGGCGGCGTGCTGGTGATCAAGGCGCAGGCGCCGCTGGCGGAAGTGGTCGATTACCAGACCGAACTGCGCTCACTCACCGGCGGCGAGGGCCGCTTCGCGATGGAGTTGTCGCACTACGACCCCGTGCCGCCGCAGATCCAGAAGCAATTGACGGAGACCTACAAGCCCAGGGCGGAAGAAGACTGACAAGGACATCGTCCCGCAGCACCACCCACGAGGAGAATCAGCATGTCACTCGCTTCGCTGTGGTTGCCCATCGTCCTGTCCGCCGTGTTCGTGTTCATCGCGAGCGCCCTGATCAACATGCTGCTGAAGTTCTGGCACGCGCCGGATTACCGCAGGTTCTCCAACGAGGACGAAATCCGCGCCGCGATCCGCAACGGCAACCCGGAGGCGCCGGGCCAGTACGCGTTGCCTTGGTGCACGCCGGAGGCGATGAAGGACCCGGCGATGCAGGAAAAGCTGAGGCAAGGCCCGGTCGGCATGCTGTACCTGCGCCGCCCGGGCGGCATGAACATGGGCGTGTCGCTGTTCCAGTGGTTGCTGTTCTGCCTGCTGGTGTCGCTGTTCTGCGCGCTCATCGCGATCGCGTTGCCCATTGGCGGCGATCGCCACGTCGTGTTCCATACGGTCGCGCTGGCGGCGTTGATGGGCCACGCCTTCGGCTGCTTCCCCGACGGGATCTGGCGGGTATTCCCGTGGAAGGCCGCGTTCAAGTACGTCGTGGACGGGATCATCTACGCGATCATCACGGGCTTCACTTTCATGTGGCTGTGGCCGGCGACGTAACCTCGATCGTCGTCGAAACTAACCACGCTTCGGCTGCAGCAAGGTTCCGGTGCACCGCTTCGCGCCGCAGCGGCAGGCCCACAGCTTCTTCATCTTCGGCGTATGCGGCACGTCCAGCACGATGCCGTAGTTGTAGGTGAGTTCCTCCCCGGCCTTGATCGCGCGGCGGCTTTCGATGATCACCTTGTCCCTCCGCGCGCCATCGACCTCCTCGATGTAGGCGCGGCAGTTCGGCGCGCAGGAATGGTTGATCCAGCGCGCGCTGTTGCCGCCGACGTTGGCATCGACGATGTACTTGTCGTTGAGCGTGAACAGGAACGTGTGGCCGGTGTCGGCGCCGTCGTCGTACAGGCGGTCGGCCTCGGCGTGCGTGATCAGGCGGCCCTTGTACTGGATCAAGACGGTGTGCGCGGGAATGTCGGCGGCGGCGTAAACGCCGTTGCCGTGGATGGGCGAGCGGCGCACGATGAGGCGTCGGGTCATGTCGAACCTTTCACGGACAAACGCCTATGATGCCGTGTCGCTCCCGGAATGCACAGAGGAAACCGTCATGACCGTCCAGATCAAGCGCGCCAACCTGCCCGCGGCGAAATCCGATGGCGCGCGCATCCTGATCGATCGCCTGTGGCCGCGCGGGCAGTCGAAAGACAAGCTGAAGCTCACCGCGTGGGTGAAGGACATCGCGCCCAGCACAGGGCTGCGCCAGTGGTTCGGCCACGATCCGGCGAAGTGGGAGGAATTCCGCAAGCGCTATCGCGCCGAGCTGGACGCCAACCCGGATGCGGTCGCGGAGTTGCAAACCCTGCTGGAGGAACATCCGACCGCGACGCTGCTGTTCATGGCGCACGACGAAAAGCATTGCAACGCGGTCGTACTTTCCGAGTACCTGCGCGAACACGCCCCGCGCAAACGCGCGAAGGCGTGACCATCATGCGCCGCGCCCTGCTCTGGTTGTGCCTGTCGCTCATACCCGCCGCGGCATTCGCCGCGCAGGGTTTCACGCTGGACAGCCCCGGCCTGAGCGCCGGCACGCGCATGCCGCTGGCCAACGTCTATACCGAATGCGGCGGCGGCAATGCTTCGCCCGCATTGCGCTGGCACGACCCGCCGCCGGGAACAAGAAGTTTCGCCGTCACCATGTACGATCCGGATGCGGCGGGCGGTTTCTGGCACTGGATCGCCTACGACATCGCCGTCGGCGCACACGGACTGAATGCCGATGCGGGCACCCCCCACAACGGCGATGCGCCCGGCGACACCGAGCAACCGAAAAACGATTTCGGCAACGCGGGTTATTCCGGTCCGTGCCCGCCGCCCGGCAAACCGCACCACTATGTGATCACGGTCTACGCGCTCGACGTTCCGGAACTCGGATTGGCCGCGCATTTCAGCCGCAACGATGCGCTGGCCGCGATCCGGCGACACGCACTCGCGAAAGCCTCGCTCACCGTCACATGGGGCCGCTGACGCCCTCGAATCGTCACCGCGGACGCCGGGCTAGAATCATCGCGACATGCAGGCCGGGCCGACGACGATGCAACGACACACTGGTTTGACCGCTTGGCTGATCGCCGCCTGCTGCGCCTTCGTGCCGACCTTCGCCAGCGCGGCGGCGTCCACGATCTTCGCCGCCGCCAGCCTGCAACCCGCGTTGGATCAGATGGCGCATCAGGGGCTGCTGGGCAACCCCGCGCCGCGGCTGGTTTACGCATCGTCGGCGGCGCTGGCGCGGCAAATCGAAAACGGCGCGCCCGCCGATCTTTTCATTTCGGCCGACGAACGCTGGATGGACGACGCGGCCAAACACGGCGCGACCGTGCCGTCGTCGCGTGCCGACCTGCTGGGCAACGCGTTGGTGCTGATCGCACCAGCCGGCTCGCACGCGACAGTCGATCTTGCGCACGGGGTCGAACCGTTGCTCGACGCGCTCGGCCGCGACGGCCGCCTGGCGATCGCCCTGCCCGACACCGTTCCCGCCGGCATCTACGCCAGACAATCCTTGCTGCACCTCGGCATGTGGCAGGCGCTCCAACCGCGGATGGCGATGGGCCGCGACGTGCGCGCGGCACTGAACCTCGTGGTGCTGCGGCAATGCCCGCTCGGCATCGTGTATCGTTCCGACGCGGTTTCCGAACCTCGCGTGAAAGTGTTGGCGACGTTTCCTTCCACAAGCCACAAGCCGATCGTGTATCCGGTAGCGATCGTCAATGGCCACGACGACGACGCCTCGCGCGCACTGCTCGCCGCGCTCGAATCCGCGCGCGCGGCAGCGGTGTTCCGGCACTGGGGTTTCGAGGTGCCGGCGCACTGACCATGTTGCTCGACCACACCGAAACCGTCGCGCTGGCGCTGAGCTTCAAGGTCTCGCTGGTGGGCGTTGCATGCTCGCTGCCGGTCGCCATCGGATGCGCGTGGCTGCTGGCACGCAGGCGGTTCTTCGGCAAGGCGCTGTTCGAGGGCCTGCTGCTGCTGCCTTTGATCCTGCCGCCGGTCGTCACCGGTTACGTCCTCCTGATCGTGTTCGGCCACCACGGCGCGATCGGGCGCTGGCTGGATGCCGCGGGCCTTTCGATCGCGTTCCGCTGGACCGGCGCCGCACTGGCCGCCGCGGTGATGGCGTTTCCGCTGCTGGTGGTCGCGTTGCGCAACGCGTTCGAGTCCGTGGACCGCAGGCTTGAAAACGCCGCCGCGACCCTGGGCGCGGGCGCGTGGCGCATCTTCTTCAGCGTCACCCTGCCGTTGTCGCTGCGCGGGTTGGTCGCGGGCCTCGCGCTGGCGTTCGCGCGCGCCTTCGGCGAGTTCGGCGCGACGATCACGTTCGTGTCGTCCATTCCGGGGCAAACCCGCACGCTGCCGATCGCGCTGTACGAATTGATCTCGACGCCCGGCGGCGAAGGCGGTGCGCTGCGCCTGACGCTGGTCGCGGTGATCGTGGCGCTGCTGGCCGGCGTGATCGCCGCGTTGATGCTGCTGCGCGGCGGCACGCGCCACGAGGCCGAAGCATGATCGAAATCGACATCGCCCTCGAACGCGGCGAATTCACGCTGGAACTCGCACTGGCCTCGCCCGCGCGCGCATTGGCGCTGTTCGGGCCGTCTGGTTGCGGCAAGACCTCCACCCTGCTCGCGGTCGCGGGATTGCTGCGGCCACGCCGGGGCCGCGTCGCGATCAACGATCACGTCCTGTTCGACAGCCGCGCCGGCGTGGACATGGCTGCGGCACGACGCGACCTCGGCGTCGTGTTCCAGGACGCGCGCCTGTTTCCGCATCTCAACGCCCGGGAAAACCTGCGCTACGGCATGCCGCGCGACGCGACCGCGCAGGCGTTCGACGACGTGGTGCAGCTGCTGCAACTTCAGGCGCTGCTCAAACGCAGGCCCGGCCAGTTGTCCGGAGGACAGATCCGGCGCGTGGCGATCGGCCGCGCATTGCTGCGCCAGCCACGCGCATTGCTGCTGGACGAACCGCTCGCCAACCTGCACCGCGAGGCACGGGTGGAAGTGCTGGAACACTTGCGCGGGCTCAAGCGCGAATTCGCGTTGACAACGATCCTGGTCAGCCACCAGCCCGATGAAGTGATGGCCCTGGCCGACCAGGTCGCGCGCATCGAGGACGGCCGGCTGGCCGCACTCGAGGACGTGCGCACGTTCGAGGCTTCGACCCATGTCCCGGTCCTGCCGGGCGCAGCACACGCGGCCCGCGCGCCGGGGTAGAGTAGCCGTCGTTTTCCCGTTGCCCGAGGAGCCGCGATGATCGTCCGTCCGTTGCACTTCTCCTTCCGCCTCTGGTTCGCCGTCGCGCTGGCATACGGCTCATTGGTGCTCGCCGGTTGCACGGGAATGGGCACCAAGCTGCAGCCGCCGACCGCAAGCATCCAGCAGCTCACCATCAACTCCGATGGCACCTGGGCCACGGTCGTGCGCTTCCAGAATTACAGCTACGACACCGGCATGCACGTTTATTCGATCGACGCCGACCTCACCCTCGACGGCAAGCCGGCGGGCCACATAGCGGTCTCGCCCGCACTCGACATTCCCGCGATGGACGCCGACATCGCGACGGCGGCGTTCAAGCCCGACCCTGCCGGCGCCGCCGCACTGGCGGCCGCCAAACGCAACGCCATCCAGTACGAACTGAAGGGCACGCTTTCCGTCGGCAAGGGCGAAAAGGGTGGCGCGCAACCGTTCAAGCTCGACGGCAAGGGCTACATTTCGCCGGTGCCAGGGGTGTCGAACATCTGGCGCTGAGTTTCTCCCTCTTCCCTCCGGGTAAATCTGCCATCCATGGCAAAAATCTCGGCGGCGCCCCGAAGGGGCGGGTGAGGGTCCGGGTTACCCGGGACACCTCGCAGGTATCGTACCCTCACCCCTGCCCCTCTCCCGAAGGGAGAGGGGTTCTGATCAAGGAATTTGATACATGACCACGCACTACACCGCTCCGCTTGCCGATATCCGCTTCTGCCTTTACGACCTGCTGGATGTCGAAAAGCTTTTCGCGAAACTTCCCGGCTGCGAATCACTCAACCGCGAACTGATCGATGCGGTACTCGACGAAGCCGCGAAATTCTCGCAAACCGTGCTAGCGCCACTCAACGAAACGGGCGACCACGAAGGTTGCAGCTTCGACAAGGCCAGCGGCGAAGTGAAAACCCCGCAAGGCTTCAAGCGCGCGTACGAACAGTACGTCGAGGGCGGCTGGGCCGGCCTCACCGCCCCTGAAGCCGCGGGCGGACAAGGCCTGCCGGAGACGATCGGCGCGCCCGTCAAGGAAATGATCGATTCAGCCAACCTCGCGTGGGGCACGTATCCGCTGCTGTCGCATGGCGCCACCGAAGCATTGCGCGTGCACGGCGAGGACTGGCAGAAGGAGGCCTTCCTGAAGCGCATCGCCTCGGGCGAATGGACCGGCACGATGTGCCTGACCGAAGCGCACTGCGGCTCCGACCTCGGCCTTTTGAAAACGCGTGCCGAGCCGAATGGCGACGGCAGCCATTCCATCAGCGGCACGAAGATCTTCATCACGGCGGGCGAACACGACTTCACCGACAACATCGTTCACCTGGTTCTCGCGCGTTTGCCGGATGCGCCGAAAGGCGTGAAAGGCATCTCGCTGTTCATCGTGCCGAAGTTCAAGGTCGGCAAGGATGGCGAGCCGGGTGAACGCAACGCGCTGCGTTGTGGTTCCATCGAACACAAGATGGGCCTGAAGGGTTCCGCGACCTGCGTGATGAATTTCGACGGCGCGCAGGGGTGGTTGATCGGCGAGGCCAACAAGGGCCTCAACGCAATGTTCACCATGATGAACACCGCGCGCCTCGCGGTCGGATTGCAAGGCCTCGCACTCGGCGAACGCGCCTACCAGAACGCGTTGTCGTACGCGCGCGAACGCCTGCAGATGCGGGCGTTGTCGGGGCCGAAGTTTCCCGACAAGCCGGCCGACCCGTTGATCGTGCACGGCGACATCCGCCGCATGCTGCTGACGCAGAAATCGCTGATCGAGGGTGGCCGCGCACTGGGCCTGTACGCCGCGACGCTGGTGGACATCCAGCATCGCTCGACGGACGCAAGCGAAGTCGAGCGCGCCGAAGCGCTGGTGTCGTTCCTCACGCCCATCGTCAAGGCGTTGCTCACCGAGAACGCCAACGAATGCACCAGCCTCGCGTTGCAGATCTACGGTGGCCACGGCTACATCGCCGAGCAGGGCATGGAGCAGTACGCGCGCGACGCGCGCATCACCACGATCTACGAAGGCACCACCGGCATCCAGGCACTGGACCTCCTGGGCCGCAAGATCATGCAACAGCGCGGCGAAGGCCTGCGGCTGTTCCTGGAACACCTCGCCGCGTTCTGCGCACAGCACGCGAATGATGCCGCGACCAGGGACTTCATCCCGAAATTGTCCGCGCTGGCCAAGGAGTGGGCCGAGGTCACGCAGGGGCTCGGACAACGCGCGATTTCCAACCCGGACGAAATCGGCGCCGCGGCGTTCGACTACTTGATGTATTCCGGCTACGTCGCGCTGGCCTACGCGTGGGCGCGCAGCGTCGCCGCGGCGGAAGCGTCCTCGCGTTCCGATGATTTCAAGCATGCCAAACACCTGACCGCACGCTTCTATTTCGATCGCATCCTGCCGCGCACGCGCACGCATCTCGCCGCGATGCAGGCCGGCGCCGACAGCGTGCTGGCGATGCCGGATGCATTGTTCGGGTGATCCGACGACCTCCTCAAGCCGGAGCGTTTTTCCCGTCGTCATTCCCGGGCTGCTCGCAGCTCCATCGCGAGCAGAACCCGGAACCCAGTGACTTTGACCGTGAGAACAAAGACACTGGGTTCCGGGTTCCGCCTTCGGCGGCCCCCGAATGACGATCAATAAAAGCGGTCGCGCGGTGTCAAAAAGTGCGCAAAGACTCCATCACCATCCGCCCCGCCACGCCCAGCGACACGGCTTTCATCCTGTCGCTGGCGCCGCGTTTCGTCGATTTCGAATTGCCGAAGGGCCGCCGCAAGCGCGAAACCGTCGCCGCGATCCACGCCGACATCGAGCGTGCCCTGCAGGAAGCGCCAGCCAGCGACCATTTTTTCGTCGCCGAAGATGCAAACGGCCATCCCAGCGGTTTTCTGCACCTGCAGGTGCAACGCGATTTCTTTTCCGGCAACCGCGCCTGCCACATCGCCGATCTCGCCGTGGCACCGGGGCACGACGGCCGCGGCATCGGCCGTGCCCTGCTCGCATACGCGGAAAACTGGGCGGGAAAGCAGCGCTGCAAATGGCTGACCCTCGCGGTTTTTCCGGCCAACACGCGCGCCCGCGCGCTCTACGAACGAACCGGTTTCGCGACAGATCTCGTCCGGATGGCCAAACCCCTGGGGCGGGAGTAGCCACGCGGCGGCACATCCCGGCGACCCCGTCCGCGTTCCCGAGGCGGTTGCCGCCCCCGGCCTAAACGTGACACAGTTCACGTTTGGTGCTAGCTTTCGCCTCGCGACTCGCCCCTGGCGGATCGCGGCGACCCGCCAGCGCTCCGCGCCCGACGATCGCGTCCAGCCCAGGACGGTTCGACGTACTGACGTGGGGTCGCCATGCCTGATCCTTCCGTTGCCCGCTTCACCTACCGCGCCTTCATCAGCTACAGCCACCGCGACAAGGCGTGGGCGGACTGGCTGCACCGCGCGCTTGAAACCTACCGCGTGCCGTCGCGGCTGGTGGGAACGAAAACCGCGCACGGTGTCATTCCGCGCCGGTTGATACCGGTCTTCCGCGATCGCGACGAACTCGCCAGCGCCGACAGCCTGGCCGAGAAGGTCAATGCCGCACTCGCGCAATCGGAAAACCTGATCGTGATGTGTTCGCCCGCGTCGGCCGCATCGCGCTGGGTGAACGAGGAAGTGCTGGCGTACAAACGCCTGAGCCGCGGCGAGCGCATTTTCTGCCTGATCGTCGGCGGCGAACCGAATGCCTCCGACATCCCCGGCCGCGAAGCGGAAGAATGTTTCTGCCCTGCCCTGCGCTTCAAGCTCGACGCGAATGGGCAGCCGACAACCGAACGCACCGAACCGATCGCCGCCGATGCCCGTCCAGGCAAGGACGGCAAGCCCAATGCCAAGCTGCGGTTGATCGCCGGGATGCTCGACGTCGGCTTCGACGCGCTCAAGCAACGCGAGCAACGCCGGCAAGTTCAGCGCATGACCGCCATCGCGGGCATCGCGCTGGTGGTGATGGCCGTGACCATCGTGCTGGCGATCTTTGCACTGGTTTCGCGTCACCGCGCGGTGGTCGCACAACACGAGGCGGTGGTTGCGAAGCAAGCCGCCGTGCGCCGGCAAAAACAGGCCGAAGGACTGGTCGGCTTCATGCTGGGCGACCTCAACGACAAGCTCGACCAGGTGCACCGCCTCGACATCATGCAGGCGGTGGACGACAAGGCGATGGCGTATTTCGAGTCATTGCCCGTCGCCGACGCAACCGATTCCGCATTGGCGATGCGCGTCACGGCGCTGGAAAAGATCGGAAGCGTGCGCCTGGATCAAGGTCGAACGCAAGCAGC
This sequence comes from Rhodanobacteraceae bacterium, assembly GCA_035277545.1. GTDB lineage: Bacteria > Pseudomonadota > Gammaproteobacteria > Xanthomonadales > Rhodanobacteraceae > 66-474. Next base: position 28,460 of record DATEKI010000118.1, on the reverse strand, counting down.
GCTGGCGCCGTATTTAACCGCGTCCCAGCTTGCAGCCGAGCTCGTCAGACGCGCCCCCGGCAATGCGGATCGCCAAGCGGCTTATGGCAACAGCCTCAAATGGGTCGGCCAGGCGCATCTGTATGAAGGTGACATGGCGCATGCGCTCCGAGACTTTCAGGCTGCAAGCGTGGCACTGCAGAAAGCCACAGCCGCGAAGCCCAATGACGGCGAACTTGCCTTCGATCTCGCCGCGGCGCATCACGACAGTGGTTACGTGCTGGATCATCGCGGCGATTTTGCGGCCGCGAAAACCCAGTACGAAGCTGCACTGAACATCTACACGCGCTGGCGCGCGCGCGAGCCGACCAAAACGCGCTGGCAGACCTATGTCGGCATCCAATACGACAGCCTGGGTAAACTGGCGCTGGAACGCGGCAAGCTCGATGAAGCGCTTATCGATTACTTCGCAGATCAGCGGATCAAGGCTGCAATCGCGCAGCGGGAACCTGGTGACCATCAGGCTCAACAATTCCTGCTGGTCAGCAATGCAATCCTCGGCCGCACTCTCGGTTGGTGCGGCGATCTGGATGGTGCATTGCACTTCACGAGGGATGCCGTCGATAGCGCCAAGAAACTCATGGACTTCGATCCGGCCGACAGCGCGTGGCGCGATTATTTCGGTCTGTACAGCCAGCAACTCGGCGGCTGGTCGCGGCAAGCCGGGCAACTGGATGTTGCTGCGAAAGCCGATGCTGACGCCATGCGCGTACTCAGCGCATTGACAGAGAAGGACCCAACCAGCAGCGATTGGCCTCCGGATTTGGCGCAGGCGCAGTTGGAGCTTGCGCGCCTGCAACTGGCACGCAACGACATGGTCGCCGCGGACAGGTCGGCCAAGGCCGCGCTGACCATCATCACGAAGTTGCGCGCAAAGATTCCGGATGACCGCGGCTTGATCCTGCTCGATGCACAAAGCAACAGTCTGGTGGCGAGAATCGCCGCCCAACGTCGCGACGACACCGTCGCACGGCAGCACTGGACCCGCGCGCAAAAATTGCTCGTGCCGACACTGCAGGCGGGCAACGATCCAACTTTCCTAGCTGCCTACGCGGAAGCGCTGCTGGAACTCGGCCAGATGGACCGCGCACGCCCCGTCATCGACAGATTGAACGCAATGGGCTACCGCACACCGGACTTCATGGCGGTGCTGGCCAGCAGGCAGATCGGATATCCCACCAATGCAGCGTTCCAGCAGCGGCTTGCACAGATCATGAGTAGCAATCCTGCCGATACCCGCCGCCCCCCAGGTTCACAGCACCTCGCGGGCGACGCACATTAGTTGCCAAGGCGACGCGGCCCGCCTTCCGAGTGCCGTGCATCAAAGGATCGTCCCCATGCCAACCGTTCATGTTTCCCTTGATACCAGCGTGAATCCACCCGTGGTCACCTGCAATCCTGAGCACCTTCCAGTAGATCACGGCAGCGCGCCCATCAACTGGCTCCCGGCCAAAAATCAGAGTTTCACGTTCGCTTCACTCACCGGGCTGCCCACATCGGTCTTCACTACCCCGACCGTGACTGATGGTGAGATCACTACCACGGACAACAATCAGAACAACGGCCCTGAAACCGTCTATCCCTACACGCTTTGCGTGTCCTATGGGAACCCGAGCCAGACTTGTTGCACGGGGTCCGGAACCGGAGGGAACCCGGGTGACCCGACGGTCAATAACAAATGACCTCTCGACCGCATGTGCACGACTTTTGACTTCCAGAATTCGGGATCCCTGAAGCCGTTTCACCGCGGCAATCCCGCCGCAAACTCAGAAGGAGTACATCATGAATCGCAAACTACCCCCCCGCTGCATTCCTGATCGCACTGCTGCTGGCCGGTAGCGCGGGCGTTGCCAGCGCCGCGACCACCGCCGCCTCGCCACCCGATTCCTGGTTCGGTTACATGGTAGATCAAGTGGAATGCGCATTAGGCAATCAGAGCGCGTGCATGGCGTTGGAGAATGGCGGATCGGGCGGGGTTACAACAGATACAACGACCAATCCGACAATCAAAAACACGTAGTAGCGTAGATTGGGCTGAGCCCTTCGACAAGCTCAGGGCCTGCCCCGGACTTGATTCGGGAACAGGCTTGCGAAGCCCAAACGAACGCCAAAGCGATGTCCGTGACGTTGGGGCTGCCGCGCGGTTCGGCGGCAGCCCCGTTTCTCTCGTCGTTCCGGAGGCGTCCGCGCTGTGTACGAGCAACCCCGAATGACATCGCGAAGGCCTATCCCGGCGGCCACTCAAATGTGACGTGCTTCACATTCCGCCGCGAATCTGGCACAGTCCGTTTTCCGGACGAAAGCGACTCCCGACGGTTTCGCGAGGGCCGCGCCCATCAAGGATGATCCGAGCCGCGTGATGCGGAGACGGCCATGGCCGAGTCGCCGGTTTCGCGTTTTGCCTATCGCGCCTTCATCAGCTACAGCCACCGCGACAAGGCGTGGGCGGACTGGCTGCACAAGGCGCTCGAAACGTACAGCGTGCCGTCGCGGCTGGTCGGCACCGAAACGGCGCACGGCAGGATTCCGCACCGGCTGAACCCGATCTTCCGCGACCGCGACGAACTCGCCAGCGCCACCGATCTCGGCCGCAAGGTCAACGAGGCACTCGCGCAATCGGAAAACCAGATCGTGATCTGCTCGCCCGCGTCGGCGGCGTCGCGCTGGGTCAACGAGGAAGTGCTGGCGTACAAGCGCATGGGTCGCGCGGAACGCATCTTCTGCCTGATCGTGGACGGCGAACCGAATGCCACGGACATGCCCGGCCGCGAAGCGGAAGAGTGTTTCTGTCCGGCGCTGCGCTTCCAGCTCGATGCGAACGGCCTACTTGGCCACGAACGCACCGAACCGATCGCCGCCGACGCGCGCGCCGGCAAGGACGGAAAACAAAATGCCAAGCTGAAACTGATCGCCGGCATGCTGGACGTCGGCTTCGATGCGCTGAAGCAACGCGAGCAGCACCGGCGCATGCGGCGCATGGCGATGCTCACGGCGGCTGCAATGGCGGTGATGGTCGTGACCATCGTGCTGGCGATCTTCGCGCTGGTGTCGCGTCACGCTGCGGTGGTTGCGCAGGACAAGGCCGTGAACGCGGAGCATGCCGCCGTCGTCGCGCGCGATGATGCCCGGCGCCGGCAGGCCCAGGCCGAGGACATCCTCGGTTTCATGCTCGGCGACCTGCGCAGGAAATTGTCCACGGTCGGCCGGCTCGACCTGATGCGCTCGGTCGATGACAAGGCAACGGCGTACTTCGCCACGCTCAAGCCGCGCGACCTCACCGATACGGCACTGGAGGAACAGGCGCGCTTGCTGATGGACATTGGACAGGTGCGCCTCGCCGCGGGCGAACTCGACGCCGCGACGGCGGCCTTTCGCGAAGCGCTGGATCGCACCAGCGCCCTGTACAAGCGTGCTCCGCGCAACGGCAACCGGCTCTTCGACAGGGCCCAGGCCGAATACTGGGTCGGCTACGCCGCGATGCAGAAGGGCGACAACGCCACCGCGGAGGCGATGTTCCAGAGGTACTACGCCAGCGCGGTCAAGCTGGCAGCGATGGATCGCAGCAACTTCAAATGGCAGAAGGAGGTTGCGTACGGGCTGCAAGCGGTTTCCGTGATGGACAAGACGCTGGGGCGCACCGCCGAGGCGGAGCGCGGAATGGAACAGCAACTCGCGATGTACCACGTCTGGCTCAAGCAACATCCGGGCAATCTGCAACTCCGCCAGGAGGCCGCCAACGTCGTCTCCTGGTTGGGCAGCCTGGCGCAGGAACAGGGCCAGCTTGCCGTCGCCGAAGATCGTTTCGCCGAGAACGTCGGCGATCTCAAGCAGAACATGGGCGCCGAGCCGAACAACACGGACTGGAAGGACGACAGCGTTTATGCGCTGGTCCACCTTGCCGAAGTGCAGAAACAGCGCGGCAAGCTTGGCCCGGCACGCGCCAACTTTGCGGCGGCCACCGCAATCGCAGCGGTGCTGTACGCGCAGGATCCCGAAAACAACGACTGGCGCTGGTCATTGGCCACTTGTCGCCTGTTGCACTCGGAATTGGATGCCGTGGATCAGCCGCGCAAGGCAATGGCGGAAGCCGCGGATGCAATGTCGCTGTTGGCCGCCGCACGCACAAAGGATGCCAAGAGCCAGTCCGTGCTGACAGGTTTGGGGCATGCCCACAACCTGCTCGCGCAACTGGCCCTGTCGCGAGGCGACACGGCCGGTGCCGCGCAGAATGTCGCGGCTGCGCTGGCATTGATCGAACCCGCGTGGAAAGCCGCGCAGAACAACTCCTTGCGCCAATCGTTGGCGGGAACCCGCCTGCTGCAGGGCGAAGTTGCGCAACGCGAAGGCCGCAGCGCGGATGCCACCCATGCGTGGAACGAAGCTCGTGAATTGCTGACCGCCGATGCCAGGCCGGAGATTCCCTTCGACCGCCTCGACCCGCTGGTGCGCGTGCTGCGATTGCTGGGTCGCAGCGCCGAAGCCGCGCCTTATTTGCAGCGCCTGGCCGCCGCCGGCTATGTGCCCTTGCAACACTGGCCGGAGGCGACAAAGACGCTTGCCGACACCCGCGCACAAAGAACGGACAAGGCAAACGCGCGACGATGAGCCACCAAACCGTCGCCCGGCCGGCCATCGGCGGGGCGACAAAAGGACCGCGGGCAACGCGCCCGTCGTACCCGGCCGGAATGGCCGCCTGCCAACTGGAGTATGACCATGACTGACAAACGCGTTGATCTCGATATCCGCTACGTTCGGGCTGAAGCCGGTGATGGATTCATCGACGCCGGGCATATCAATGGCAGGGATTACTGCTACAAGTACACCGGCGGAGACGACGGCGCCGGCAAATTGAGCCACGTGGTCAATCATGGCGAGGCCACCATCACGGTGCACCTGATCGCGGACCCGCGGTACAAGATCAGTGACATCCACTTCGTCAATGACCATGCCACGGAGCCCCAGCTCAGCAAGCGGGGCCGCGCAGATCGTTCGCATGTATTCCACAACAAGAACACGCGGGAAATGAATGCGCAGTACAAAATAACTGTCATCGACACCGGCAATGGCAATGCCAGCATTCCCTGCGATCCACCGATCATCAACAAAAAACCCGCCTGACGAGGGAATGCGCCAGGCAAGCCTTCAAGGCCGTCATTCCGGGGCACCGAACGCGGCCCCGGAATGACGGGAACAAGGGAATGATTGCGGCGCACCGATTGTGCGCGGATTTTGCTGGCAGCCAGCAACAACGAACCTGATGAAGCATGGCCTCCGGAATGACCAACGAGAATGAACCCGGCGTCGCGCGCACCGCGTTCGATCCTGCGCAAACCGGGAGTGCAGCCGTGGGCGCCCCAGAAGCGGCACCATCAGGCAGTGCCCGGATGACGTCCGCGCGCGCGGACGCAGCGCTCGCACCGCTGGTCATCGGTGTCACCAGCCATCGCAACATCGCCGCCCACGAAATCGACGGCATCCGGCGCCGCGTGCGCGAGTTGTTCATCCAGTTGCAGCACGAATTCCCGGACCTGCCGCTGGTGGTGCTGTCGCCGCTGGCCGCCGGCGGCGACCAGTTGGCCGCGCAGGAAGGCCTGGCATGCGGCGCGCGGTTGATCGCGCCGCTGCCCCTGCCGCGGGCGTTGTACGCAACGGACTTTCCGGATGCGGCTGCGCTGGATGCCTTCGACGCGTTGTGCGCGCAGGCTCAGTTGATCGAATTGCCCTTGCTGCCCGGCCACAGTCCCGAGGCGATCCTGCGCGACGGCATCGAGCGTGATCGCCAATACGCGCAAGCCGGGATGTTTGTCGCGCGCCATTGCCACCTGCTGCTGGCGATCTGGGATGGCAAGCCATCGGACCGGATGGGCGGCACCGCGCAGACGGTCGATTACTACCTGACCGGCGTGCTTCCGGGTGGCATCGAACGGCGCCGGCGTGCGCGGCGCTGGCTTGCCGGCGGCGACGAACGGCTTGCCTGCCACCTCGTTTGTTCGCGCGATACAACCGACGGACAGCCGGAATCGCCATTGCAGCCCGGGCAAGTCATCTGGCGCACCCCGGATGCGACCAGTGAAGCGGATGCACCGATGCCGGTGGCTTTCCGCCGCGTATTCGCGCATGCCGACGAGTTCAACCTGGATGCGCGGAAGTACGGCGGTGCGATTGCAGCGGCGGAAGCCAACGATCCCTTCGGCGCCGAGGCCAGCCCGGCAACGGCCGCGCTGTTCCGCACCGCCGACTGGCTGGCGGTCCATTTCCAGAAGCGCGTGCTGCTCGGGCTGCGCATCATCTACACGGCCGCGGCCTTGATGGGCATCGCGTTCACGGCCTACGACAACCTGCCCCAATCCGACAACATGCTGTACGTGTTCCTGCTGTTGTTCGCGATCGGCGTAGTCATCAGCGGCATCGCCAAGCGTCGCGGGTGGCACCGCAAGTACCTCGATTACCGAGCGCTGGCCGAGGGCCTGCGCGTGCAGGGTTACTGGCACCGCGCCGGGATTTCGTTGACCGCCGACCCGGAATTTGCCCACGACAGCCTGATGCAGAAGCAGGACATCGAGCTGGGCTGGGTGCGCAACCTGATGCGCAGCGCCGGCCTTTCCAGCGGCGCCCATCCCGTGCAGGTCAGCACCGCGATGATGCAGGCGCTCATCGTCGACTGGATCGGCGACGAACACAGCGGCGAACTCGGCTACTATCGGCGCCGCTCCGAGCAGCGCGAGCGCACCCACCACGTCAACGAGGCGATCGGCGCCATCTGCCTGCTGGCGGCCATCCTCGTCAGCGTGTTCATGGCCGTGTTCCTGCACCAGCTTTCGACCGACGCGAAGAACGACCTGATCACCGTGATGGCGGTCTTCTCGATCGTCGCCGCGGTGCGCGAGGCTTACTCGTTCCGCAAGGCCGACCGCGAACTGATCCGCCAGTACCGCTTCATGAGCCGCGTCTTCGGCGACGCCCGCAAGGCCCTGCTGCGTACCCACAACATCGCCGAACAGCGCGAGATCCTGCGCGCGCTGGGCGAGGCTGCGCTGGCCGAACACGTGGAGTGGGCGGTGATGCACCGCCAGCGTCCGCTGGAGGCGGGGAAGATGTAGAGGTATCGCGCGCTAGCCGTGCCTTGTGCAGGGCGGGCCTTGACCCGCCGAACAATTGGAGGGAGCCGAACGGCGGCGGGTAGAAACCCGCCCTGCGACCCGCGCCGGAATGGTGATCCGGGGATTCAGGCCACCGGTGCTGTCGGCGTCGCAGCCGCAAGCCGCGCCTCGGCGTCGGCGATCATGGCCTGGTAGCGCGGATCATCATGCAACGACTGGAAATCCGGGTCGGCTTTCAGGTAGCGCAAAAGGTAGGCGGTAATCGTTGCGAACAGCGGCGCGAGCATGTCCAGCGTGGCCGCCTTGTCATGCAGGTATTCATTCAGTGAACATGCGAAGTTGTAGCGCATGTCCATGTTGTCGGGATCGATCAGCAAAGCGCGGTTCATCCGCGCCTTGGCCCGTTCGCCTTCGCCCAACGCTCCGAGTGCAACGGCGCTATAGGCCATGACGCTGGCGTTGTTCCGATCCAGTGCCAACACGGCGTCTGCCCGCCTGGACGCAAGCTCCGCCGCGCGGTGCACGCCGGCTCCGTCGCCGAGCGCCTTGTACGCGCTGACCAGCAACATCGCCGTATTGACGTCCGAGTCCATCAGGCCCAAGGCTTTTTCAAAAAACTTGACGGCAGCGTCAAAACGATGCAACTGATAATTGAGGCGACCGGCGGTGCGATTGGCTTCATAGGACTCGCCGTCAAGCTTCAACGCTGCCTCGACTTCAGCCAGCGCGTCATCCATCGCTCCCTTCATTTGCAGGATGTGGGCCTTGACCGCGTGTGCTTCCGCCAGATCCGGATCGAGCGCCAATGCCTGCTCCGCGGCTGCCATGCCATCATCCGACTCCACGCCCAATTCGCGCAGATTGCGGTAACCCACCGCCATCAACGCCCAGGCCTGCGCGTAACGCGGATCGATTTCAGTGGCGCGCATGCACGCCCGCACGATTGCCCTCGACGGGTTTTCACCCAGCTGGTTGGTTACATACAACTGCCGCGCCATCAGATACAGGTCATGGGCCTCGGCACTTTCGGTGCCGCGCCGTTCGATGGCCTTCCTTTCCTCGGGCAGCAACCGCAGCTTCATGGCCTTGACGATGGCGTGGGAAATCTCGTCCTGCAGCGCGAAGATGTCGCTGGCATCGCGGTCGTAGCGCTCGGCCCACACGTGGCGGTTGCTGCCGCCGTCGATCAACTGCGCGCTGATCCGCACGCGCCCGCCGGCCCGGCGCACGCTGCCTTCCAGCACGTGGCTCACCTTCAGATCACGCGCGACCTTCGGCACGTCGACCTGCTTGCCCTTGTACAGGAACGAACCGTTGCGCGAGACGACTTCCAGCGCCGACACCTTGCTGAGGTCGGTGATGATGTCCTCGGTGATGCCGTCGCTGAAATACTCCTGCTCCGGATCGCCGCTCATGTTGATGAAGGGCAATACGCAGATGGAGAAATGTGCGGACTGCCTGTCCGATTGCGCCGGCGGCGAGGCGTTCGCTGCCTTCGTGGCGGCCTGCGCGGCTTCGGAGCGCGCGATCATCGCGGCCAGCGCGTGCAGGCATTCCTGCGCCGCGGGGCTGGATGCGTCTTCGCCCCAATCATCCAGATCGGTGGTGTGGATCGCGCGCACGTCGATCGGCAGGCGCGCCTGGTCGAAACGCACCGGCACGAGCAGGCCGCGCTCCGCCGCGTCGCGCGCCTCGCCGCGCACCCAGCGCGACACGACCGAAGTCGGCGTCCACACCACCAGCACGGCTTTCGCAGCCTGCAGTTCCGTGTCGATCTCGTCGTCGAACTCGCGGCCCGGGCTGATCTCCGGATCCCACCACACCGACCAGCCCTTCGCCTCGATCGCGGCGACCAGCGGCGCGACGCGCGCCTTGTCGGCGCGGGCGTAGGAGATGAAGACGTCGGCCATTTCGATCAGTTCCCCGAATCGGTGGCAGTGGCTGAAGTCACCGAATCTTTCGCCGCGGCGAGCCGCGCTTCGGCGGCGGCGACCATGGCCTGCCAGCGCGTGTCTTCGTGCAGCATCTCGAGATCGGGATCGGCTTTCGCGTAAGGCAGGAAAGCATCGGTGATCGTCGCGAACAACGGTTCGAGCATCTCCAGCGCCGCGCTCTTGTCCTTCAAATACACGCAGAGCGAACACGCAAAGTTGTAGCGCATGTTGAAATTGTTGGGGTCGATCATCAGCGTCCGGTTCATGCGCGACTTGGCGCGGTCGGCATCGCCCATCGCCATGAGCGCATAGGCGCTGTAGGCCAGCACGCCCGGATTGTTCTGGTCACGGGCCAAAACCGCTTCAGCACGCTTGAGGGTCACTTCCGCCGCGCACCGTGCCGCCGCGGCATCGCCCACGACGGTATAACAACTCATCAGTGTGGCAGCCGCATTGATGTCCGTTTCCATCAGCCCTGCGGCTTTTTCGTAATAGCGGATCGCATCTTCGAAATGGTGCAACTGGTAATTCACGCGCGCCGCGGTGCGATTGGCCTCGTAGGACTCCGGGTCGAGTTTCAGCGCGACTGCGGCTTCGGATTCCGCCGCGTCGGTATCACCATTCTGGATAAGGATGTAAGCCTTGACCGCGTGCGCTTCGGCCAGGTCCGGGTCGATCGCCAGCGCGCGCTCGGCAGCGGCCATGCCGGTCTCCGATCCCACGCCCAGGGTCCGCAGGCTCCGATAGCCGATCGCCATCAACGCCCAGGCTTGCGCATAGTTCGGGTCGATTTCCGTGGCGCGGGTGCACATGCGGATGATGGCCTGCGCCGCATGTTCATCGAATTCCTGACCACTCACGTACATCTGCCGTGCCATCAGGTACAGGTCGTAGGCCTCGGCGCTGTCGGTCCCGCGCCGTTCGATGGCCTTCTTCTCTTCGGGCAGCAGCCGCAACCGCAGCGCCTTGACGATGGCGCGGGAAATCTCGTCCTGCAACGCAAAGATGTCATCGGCATCGCGGTCGTAACGCTCGGCCCAGATGTGCCCACCGTCTTCGCAATCGACGAGCTGCGCGCTGATCCGCACCCGGCCGCCGGCCTTGCGCACGCTGCCTTCCAGCACGTGCGTGACCTTCATCTCGCGGACGAGCTGGGGCACGTCCAGCTTCTCGCCCTTGTACTGGAAGGCGCTGTTGCGCGAGATGATGCGTAGCGTCGAAACCTTGCTGAGGTCGGTGATGATGTCTTCGGTAATGCCGTCGCTGAAATACTCCTGGTCCGGATCGCCGCTCATGTTGGCGAACGGCAGCACGCAGATGGTGTAGCGCGGGGACGGTTTCCTGTCGGAGGCAGCGGCTGGCGCACCGGTCGGCTTCGCGGCCTGCGTCGCTTGCGAACGCTCGATCATCGAGGCCAGCGCGTGCAGGCACTCCTGCACGGCGGGGTGCGCCGAATCTTCGCGCCAACCATCGAGATCGGTGGTGTGGATCGCGCGCACGTCGATCGGCAGGCGCGCCTGGTCGAACCGCACGGGAACGAGGATGCCGCGCTCGGCCGCGTCGCGCGCCTCGCCGCGCACCCAGCGCGACACCACCGAAGTCGGCGTCCACACCACCAGCACGGCGCGGGCGGCCTGCAACTCGGTATCGATCTCGTCGTCGAATTCGCGGCCCGGGCTGATCTCGGGATCCCACCACACCGACCAGCCCTTGGCCTCGATCGCGGCCACCAGCGGCGCGACGCGGGCCTTGTCGGCGCGGGCGTAGGAGATGAAGACGTCAGCCATGCATGCCAGCCCCTGTGCGGATTCGGGTGCTGCAACCTGCTATCGGCGAAGCATAGCGCGATGGCGGCTGCGCATCACGGGGCGCGCGTACCGCCGGCATCGGCCTCACCAGGCAGCCGCCGCACCAGGATCAAGGTGACGTCATCCGCCGCAGCGATCCCGGCTGCGAAGGCATCGGCCGCATCCAGCAGGCGCCGGCACAGCTCCGCCATCGGCAGGCACTGCCCGCGCCGGACCACCTCGGCGACGCGTTCGGGCCCGAACTCGACGTCGCTGGCGTCGGTGCGTTCGTACAGCCCATCGGAAATCAGGGCCAGGATGTCGCCTTCGCCCATCTCGAGCGTCGCCGCCACCGGCGTCTCGGCCAGCTCCATCACGCCCACCGGGAATGTCGTCGGTTCGATCCACTCGCAACGATCATCATGCGCACGGTAGAGCAGCAGCGGGCCCTGGCCCGCGCAGTGGTAACGCACGACGTGCGAGCCGGGATCGAGGAACGCCATGAATGCGGTGATGAAACGGTCGTCGGGAAGATCCTCGGTCAACTGATTGTTGACGTGTCGATAGGCGTCGTCGAGGCCTGCTCCCAGCCGAAATGCGACGCGCAGCATGCCCTGCATTTCCATCGCCGACAATGCGGGGCCGAAGCCGTGACCGGTGGCATCACCCAACAGCAGGAACACCCCCGTCGACAGTTGCACGGCGTCGAACATGTCGCCGCCGGCGTACGTCGCGGGCTGGAAGTGGCCGTACAGGTCGTAACCCGGCATGGCGGGCATTTGCGTGGGTAAAGTGCTGCGCTGGATTGCACGCGCAACTTCCACTTCGCTGTGCAAGGTATTGGCTTCGCCCGGCCCCTGCTGGCGCAACGCCAGCGCGCCTTCGGCGGCGAGGACTTGCGCGAGCAGCACCGTGTTCGGGTCGAAGCCGCGGCCCGATTCGTAGAGAAGCTGCAGAACGCCGAGCACGGTGTCGCCCGCCACCAACGGCAAGCTCAGGACAGCGCCCGTGCGTCCGGCACGATCGGGGTCGGCCGAGGTGACCGCGACGATGTCCACGGCGGTTCCCGCGTCGACTTCCAGCAGCATGCGGGCACCTTCCGCGCAACGCCCGGCAACACCAGCGCCAGCGGCGAGTCGCGGCGGCGGGTCACGGACCGGCATCAGCAAGGTCAGCTCGCCGGTCTGCGTGTCGCGGCGCCACAGCGCCGCGGTGCGGGCACCGGTGTGCACGCGCGCGGCCTCGGCCAGCTCCGCGACCGCCGATCCCGTTTCCGGGCCGCCCAGGGCACGGGTGGTGGCCAGCAGGGCCTCCAGCAGATCCTTGCGGGCGGCGCCCCCGCCCGCTCGCCCCGTGCTGTCCGCGCTCATTTCGCCCAGACCCCCGAAGTGACAGTCCAGCCCACAGACGCCGGCAAGTCTCGTACCGCGGATGCCCCTGCGCAAGCGCGGTCGAGTCGCGCATTCAATTCCCGTTGCCGGGGCTGGCAAGCAGCTCCGGCCGGACGGGCAATGGTGCGCCTCATACGCGATCGGGGCCAGCCAATTGGCGCTATAGTGACCAAGGTGCTCCCGTGGCGGCGGCGTGCTGCCACGGGGTGGAAGCCCGTTGGCGCAAACCCGCGGGAAGGGTGGGGAATCGGTGGAAATGACGCTCAAGCGCTCCCTCGATGAATTGCAGGCCATCGTCGCCGCGACCGATGGTTTTTTCTCGGAACGGCGCATCGACCCGGCCCAGCGCATGCCCGTCGATCTGGCAATCGAAGAGTTGTTCGTGAACCTGGTCAAGTACAACCTGGGCACGAACCGCGACATCGGGTTGCACATGGACTGGGTCGGCGACGCGGTCAAAGTCAGCCTCACCGACCACGACGTCGATCCCTATGACCCGACGCAGCCCCCCGAGCTTGATGTCGACGCACCGCTCGTGGCACGACGGCCGAACGGCATGGGCCTGTATCTGGTTTCGAAAATGGTGGATACGATCCACTACGAGTACCGCAATCGCGAAAGCAAGGTCACTTTCACCAAAAGGATGGCGCAAGACCATGCTTGAGATCCGCTACGGAGAAGATCGCCACGTGTTGCTGGTCGGACGGCTGGATGCGGCCCAGGCGGCCACGGCACAGGCGTTCCTGGACGAGGTCCCGCCACCTTGCGTGATCGACGCGGGCGGCCTGGAATACATCTCGAGCGCAGGCCTTGGCGTACTCCTGAAGACCCACAAGCGGCTGGTCGCGGCGGGTTCGGGCATCCGCCTGGTCAATGTCAACCTGCACGTCTACGACGTCTTTCGTTATTCCGGAATGGACAAGCTGTTCCCGGTCACCGTCGGTACGGCGGCGAACGGCTGAACCGGTCGCGCGGCCCAGCCGACGTCGCGACCCACCAACTTTTCGGGGGCTGCGGCGTATATGGGTCTTGTGGGGCGATTGAACGACGAACCCGATGCGGCCTGGGTGGTGCGCCTGCGCGCGCATGACGCCGAGGCGTTCAATCGCCTGATCGAGTGCTACGAACACCCGATGTTCAATGTCGCCTACCGGGTGCTGGGCAATGTGGCGGAGGCCGCGGATGCCACCCAGGACGTGTTCCTGAAAGTGTTCGAAAACATCGACGGATACGACCCGAAGTACCGATTGTTCAGCTGGATCTACCGGATCGCGATGAATGAATCCCTGGACCGGCTGAAGCATCGACGCCATGCCGAGGCGATCGCGATCGACGAGGATTTTCCGCTGGCGAGCGCCGAGCGGGGGCCCGCGCAGTTGGCGGAGGATGCGCAGATGCACGACTTGATCCAGGCAGCCTTGATGGAATTGCCGTACGACCACCGGGTCGTCATCGTCCTGAGGCACTTTGCCGAATGCAGTTACGCACAGATGGCAGAGATCCTGCACGTCCCGGAGAAAACCGTGAAATCGAGGCTGTACAGCGCGCGCCAGGAACTCCACCGGAAGCTCTTCACCCACGGAGTGGCCGCGGCATGATCCGCTCGATCGAAATGGCATGGCTGCACGCGGAACTGGACGGCAACCTAGATTCCACCGGGCGTGCACGACTGCAGGCAGCACTGGACCATTCGCCGGAGTTGCGCGCCGCACGTGCCGAGCTGCTCGAACTGGACACGGCTTTGCGGCAAGCCGCGCCCGTGCCGGAACCTCCCCAAGCGCTGCACGCACGCCTGCTTGAAATGGCGGCGGCGGCGACCCGGCCCGAAGCGCAGGACTCCGACCCCATCCAATCACCAACTTTCCGCGGCGCCCGACGTATTGGGTGGCGTACGCCGCACATTGGCTGGCGCATGTCACACACCCACCACAGACACGAGTCGAGGGGCAACACAATGGCTAACATGACGGCGAAGAAGAAGGTACTGGTCACCGCAGTGGCGGTAGCGATCGTCGCAGCCGCGGTGGGTGTCGCCTACAAGGGCGACGTATTCCCGCACGGCGCCGATGAAATGGCAGCGGCAACGATTGCCCCGGCGCAGCGCTACGAAGCGGCGCAGGTCAGCAGCAGCGACCTCAAGCTCGGCAATCAGGACGCGGCGAAATTCGTCCAGACCGATGCCTACCAGAAGATCGTCAATGACCCGGCGATGATGACGCTGATGCGCAGCGACGCGTTCCGCTCCGCGTTGAAGGACAACGAGATGCGCGCGGCCTTGTCCAACAGTGATGCCTTGCGCTCCGCCTTGCAGAGAAGTGACGCGCTACGCACCGAGATGAAGAACAGCGACGCCTTCCGCGATGCGCTCGAGCACAACGACGCCTTCCGCAACGCGCTCGCCAGCAACGATGCGCTTCGCAACGCGTTGCAGCACAACGAGGCGTTCCGTTCGGCGATGCAGCACGACGACGCGTTCCGCAATGCCCTGCAGAACAGCGACGCGTTCCGCGACGCGCTGGAACACAACGATGCCTTCCGCAATGCGCTCGCCAGCAACGAGGCATTCCGCAATGCGCTGCAAAACAACGATGCGTTCCGCAACGCGCTGGAGCACAACGACGCCTTCCGCAACGCACTTGCCAGCAACGAAGCCTTCCGCAACGCGATGCAGAACAGCGACGCCTTCCGCTCGGCGCTGGAGCACAACGACGCCTTCCGCAACGCGCTCGCCAGCAACGACGCGCTCCGCAACGCGTTGCAGCACAACGAGGCGTTCCGTTCGGCGATGCAGCACGACGACGCGTTCCGCAATGCCCTGCAGAACAGCGACGCGTTCCGCGACGCGCTGGAACACAACGATGCATTCCGCAATGCGCTTGCCAGCAACGATGCATTCCGCAACGCGCTGCAGCACAACGATGCCTTCCGCAACGCCTTGCAGAACAGCGATGCGTTCCGCAACCAACTGGCCAATGTCGCGATGCTGCGCGGCGCATTGCTCAACAACGACGCTTTCCGCAACGAGCTGATGAACAATGATGCGTTCCGCAACGCACTCCAGAGCCAGGCGTTCCGATCGGCGATGCAGAACGAGGCGTTTCGCTCCGCCCTGAACAATGCCGCGTTCCGCCAGCAGCTGCTCAACAGTGATGCCGCCCGCAATGCCTTGCAACGCGGCGAAGCCAAATAAGGCCCACACCGGCCCCGGGACCGCGACAGGGGCCCAGCAGCGCCCCTGAAGCCCCACGACTCCGCCCGCCTCCACGGGCGGAGTTGTATGCTTTCCACACTTGGTGTGCCAGCAAGTTGCAGGACCGGGATGGCGGCAGGCGCCCGGGCAGAGGGCGGATCATGGGGCGATCGGGGCGGGGATATCTGCTGCTCGTGGCCGTACTGGTTGCGCTGCTCGCGCTACCGGATTGCGCGCCTGCCCAATCGTTCCAACTGCAAAGCCTGGAAACGAAGGACCTCCAGGTGTTGTACACGCCGGACAATGCCTACCTGGTGCCGCACGTCGCGCGCAGCTTCGAGAATTCGTTGTGGTTCCAGGAAAAGACCTTCCACTGGAAGCCGTGGGACCGCACCACGGTGGTCCTCACCGATTTCAGCGACTACGGCAACGGCGGCACCTCGGTGGAACCGTTCAACGAGGTGACGCTGTACATCGCGCCGGAACTCAAGGCCATGGGCACCTCGCCCAGCAGCGAGCGCCTGTTCTCGACCGCCAACCACGAACTCGTGCACGCTGCGACCATGGACGGCTGGAACGCGCGTGACGCGCGCTGGCGCAGGTTCCTCGGCGGCAAGCCGCGCCCGATCGACGCGCACCCGGAAACCATCCTCTACAGCTACCTGACCGCCCCGCGCATGAGCGTGCCACGCTGGTTCCAGGAAGGCATCGCGGTCTACATGGAGACCTGGATGGGTGGCGGCATCGGTCGCGCCCAGGGTCCCTACGACGAAATGGTGTTCCGCGCGATGGTGCGCGACCACGCGCATTTCTACAGCCCGCTCGGACTGGTGTCGGTGGGCACGTCGGTCAACTTCGAAACCATGACCAACGCCTACCTGTACGGCACGCGCTTCATGACGTACCTGTCGCTGCGCTACTCGCCGCAGCAATTGCTCGAATGGTTCATCCGCAGCCAGGACAGCAAGGCGTACTACGCCGACCAGTTCCAGCAGGTGTTCCACATTCCGCTGGCCCAGGCTTGGAACGACTGGATCTCATGGGAACACATTTTCCAGGATGCCAACCTGAAAAAGGTGCACCAATACCCGATCACCCCGGTGACGCCGCTGGCGCCGCGCGCACTGGGTTCGGTGTCGCGCTCGTTCATCGACCACGGCGACCTGATCGGCGCCTTCCGCTATCCCGGCAAGCTCGCCTACGTGGGCGTGCTGTCGCTGAAGAACGGGACCCTCCGGCACGTGGTCGATATCAAGGGTTCGATCAAATATATCGTCACGTCGACCGCGTACGACCACGCGACCGGGACGCTGTTCTACACGCAGAACAACCTCGACTACCGCGACCTGATGGAAGTAAACATCCGCACCGGCAAGAGCCGGCGGCTGATGCGTCAGGCCCGCATCGGCGACCTCTCGTTCGATCGCGCCGACCGCTCGCTGTGGGGCCTGCGCACCGCCAACGGCTACGTCACCCTGGTGCGCATCCCGTATCCGTACCGCGAGTGGCACCAGGTGCATACCTTCCCCTACGGCGAGGAACCGTTCGACCTGGACGTCTCCCACGACGGCAGCATGCTTTCGCTGTCGCTGGCCAAGGTCAGCGGCGCCGATTTCCTGTACCTCTACAAGACGGCGGAGGTGCTGGCCGGGAATACCACGCCGTTCGCGACCTACAGTTTCGGCCAGGCCGCGCCGGAAGGTTTCACTTTCAGCAACGATGATCGGCAGTTGTACGGCAGCTCGTACTACACCGGCATTTCCAACATCTATCGCTATGACATCGCCACCGGCAAGGTGGATGCACTCAGCAATATCGACACCGGCTTGTTCCGCCCACTGCAATTGCCGGACGGCAAATTGGAGGCGCTGGAATACACTGGCCAGGGATCGCTGCCGGTGGAATTCGACCCCAAGCCGCTCGATGACTTGAGCTCCATCGAATTCCTCGGCACGCTGGTGGCAGACAAACACCCGATCGTGAAGACCTGGGGCGTCGGTTCGCCGTCCCGGATCGATCTCGATGCACTGGTCACGCACAAGGGCGTGTACAAGCCCGGCCACGAGATGCGGCTGCAAGCGCATTACCCGGTGGTCGAAGGCTACCGCGGCGGCGGGGCGCTGGGCTGGCACACCGAAATCGGCGACACCTTGAGCCTCTACACCCTGGGGATCGACGCCGCCGTATCCGTTGGTGGACCGACCGACCACGGCCAGCGGCTGCACCTCGGCATCGACTACAAGGCGATGAACTGGGAAGTGCGCTACTGGCACAACCACGCGGACTTCTACGACCTGTTCGGCCCGGTACGGACCAGCCTGAAGGGAGACTCGCTGCTGGTCGGCTACAAGCGCACGCTGATCCTGGACAACCCGCGCCATCTCGATTTCAGCGCGAGCGGCGCGTATTACACGGGCCTCAGCACCCTGCCGGGTTTCCAGAACGTCAATGCGACGGTCAACAACATCTTCGTCGCCCGCGCCGGCTTGAAATACACCGACCTGAAGGAATCGGGCGGCGCGGTGGACCGTGAGCAGGGCATCGGCTGGAACATCGACGCAACGACCTACGTCGCCAACGGCATGACCATCCCGCAGCTGCGCGCCGGATTCGACTTCGGCTTCATCCTGCCGGTGCCGCACATGTCCCTGTGGTTGTACAACAGCGCGGGCGTATCCGGTGGGTCGCGCAACAACAACCTCGCCAATTTCTACTTCGGCGCCTTCCAGAACAACTACGTCGACAACCAGGATCCCAAGCACTACCGCGAGTTCGACAGCTTCCCCGGCTTCAAGATCGACGAGCTCGCGGGCCACAGTTTCGCCAAATCGACGCTGGAACTGAACCTGCCACCGTGGCGCTTCGAGAACGTGGGCAGCCCCGGGTTCTATCTCAAGTGGATCCGCCCGGCACTGTTCACCGGCGTGCTGGTGACCGACCCCAACAACTCGGCGCTGCGCAGCACCACGCGCGATGCCGGCCTGCAGCTCGACCTCGACTTCTCGGTGATGAACCACTTGCCGATGACGCTCTCCGCCGGTTACGCAAAGGGATTCGGGGGCGCGGGTGATGGCCGCGATGAATGGATGCTCTCCTTGAAGATCCTGTAACGATGAAGAGCCTTCACCACGCGTTGGCCCTGCTCACCGTCGTCCCGGTGGGCCTGCTGCCCGTCATCATGTTCCTGTTGCTGTTGATCTACCTCGACACCTACCGCATGGTGCGGATGCGCCTGGTGATCGCGATGGTGGCCGCCGGCGGCGTGGTAGCGGTAGTGTGCTATTTCGTCAACGGCGAACTGATGCACCTGCTCGGCATGAACCTCACCCACTACTCGCGCTGGGTAGCGCCGGTGGTGGAGGAGACGTTGAAAGCATCGGTGGTGCTGTGGCTGTTCAGCACCCACCGTGTCGGCTTCCTGGTCGATTCCATCATCCTGGGTTTCGCGGTGGGCGCGGGCTTCGCGGTGATCGAGAACTTCTATTACCTGTACCTCGACCACGACACCACATTGACGCTCTGGATCGTGCGCGGCTTCGGCACCGCGGTCATGCACGGCGGCGTGGTCGCGATCTTCGCGGTGATCACGCAAACGCTGGCCGAGCGCAGCGTGGACGTGCGTCCCATCCATTGTGTTCCGGGCCTGCTGGCGGCCATGGCCGTGCATTCCATCTTCAACCACTTCTATGTCTCGCCGGTGCTGTCCACGGCGGGCGTCATGCTGGTCCTGCCGCCGCTCCTGTACCTGCTGTTCCGCATCAGCGAACACCGCACCCACGACTGGCTGGAAGTGGATTTCGACGAGGACGCCGAGCTGATGCGCATGCTCGATTCGGGTAGCTTCGACCGCACGCCTGCCGGGATCTTCCTGGGCGGCCTGCGCGACAAGCTGGACGGCACACTGGTGGCGGACATGCTTTGCTACTTGCGCGTGTACACCGAACTGGCATTGCGCGCCAAGGGCCTGCTGCTCGCACGCGAGAACGGCCTCGACGTGGAGATGGATGACGAGACCCACGAAAAATTCAGGGAGCTCCATTACCTCGAGAGGAGCATCGGCGTCGCCGGACGCGTGACAATGCGGCCATTCCTGCAGATGACCACCAAGGACCTGTGGCAGCTGTACGTACTGGGCAAGTGAACGCGGCCGGATCGCGTCCACCACGCCGGCCTTTGGTTTCGATCGTCATCCCGGCGCAGACCGGGATCCACTTTTCGATGCAAGATCAAGATGGATTCCGGCCTCAGCCGGAATGACGGAATGACGGACTGGAACTTTCAGGCGCTGCCGGGCGGATTCAAGCAACCGCACGCGATCACGCGGTTTGATTCGCCTGCCTGCCCGGAGTCTTCTCTGCCGCGAGGCGCGCCTCGGCGGCGAGCACCATGGCTTGGTAGCGCGGATCGTCGTGCAGGGAATCGAAATCGGGATCGGCCTGCAGGTAACGCAACAAATCGCCGGTGATCCTTGGGAACACGGGCTCAAGCATGTCCAGAGCGGCATCGTTGTCGTGCTGGTACACGCACAATCCGCATGCGAAGTTGTAGCGCATATTGACATTGTCGGGATCGACCAGCAACGCACGGTTCATGCGCGCCTTGGCACGCTCGGCTTCCCCGGCCGCACTGAGCGCATTGGCGCTGTAGGCGATCACGCCCACGTTGTTCTGGTCGTGCACCAGCACCGCATCCGCCCGTTGCACCGCGACCGCAGCGGCGCGCAGCCGTCCGGCAGTATCGCCCAGCGCGCGGTAGGAACTCGCCAGCATCATCGCCGAGTTGACATCCGCATCCATCAGGCTGATCGCGGTTTCGTAATAGGCGACCGCATCCTTGAAGCTGTGCTGCAGGTACGCAATCCGGCCCGCCACGCGGTTGGCCTCGTAGGATTCCGGGTCGGCCTTCAGCCCCAACGCGACCTCGGCTACGGCCTTGGCCATCTCGCCCCGCCCCAGCAGAATGTCCGCCTTGACTGCGTGTGCTTCCGCAAGTTCCGGATTCAGCGTGAGCGCCTTGTCTACGGCGGCCATTCCGTCATCACCCCGTCCGACCAACGAACTCACGCCTCGTTGGCCCCAGGCCAGCAGTGCCCAGGCTTGGGCGTAATTCGGGTCGATTTCGGTGGCGCGCTTGCAAGCGCGGATGATCGCCTGTGAGCCGCGTTCGTCTTCCTGCGTCGTCACGTAGATCTGCCGCGCCATCAGGTAAAGGTCGTGCGCTTCGACGCTGTCGGTCCCGCGGCGGCGGATCGCGCGGCGTTCCTCCGGCAGCAACTGCAGGCGCAGCGCCTTCACGATCGCATGCGAGATCTCGTCCTGCAAAGCAAAGATGTCATCGGTATCGCGGTCGAACCGTTCGGCCCACACCTGCCGGTCGTTGGCCGCGTCGGTCAACTGCGCGGTGATGCGCACGCGCCCGCCAGCGCGGCGGACGCTGCCTTCCAGCACGTGCGTGACCTTGAGCTTGCGCGCGATCGCCGACGCGTCCATCTGCTTGCCCTTGTAGGCAAACGCCGTGTTGCGCGAGACCACTTCCAGCGCCGACACCTTATTGAGGTCGGTGATGATGTCCTCGCTGATGCCGTCGCTGAAGTATTCCTGCTCCGGATCGCCGCTCATGTTGAGGAACGGCAGCACGCAGACCGAATACCGCGGGGCTTCCTGTTTCGCCGGAGCCGTCGCGTGCGTTTTTGTCTCGGCCGCCTGTGCCGCATTCGAGTGCGCGATCATCGCGGCCAGCGCGTGCAGGCATGCCTGCGCCGGGGCACTGGCGGGGTCCTCGTCCCAGTCGTCGAGGTCGGTGGTATGGATCGCCCGCACGTCGATCGGCAAGCGCGCCTGTTCGAACCGCACAGGCACCAGCACGCCGCGGTCGGCCGCGTCGCGCGCCTCGCCGCGCACCCAGCGCGACACCACCGAGGTCGGCGTCCACACCACCACTACGGCCTTCGCCGACATCAGCTCGGCGTCGATCTGGTCGTCGAATTCCCGACCCGGGCTCATTTCCGGATCCCACCACACCGACCAGCCCTTGGCCTCGATCGCCGCCACCAGCGGCGCGACGCGCGCCTTGTCGGCGCGGGCGTAGGAGATGAAGACGTCAGCCATGGCGATCGCCCCTGCCAGGATTCGCGCGCATCATGCAGCCTCCGGAGCAGGCGGCGTGGTCGATTTCGCCGCAGCAAGCCGCGTTTCGGCGGCGGCGACCATGGCCAGCCAGCGCGGGTCGTCGTGCAACAACAACAAATCCGGGTCCGCCTTGGCGTAGGGCAGGAACGCGTCCGTGATCCCCGCGAATACGGGCTCCAGCATCTTCAGCGCCGCATCCTTGTCCTGCAAATCCTTGCACAGCATGCACGCGAAGTTGTAGCGCATGTTGGCGTTGTCGGGGTCAATCATCATCGCACGCCGCATGCGTGCCTTGGCACGCTCGCCTTCGCCCAGCGCCCCCAGCGCGTTGGCGCTGTAGGCCATGATCCCGGCATTGCTGGAATCCTTGGCCAGCGCGGCATCCGCGCGTTTGAGCAACGCTTCGGCGGCGCGGCGCGTATTGGGCTTGTCGCCCAACGCCCTATAGGAGGCAAGCGTGAGCAGCGATGAGTTGACGTCAGCTTCCATCAGCGATGAAGCCTTCTCGTAAAACCGGATGGCATCATGAAACTGGTGCAGGCGATAATTGAGGCGCCCCGCCGCGCGATTCGCCTCATAGGATTCCGGATCGAGCTTCAGCGCAATGGCCACTTCCTCCGACGCGCCATCCGTATCTCCGGCATTCGTCAGGATGTACGCCTTGACCGCATGCGCTTCGACAAGGTCAGGGTCCAGCGCCAGCGCCTTTTCGGCCGCCGCCATGCCATCTTCGACGTCTTTGCCGTATTCACGCAAGCTGCGGTACGCCATGGCCATCAACGCCCACGCTCGCGCATACGTCGGATCGATCTCGGTGGCGCTCGTACATATGCGGATGATCGTGTGCGCCGAGCGCGTATCACCTTCCGAGGTCGTCACATAGAGCTGCCGCGCCATCAAGTACAGATCGTGCGCCTCGACGCTATCGGTTCCGCGGTGCTCGATGGCTTTCTTTTCTTCCGGCAACAACCGCAGCCGTAACGCCTTGACGATGGCCTGCGAGATCTCGTCCTGGATCGCGAAGATGTCGCTCGCATCGCGGTCGTAGCGTTCGGCCCAGACGTGGTTGTCGCTGGCGCCGTCGATCAACTGCGCGTTGATCCGGATTCGCCCGCCAGCCTTGCGCACGCTGCCTTCCAGCACGTGCGTGACCTTGAGTTCACGCGCGACTTTCGCAATGTCGATGTGCTGACCCTTGTAGCGGAATGCCGTATTGCTGGAAGTCACCGCCAGCGCCGACACCTTGCTCAAGTCGGTGATGATGTCCTCGGTGATGCCGTCGCTGAAATACTCCTGTTCCGGCTCGCCACTCATGTTGGTGAACGGGAGCACGCAAACCGAGAAGCGCGGGGCTTCCTTCACCGGATGGGAGGCGGCGGCGTTTTCGCCCGCCATCCCGGACGGCGCAACCTGCGCACGCGCGATCATCGCCGCCAACGCCCGCAGGCATTCATGGACAGCAGGATGCGTCGGATCTTCATGCCACCCATCGAGGTCGGTGGTATGGATCGCGCGCACGTCCATCGGCAGGCGCGCCTGCTCGAAACGCACGGGGACGAGAATGCCGCGCTCGGCGGCTTCGCGTGCTTCGCCGCGCACCCAGCGCGACGCGACTGAAGTCGGCGTCCAGATCACCAGCACGGCTTTCGCGGAGTCGATTTCGGCTTCGATCTGGTCGTCGAATTCCTGGCCCGGCGCGATTTCCGGATCCCACCACACCGACCAGCCCCTGGCCTCGATCGCGGCGACCAGCGGCGCGACGCGCGCCTTGTCGGCGCGGGCGTAGGAAACGAAAACGTCAGCCATTCCGATCAACCCCCAAAAATGAGGCCGGGCGCCGCGGACCGTTCGATGTCCAAGCATAACGTGATACAGGTCACAGAGTAACCGACGGACGGGGTGGCGGCCCCTCGCTAACGCCCGTTCGGCGATTTGTTCTATGCTGCGCGAGCCATGGACTCGCACACAGCCAGTTCCATCGATCATCCGGCCTGCACCGTCGCGGACCTGCACACTACGCGCGTGCTGTCGCTCGATGCGGGCGGGCGCATCCTCGACTGGATCAGCTGGCAGGACGCGGCCTGCCTGTATGTGCGCGAAGCGGTCGCCTGGACGCTGGGAGACCCCTGCCTCACCCTGCACGGCGGCTTCCGTCGTGACAGCGGCGACCAGAGCATCCTGCGCCTGCATCCGATCGTGGCAAGCCGCGGCCATTGCCACAGCAGCGCCGTCGACCCTTCGCCCGCACTCAGCAACGCCGCCTTGTTCGCGCGCGACCGTTACCTCTGCCTGTACTGCGGCCGCCACTGCACACGCGGGGAACTCACGCGGGACCACGTGATGCCGCTTTCGCGCGGTGGCCAGGACATATGGGAAAACGTGGTTTCGGCGTGCCTGGCGTGCAACCTGAAAAAGGGCGGCCGCTCGCCGCAGCAAGCGGCCATGCCCTTGCTCGCCATTCCGTACAAGCCGAGCTGGGTGGAACACCTGATCCTGTCCAACCGCAACATCCTGGCCGACCAGATGGAATTCCTGGTCCACCATCTGCCAAGGGATCGCCGGCCTGCGGCATGACCCGCGCGGCGTTTCTGCTTGCGGCAAACGAAACGGCGAGCATGACTGCCCTTGGGCGCGAGCTGCGCGCCCGCTATGATGCGCTGCAGCAGTCCTTGCTTCGTTGCCGCCCATGACCCCACAAGACCCGACCTCCACCGCGCCGGATCGCGATCCGGTGCGCGCCGAAAAAAACCAGCCAGGCGACCGCGAAAGCGTGCGTACCGCCGGCAGCACCGAGGGCATGCCGGTCGCGCCAGCATTGGGCGCGTCGCTCGACCAGGCCAAGATGCCGCTGAAGTCGACGCTGGTCGACCGCCGCATCCTGTTGATCTCCGCGCTAGCGATCGTGCTCGGCGCCGCGGCGGCCGGCGTCGCGCAACTTTTGATGCTGATGATCAACCTGATCACGGACCTGGTTTTCTACGGGCGCATTTCCGACGTGATCGGGCCGAATGCGAAGCACGGTTCGTTCGTGCTGTCCCCCGCGGACAACCATCTGGGCGCGCTGGTGATCCTGATGCCGGTGATCGGCGGCCTGGCCGCCGGGATCATGGCGCGCTGGGGTTCGCGCGCGATCCAGGGCCACGGCATTCCCGAAGCGATGGAACGCATCCTGGAACACGAATCCAACATCCCCGCGCGCGTGACCTGGCTGAAGCCGTTGTCTTCCGCCGTTGCCATCGGCACCGGCGGACCGTTCGGTGCCGAAGGGCCGATCATCTCGACCGGCGGCGCGATGGGTTCGCTGATCGGCCAGTTGCTGAGCGTGACCGCTCAGGAACGCAAGGTGCTGCTGGCGGCGGGCGCCGCGGCCGGCATGGCGGCGGTGTTCGGCGCGCCGATCGCGTCGGTGGTGATGGCGATCGAACTGCTGCTGTTCGAATTGCGGCCGCGCTCGCTGATCCCGGTGGCACTGGCCGCCGGCATCGCGGTGGGCGTGCGCTACATGACGTACGGCGCGCACGCGGTGTTCGCGATGCCGAACGTGAGCGAACCCGGCGGCTGGGCGCTCGGCACCTACATGGTGCTGGGCCTGATGGTCGGTTATGCGAGCGTGTGGGTGACCCGCGCCGTGTACGGCGTGGAAGACCTGTTCGCAAAATTGCCGATCCACTGGATGTGGTGGCCGGCGCTGGGCGCCGTGGTGGCAGGCGTGGTGGGCTGGATTTCGCCGCACACCCTCGGCGTCGGCTACGACAACATCGACGCGCTGGTATCGGGCAACTTCGCGAACTTCCGCAATTTCGGCGTGATCGGACAAGTCAGCGACAACGGCACGATCCATGTCGCGCTGCTGATCGTCGCCGGTTTCGGATTGCTGAAATTCATTTCGTGGGTGATTTCGCTGGGCAGCGGCACTTCGGGCGGCACGCTGGCGCCGCTGTTCATGATCGGCGGTTCGATGGGCGCATTGATCGGCCTCGGCGCCGATTACATCTGGCCGTGGTTCCACGTCGATCCGCGCATCGCCGCGCTGGTCGGCATGGGCGCGATCTTCGCCGGCTCGTCGCGCGCACTGCTGACGGCCATCATCTTCTGCTACGAAACCACGCGCCAGCCCGCCGCGCTGCTGCCGCTGCTGGGTGGCTGCACGGCGGCGTACCTGGTTTCGGCGCTGACGATGCGCAGCACCATCATGACCGAGAAGATCGAGCGCCGCGGCGTGAAAGTGCCCAGCGAGTACGCCGCCGACGCGCTCGAGCAGGTGCTGGTCGGCCATGCCTGCACCCGCGACGTGCGCTCGCTGAAAACCTCCGACGAGTTGGGCGAAGTACGGCGCTGGATGCTGTCCGGTCGTGAACGCGCGCAGCACCAGGGTTATCCGGTACTGGACGACGCTGGCCGCATCCGCGGCGTGATCACGCGCCGCGACCTGCTCGACCCCGACAAGCCCGGCCTTACCCGCATCGGCGACATGCTGAAGCGTGGCCCGATCGTGGTGTTCGAGGATCACAACCTGCGCGATGCGTCCGACCTCATGGTGGCCGAAAACGTCGGTCGCCTGATCGTGGTCGAGCGCGACAACCCGACCCACATGGTCGGCGTGCTGACCCGCAGCGACGTGCTGGCCGCAAATGCCAAGCGGATCCATGAAATGCGCGACATCAGCCGCCAGATCCGTATCCGCCAGACCCTGCGGCGCTTCGGCGGCCGCGCGCGCGGCGCGGATGAGGCCAAGGCGTCGTCGTAAGTCATCGCCAACAGCCCCGCCGCACCGAGCACTCTTTTGCCTCCTTCGGATCGAAGGGGGCGCTGCGGAGCATCGGGGAGGGCTCGTTCCAAAGCATAACCATCCGTGCTGCGCGACAATGCGCGAATGATCGACCATTCCCGTTACCCGCTGCTTGCACAGATCGATTCGCCGGCGGACTTGAAACACCTCCCGGAAGCCGAGCTTCCGCGCGTCGCCGACGAACTGCGTGCCTACCTGATCGAATCGGTCGCGAGCGTGGGCGGCCACTTCGGCGCAGGGTTGGGCGTCGTCGAACTGACGATCGCGCTGCATTACCTCTTCGACACACCGCGTGACCGCATCGTGTGGGACGTCGGCCACCAGGGCTATCCGCACAAGATCCTCACCGGCCGTCGCGATGCGATCACGACCATCAAGAAGAAGGACGGCCTCGCGCCGTTCCTGCGCCGCGCCGAAAGCGAATACGACACCTTCGGCGTCGGCCACGCGTCGACATCGATTTCGGCAGCGCTGGGCATGGCGATCGCGCTGCAGCGTCGCGACGATCATCGCAAGGTCGTGGCGGTGATCGGCGATGGCGCGGTCACTGGCGGCATGGCCTACGAGGCGTTGAACCATGCGGGCGGCGCACAGCCGGACATGCTGGTGGTGCTGAACGACAACGGCATGTCGATCAGCGAAAACGTGGGCGGGCTGGACCGCACGCTTGCGCGGCTGCGCGCGGGCGAAGCCGGCGAATCGGGACCGCATCCGGAAGCCCTGTTCGAGGAGTTGGGCTTTGCCTATTCCGGGCCGGTCGATGGCCACGACCTTCCTGCGCTGCTGCGCGCATTGCGTGACGTAAAAGCCCGACGTGGCCCGCAACTGCTGCACGTCGTCACGACCAAGGGCAAGGGCTATGCGCCGGCCGAACTCGCGCAGATCGAATACCACGCGGTCGGCAAGTTCGACCCCGCCCGCGGCGTGACGCACGCCCCGGGCAAGGCACCCACCTACAGCGAGGTTTTCGGCGACTGGGTGTGCGACATGGCCGCTGCCGACGCGCGGCTGGTCGCAATCACACCGGCGATGCGCGAAGGCTCCGGGCTCGTGCGCTTCTCGCAGGAATACCCCGATCGCCATTTCGACGTCGCGATCGCCGAACAGCACGCCGTCACGCTGGCCGCCGGCCTCGCCTGCGAGGGCATGAAGCCCGTGGTCGCGATCTATTCCACGTTCCTGCAACGTGCATACGACCAACTCATCCACGACGTTGCCTTGCAGAACCTCGACGTCACGTTCGCCATCGATCGCGCCGGCGTGGTCGGCCCCGATGGTCCCACCCACGCGGGCAGCTTCGATCTTTCATACTTGCGCTGCATCCCCAACATGCTCGTGATGGCGCCCGCCGACGAGAACGAGTGCCGGCGACTGCTGACGACAGGTTTCCGCTTCGATGGTCCCGCCGCGATCCGCTATCCGCGCGGCGGCGGACCGGGTGCGATCATTGAGCCGGAGCTGGCGGAACTGCCGATCGGCAAAGCCGAAATCCGGCGACATGGTCGCGGTATCGCCCTGATTGCATTCGGCTGCACGGTCGCGCCTGCCGAGAACGTCGGCGCGGAACTCGGCGCGACTGTCGTCAACATGCGTTTCGTCAAACCGCTGGACGAGACGCTGATGCTGGAACTCGCGCGCACCCACGATGCCTTCGTCACGCTGGAAGACAACGCCATCGCGGGCGGCGCGGGGTCGGCGGTGGCCGAGCTGTTGGCGGCAAACGGCATCGAGTCGCCGATCCTGCAACTCGGCCTGCCGGACGCCTTCCTCGAACACGCCACGCGCGAGCAATTGCTTGCGGAAGCAGGTCTCGATGCCACGGGCATCCGCCGCGCGATCCTCGCACGGTTTCCGCGACATGCAAAGGCGGCGCAGGGCGCTGCCTGATTCGACAAACAGGACATGCCGGCCGCCGCGACGAGGCCAACAAAAAACCCCCGTCTTTCGACGGGGGTTTTCGCTTGAAGCCCCTGGCAGTGTCCTACTCTTGCATGGCGAATGCCAAACTACCATCGGCGCTGGTGCGTTTCACTTCCGAGTTCGGGATGGGATCGGGTGGGACCACACCGCTATGGCCGCCAGGGAATCGGTGCGATGCGCGC
>DATEKI010000117.1:0-3197 GCA_035277545.1 Rhodanobacteraceae bacterium | reverse complement strand
AGCGTGCGTTCCAACACGGCCTGCAACGCCGGCGACGGGTAGTCGACCGGTTCCTCGCCGCGCCGGCGCCTGAGGTACGGATGCACCATGTCGCCCTGGATCGGGCCGGGCCGCACGATCGCCACTTCGATCACGAGATCGTAGAAACACTTCGGTTGCAGGCGCGGCAGCATCGCCATCTGCGCGCGCGATTCGATCTGGAACACGCCGATGGTGTCGGCGCGGCCGACCATGTCGTACACCGCCGGATCCTCGGCTGGGATGTCCGCGAGCTGCATGTCGCGCCGGCCGGATGCGCGCAGCAGTTCGAATGTCTTGCGGATCGCGGTCAACATGCCGAGCGCGAGGCAATCGACCTTCAACAGGCCGAGCACGTCGAGATCGTCCTTGTCCCACTGGATCACGGTGCGGCCTTCCATCGCCGCGTTCTCGACCGGCACCAGCGTGCTCAAGGGGTGTTCGGACATCACGAAACCACCGGGGTGTTGCGACAGATGCCGCGGCATGCCGATCAGTTGCGTGGTCAACGCGATCACGCGGCGCAGCAGTGGCGCACCCGGATCGAAACCACGTTCTCGCAACACTTCATCCAGCCCTTGCGTGCCACCCCAGTGGTCCATGCAGCGTGCCAGCCGGTCGACCATGTCGGGCGGCAGCCCCAGCGCCTTGGCGACGTCGCGCATCGCACCGCGCCCGCGGTAGGTGCTGGCCACTGCGGTGAGCGCCGCGCGTTCGCGCCCGTAGCGGCGGAACACGTACTGGATCACTTCCTCGCGGCGCTCGTGCTCGAAATCGATGTCGATGTCTGGCGGTTCGTTGCGCTCGCGCGACACGAAGCGTTCGAACAGCATGTGCATGCGCGCAGGATCGATCTCGGTGACGCCGAGCGCGTAACACACCGCCGAGTTGGCGGCGGAACCGCGTCCCTGGCACAGGATTTTCTTTTCCCGCGCGAAACGCACCAGGTCGTGCACGGTCAGGAAATAGGATTCGTAATGCAACTCGGAGATCAGTGCCAGCTCGTGGTCGATCAGCGCACGCGCCTTGGCCGGCACGCCGTCCGGCCAGCGCTTGCACGCGCCAGCCTCGGTGAGTTCACGCAGCCAGCTTGCCGCGGTGCGGCCCCGCGGCACCAGTTCGTGCGGATATTCGTAGTGCAGTTCTTCCAGCGAAAACATGCAGCGCGCCGCGATGCGGACGGTTTCCTGCAGAAGATCGGCGGGATAAATCGCGGCCAGCGCGCGGCGCGTGCGCAGGTGGCGTTCGCCGTTGGAGAACAATCTGAAGCCGGCCTCGTCCACCGTGGTCTTGTGGCGGATCGCGGTCAGCGTGTCCTGCAGCGCGCGCCGGCCACGCACGTGCATGTGCGCGTCGCCGGATGCAACCAGCGGCATGCCGAGTTCCACGCCGATCGCACGAAGCTGCGCAAGCCGCGCGGCATCGTCGGGCCCGCGATGCAACTCCACCGCGAGCCAGGTGCGCCCGGGAAACATGCGCTTGACCCACGCGCCATCGTTTGCATCGGGCGCCGGCGGGGGAATCCACAGCGCCAGCAACCCATCGTTCGATGCATCCGCGAAATCATCGCGCAGCAACCGGTACGCGCCCTTCTCCGCACGCCGGCGTGCCAGCGTCAACAACTGGCAGAGCCGCGTGTAACCCGGTGCGTTTTCGACCAGCAAGACCAGCTTGGGACCATCCGCGAGCTGCACTTCGCTGCCCACGATCAGGCGCAGTTTGGTTTTCCTCGATGCTTCCAATGCACGCACGATGCCGGCGAGCGAGGCTTCGTCGGTGATCGCGAGCGCGGTGTATTTCAACGTGGCCGCGCGCTCGAACAATTCCTGCGCGACCGACGCGCCGCGCTGGAAACTGAAGGCCGAAAGACAATGCAGCTCGGCATAAGGTGGAAGGACATCGGCCGTCATCGGGACATCGGTTTGCGCTGTTCACGCAAACCACCCCTGCAACATGAAGGGGCCGTCTTCACCCGCGGGACGGAAGGCCCAGGCACGCTGGTGCGACACGGTTTCGACGACGTAGTAGTCGCGGCGCATGTCGGCACCGTCCCACCAACCGCTTTCGATGCGCTCGGGCCCGGCGAGGATGCGTGCCACGTGTTCGCGCAGCGGAATGGGCCGTGCGAGCAACCAGGCGGGACGCGGCGGCAAGGGTTCATCCGTGCCATGGAAGTGACGGGTACCGCGTGACGGGTTTTCGACCCGCCATGCGCGCTCGGGACGATGGTCGGGATGCATGGCCAATCCGTGTACCGCGTGCTCGCCCAGCCGCGCGCGCAGGCGTTCGCGCAAGGCCTCCCAGGTGACGGCCTGCTGCGGGCGGGTATCGAAAAGATCGCGCCGCGCCGGCGTGAACGGCGGCAGTTCACCGGAGACCAGGCGCAGGCCGCAGGCCGGTTCGCGCAAACGCGTGCGATCCATCCGCGCGCGCGCGATCGCGAACAGCAATTCCGGATCGCGTTCCGGCGCCAAAAGGCCGATGCGGATTTCAGTGGACGTGCCGCGTTCGTGTTCGAAAGCCAGCGTGAAACGCTGCGCGCCGCCGTCGCGGCCGGCGAGGAAGGCCGAGAAATCACGCAGCAGGCGGCGCAACGGAAACAGCAGCGATTCGTGCGACGCGGTATTGAGTGGCAACTCGATGCGCTGGTCGAACACGTCCGGCGGCTGGTGGAATTCGAGCGCGGTCTCGGTCATGCCGCGCAGGTGATCCAGATGCAGCAGCGCCTGCG
The DNA here is from genome assembly GCA_035277545.1 of Rhodanobacteraceae bacterium. Classification (GTDB taxonomy): domain Bacteria; phylum Pseudomonadota; class Gammaproteobacteria; order Xanthomonadales; family Rhodanobacteraceae; genus 66-474. The sequence continues at coordinate 448 of DATEKI010000117.1, read as the reverse complement.
TGCCGATGCGCTTGCCGAGTTCCGCGCGCGGCAACCCGAACAATTGATGCAGCCGCCGCAAACCCATCCGTTGCAGGCCCTCCACACATGCCGCATCGAGGCCGCTGCGTTGCACCGGCAACATGCCCAACGCATCCAGCAGGTGCGCCTCGTCCTCGACCGCGCAGCCGTCGCGTGCACGCGCCAGCACGCGCGCTGCGTGGGGATTGGGCGCCGCGGCGATGCGGTGTTCGAATCCCAGTGCGGCCAGATCGCGACGCAATTCCGCCTGCAGCGCCGCCCAGCCGCCGAACAGGCGAAAGCTCGCGCGCACTTCCAGCAGCAGGGCCTGCGGGAACGTGCGGCACACCTGCGAGCTGTAGCGGTACGCCCACGCCGCCAGGAAATCGTGGCAGCGCTCGACCGCCGCCGTGTCGTGTGCGATCGCGTTCACGCGCGGATACAGCGC
>DATEKI010000116.1:0-2585 GCA_035277545.1 Rhodanobacteraceae bacterium | reverse complement strand
GGACTGGATGGGCTCGAATCGGTGCCGCCGTACGGCGATCCGGGTTATCAGGCGATCCGCGGTGCGCTCGCGCTGTCACCCGCGGCGGCGAACCCCGCGCACAGGCTCGACAATGTGTTCGCATTGCATCCCTCGTTCGACTACGCGGCGCAGTTGTACGCGCAAGGGCAGTTCATGCCGGTGGTCGCGGCGGCGCCGCCGTACTGGGGCCGCTCGCATTTCCAGGCGCAGGATTGCGTCGAGAATGGCACTGCGAAACCCGATGGCGCGCAGACCGGCTGGTTGAACCGCTGCATCGCCTGCATGCCGGGCGTGGATGGTCTTGCTTGCGCGGCGGTAATGCCGCTGACCATGCGCGGCACGGCGAAGGTGGAAACCTGGTCACCGCCGTTGCCGACCGAGGTGAATCCGATCCTGCTGCAGCGCTTGCAGCCCTTGTACGCGGCCGACACGCGCCTGGCCGCGCCGTTCGCGCGTGCCGTCGCACAGCAGGGCGGTTCGTCCGTGCCAGAATCGGGTGTCGACATGATGACCGGGGGTGGCAAGCCGGGACGGAAACGGGCGGGCGGCTTGCCGGTGATGATGGGCGCGGCGGGCGGTTTCATGGGCAAGGCCGACGGGCCGCGCGTTGCGTTCGTCGAGGACGACGGCTGGGACACGCACGCGAACGAAGCAGCCATCGTCACGCGCAAGATCGGCGAACTGGATGCCGGCCTGAAGGCGTTCCATCAGTCGATGGGCCCGATGTGGGGGCGCACGATCGTGGTTGTCGCCACGGAATTCGGCCGCACCGCGCACATCAACGGCACCGGTGGCACCGACCACGGCACCGGTGGTTCGATGTTCCTTGCGGGCGGTGCGCTGCGTGGCGGACGGGTGGCAGGGCAATGGCCTGGCATTGGCTCCGGCGAGCTTTATCAGGATCGCGACGTGCACGCGACGACCGACTTCCGGTCGGTGTTCAAGGGCGTGTTGGCGGCGCATCTTGACGTTGCCGAACCGCTGCTGGAATCGCGCGTTTTTCCGGGCAGCCGGGCTGCGGAACCCCTGGGTGGCCTGGTGTTGCCGGCGCGCGCGCCGGCCTGATTTTCCCGGCCGCCGTACGGAGCTTGACAGGCGCCGCGGACAGGGCGAGAGTCACTGCGCGGCCCGTCCTGTCCACTACTGTTTTGAGGGAGAACAGCCATGAGTGTTCCACCGGAATCCGCGTCACCCCAGCCGTCGTCGTCGTATACACAACCGCCGCCGCCTCCCGCGGGAGCGCCAAGCGCGGAGGAGCGTCAGTGGGCAATGTTCGCCCACTTGTCGGCGCTGCTCGGAGGCCTGGTCACCGGCTGGATCGGTGGCTGGGGCTGGTTCCTTGGCCCCCTGATCATCTGGCTGGTGAAGAAGGACACCATGCCGTTCGTGAACGATCAGGCCAAGGAGGCCCTGAACTTCAACATCACCATCACGATCATTTTCGTGATCCTCGCGATCCTGGGTTTTGCCACACTGGGCATCGGCTTCCTGATTGCCGGACCCCTGATGGTCATCATCGGCATCGCGGCGCTCGTGTTCATCATCATCGCGGCGATCAAGTCCAACGAGGGTGTGGCATACCGCTATCCCTTCGCGCTGCGGTTGATCAAGTGAATGCAGGATGCATCCATCCCGTGCAGCCCATGGATGGGCGTTGACGCGGGATCCGTGGGCGGGCGCTCCCCAGCATCCGGGCGCGCTTGCCTCGGGATTCCACATTTGTCCCATTGCTCGTCATCCCGGAATCGCGAAGCGATATCCGGGACCCAGCGACTTTGAATTTCAGTGTATTGCGCGGAAGTCACTGGGTCCCGGCTTTCGCCGGGATGACGAGCAAGATCAGAGCTTCTCTTGCGTTACGTTTCTTCGTCCGCCGCAAACGGTCGTGCCGCCTCCGGATGGTCGGGGTCCAGCAGCAGCTTGACCCGTGCGTCGGCCTGTTCCAGCGCCGACTGGCACTGGCGGTAGAGCGCAATGCCGCGCTCGAACGCGCGCAGCGATTCGTCCAGGTTCTGTTCCCCGCCTTCCATCTTCGCGACCAGTGCCTCGAGTTCGGCGAGCGATTGCTCGAACTCGGCGACCGGCGAGCGGGCTTCGGTGTTGCCAGTGGTCTTGGCGGATGACTTGGGCATCCGCGCAAACTAGCGCAGGCGCGAGGGTGAATCAATCGGCCGGTTGCGCGCCGCGCTTGCAAGTTTCGGGCGGGTCAATGAAAATTGCCGGCTCGCTGAAGGATTCAGTGGTGGATGTAGCTCAGCTGGTCGAGCGCGGAGCGCTTGCGACAGTCCAGTGGACTGTCGCGCGACGCGTGAGGTGGTTCAATGAGCGCCTGCGCGATGCCCGTGGCATCGCGCACGAGTTGAACCGGTGAGCCATGGATGGCGAACGGAGGCGGCACCAGGGATGGTTACTTGAATTTTCAATGGTGGATGTAGCTCAGCTGGTTAGAGTCCCGGATTGTGATTCCGGTTGTCGTGGGTTCGAGTCCCATCATCCACCCCATTTTTGTACAATGCAGGGTTTGCGGGCCGTTAGCTCAGTTGGTAGAGCAGGAGACTCTTAAT
>DATEKI010000115.1:0-5250 GCA_035277545.1 Rhodanobacteraceae bacterium | reverse complement strand
GAAATTCGGTCAAGCGCGCCTGGCGCGGTTGCGGTTCGAAACCGCAGATCGCCTTCGCGATCGCGCGCGTTGCGCCACCCGACACCCGCACCACGCCGATGCCGCCGCGCCCGTTCGGGGTCGCGACGGCAACGATGGTTTCACTGGGCTCGCGCATGGCGGCCGCGGCGTCAGGCCCGCGCGCGCGCGTCGGCCCGATCGATCTTGCGCGTGATGTACCACTGCTGGCCGAGCATGCAGATGCCGCGCACCACGTAATAGAGCGTGAGGCCCGCTGGGAAGAAGAAGAACAGCACCGCGAACAGCACCGGCATCGCCTTCATGATCTTGGCCTGGGTCGGATCCATGCCCTGCACCGGCGTCAGGAACTGCTGGCCCAGCATCGTCAACGCATACACGACCGGCAGGATGAACAATGGGTCGGCGGCCGAGAGGTCGGGAATCCACAGGAACGGCGCATGGCGCAATTCGACGCTGAAGATCAGCACGTAGTACAGCGCGAAGAAGATCGGGAAGGTGATCAACGCCGGCAGGCAGCCCGCCATGGGGTTGATCTTCTCCTTCTTGTACAGCTCCATCATCGCCTGCTGGTATTTCTGCTTGTCGTCGCCGAAGCGCTCCTTCAATGCCTTCAGGCGCGGCTGCAGTTTGCGCATGCGCGCGCCGGCCTTGTACTGCGCTTCGGTGAGCTTCCAGGTCGCGGCCTGGATCAGCAGCACCAGCACGATGATAGCCAGGCCCCACGCACCCACCAGTCGGTGCAGGAACCCGAGCAGCTTGAACATCGGTTGCGCGATGAACGTCCACATCCCGTAATCGACCGTGCGATCGAGGCCGGGGGCGACGTCACCCAGTCTGTCCTGCAGCTTTGGACCGACGTACAAACGCGCGCTGCGGGTGGTACTGGCGCCGGGCGGAACCGAGAATGCGGGACCAATGGTGCGGATCAGATAACGAGGCTTGCCGCTCGCATCCGTGGCCGGCGTTTCCACGCTGCCGAACTGCTGGGCCAGTTTCGCATCCGGAATCCACGCAGCGACGAAGAAGCGCTGGCTCATCGCGATCCAGCCCCCGGTGATGTTCGCGTGCAAGGGATCCTTTTCGAAGTCGCCGAATTTCAGCTTGTTGTATTTGTCGCTGTACCAGGCCGCGCCGGTAAAGGCATAGCTGTCGGGGTTGTAGAACTCGAGCAGGTGTTTGGGCGGCGGCGACGGTTCGATGCGATCCAGCTGCTCGTAGGTGTTGCCCTGCCAGGCCTTGCTGCCGTGGTTCTCGACCTGCTGCGAAAGCTCGACGACATAACTGCCGCGGGTCAGCGTGTACCGTTTGATGACGCTGATGCCGGTCGCGGCATCGGCCCATGTCAGCGTCACCGCGACCTGCTCCTGTCCGGGTGCCAACGCATACCTCGTCGCCCCGGGCTTGAATTCGGCAAGATGATTGGGCGCGGGGCTGCCGTTCGCACCGACGAGGCCGTCCTGGGCCACGTAATAATTCGCGGACGCGTCGTCCAGCAATTGCACCGGGGGGCTGCCACGTTTCACCTGCTGCGGATAGTCGAGCAGCGCCGCCCCGACAATCGTGCCGCCGCGCGGATCGATCGTGAGCTTCAACACGTCGTTGCTGGCGGTGACCAGATCCTGCTTCGGCGTCGGCGCGGCGGCGGGGCTTGCAGGCATTACCGCCTCGGGAGGTGCCGTGACCGTGTTGGAAGCCGCCGGGATCGAGCCCGCCTCGGGCACGCTCGTCGAAGCAGACGTCACTTGCGCAGACACAGGCGGCGCCGGGGGTGGCGCTGAAGGGTAGTCGTGTTGCCATGCCTGCCAGAGCAGGTAGGCGACGAAGAACAGCGCCACGACCAGCAGGGTGCGTGTTTGATTGATCACAAGGGAAACTCGGCTTGAGGCGCTGCGGGCCGGAGCAAGTCAGCCGCCGATTGTGCCGGGTGCAGGCGCCCGCTTCAATGTCTTGAGCTTGCTCCACGCGAGCCCGAGATCGGCAAACAGCCCGGGGTTCGGGACGCCTGCGGCGGACGCTCGCGCGATGACGAGGATATCCAACGCCGACAATCCTTCGCGTTCGGCCCGAAACGATTCGCGGACAACGCGCTTGATCCGGTTGCGTTCGACCGCGTGCTTGCTCACCTTGCGCGAGACCGCGAGACCCAGCCGGGCGTCTCCTTGCAGGTTGGTGCGCCAACGCAACAGGAAGTGTCGTCCCTGCCAGCGCATGCCATCACGCAACGCGGCGAAATCGGCGGCACGGCGAAGCCGCGCAGCGGGCGGCAAGCCGACCATGCCGACCCGTTACGGGATGAGGCGTTTGCGACCCTTGGCGCGGCGCGCGGACAGGACCTTGCGGCCGTCGGCGGTTTTCATGCGCGCGCGGAATCCGTGGGTGCGTGCGCGCTTGAGCACGCTGGGCTGGTAGGTGCGTTTCATGGGTGACTCCGCAGCGGGGCGCCCGCGCAAGGCGGGTCAGGCATGGAAAAAGACTGTGGATTTTAGGGTTGAACAGGGTCTCCGGTCAACCAAACATGCACCGACCGCAAGGGAGCGCCGAACCGCGTTCGCGGGCTCGCGGCAGCCTGATAGACTCCCCTGTTCTGCCGCGTGCAGTTGCACGTTGGCGTTCCTGATGGTTTTTGCGCGGGATTCCATGAGCGATCTTTGGCAACGCTGCCTCGCCAGACTCGAGGGTGAAATCGAGCCGGGCGTGCTGCATACCTGGCTGCAGCCGCTGCAAGCCCGTTACGACGACGGCACCCTCCGGCTGTTGGCCCCGAACAGCTACACGCTGGAATTCGTGCGCAACGAGTATTTGACGCGCATCGAGGGGACTTTGTCCGCGCTCGCGGGTCACCCGGTTCCCCTGAAGCTCGAGGTGGGTTCGCTCACGCCTGCGCCCCGACCAGCGGCCGCGCAAATGCCCGCACCTGGCGTCCACGCCCGGCAGCACAACATCGATCCCCACTACACCTTCGACAACTTCGTGGAAGGCAAATCCAACCAGCTCGGCAAGGCCGCGGCGATGCAGGTGGCCCAGAACCCCGGCCGCGCCTACAACCCGCTGCTTCTGTACGGAGGCACTGGCCTCGGCAAGACCCACCTGATGCAGGCGGCGGGCAACCTGATGCTGAAGCACAACCCGTCGATGAGGTTGCTGTACGTGCACTCCGAGCGCTTCACCGAAATGATGATCACGGCGCTGCGCAACAAGAACATGGACGATTTCAAGCACCGCTTCCGTTCGGTCGATGCCTTGCTGATCGACGACATCCAGTTCTTCGCCGGCAAGGATGCCACCCAGGAAGAGTTCTTCCATACCTTCAACACGCTCTACGAGTCGCGCCAGCAGATCATCCTGACCTGCGATCGGTATCCGAAGGAAGTGGACAACCTGGAACTGCGTTTGAAGTCCCGGCTCGGCTGGGGACTCTCCGTTGCGATCGAGCCGCCCGATTTCGAGACCCGCGCCGCGATCCTGCTGGAAAAAGCCCAAACCCGCGGCATTCCGCTACCGGGTGACGTGGCGCTGCTGCTGGCGCGCCGGATCCGCTCCAACGTGCGTGAACTCGAAGGCGCGCTCAACACGGTCGCCGCACAGGCCAACCTTTCGGGGCGCGGCATCACGATGGAACTGGTGCAGGAAACCTTGCGCGACCTGTTCAACGTGCACGCGCGCGCGATCACGATCCAGAACATCCAGAAGACGGTCGCGGATTACTACCAATTGCGGTTGTCGGATTTGCTTTCCCAACGCCGGGTGCGTTCACTCGCGCGGCCGCGGCAAATTGCGATGGCGCTGGCCAAGGAATTGACCGAACATAGCTTGCCCGAGATTGGCGAGGCTTTCGGCGGGAAGGATCACACCACCGTCATGCACGCCTGCAAGAAGATCCGGAGTTTGTGCGACACCGACATGCGGTTGCGTCAGGACTGGGACAAATTGATCCGGATATTGACTGGGTAAACTTGTGGACAAGATCGGGATGGCTGTTCGTCCAAGAATCATCCACAATCCATGCACAAAAAACACACGCTGCCGGTTCTACGAAGTTCATCTATAACTATTTGATTTTAAATGATTAATCTGAAAAAAACGGTTGTCAACACGACCTGCTTCTACAAGCTTGTTTACAAGTAAACCCATTGGAAGTTAACCGTCCCGGGGACCCATCATGCGCTTCAGCACTCAACGCGAAACCTTGCTCAAACCGATGCAGCAGGTTGTCGGTGTGGTCGAACGCAGGCAAACCTTGCCGGTTCTGGCCCACCTGCTCGTACAGGTCAAAGACGGTCGTCTGTCGCTTACCGGAACCGATCTTGAAGTCGAGATGCGCGCCAGCACCGCGGTGGAGATGAAAGAAGCTGGCGAGACCACGATACCGGCGAGGAAATGGTTTGATCTGGTTCGGGCCCTCCCTGACGGTGTGAACGTGGACGTCCAGGTCAAAGGGGATCGCGTGGTGATGCATGCGGGCCGCAGCCGCTACACCCTGTCGACCCTCCCTGCGGAGGAGTTCCCGAACAACGACGAGATCGAGGTGACCGACAAGGTCTCCTTGCCCGAGGGAACCTTGCGCCGCCTGATGGAGCGCACTTCCTTCGCCATGGCCAACCAGGACGTCCGCTACTATCTCAATGGCTTGCTGCTGGATTTGCGGGGTGCCGAGTTGCGATGCGTGGCGACTGATGGGCATCGGATGGCGATGGCCCAGACGACCCTTGACAAACCAGCCGGCAGCACTCGGCAATTGATCATTCCCCGAAAGGGCGTGATGGAACTGCAGGGCCTGTTCGAGAGCGCCGACGACCTGGTGGAAATCGAATTTTCGAGCAACCATCTGCGCGTGCGCCGTTCGGATGTCGTGTTCACGTCCAAGTTGATCGATGGCCGGTTCCCGGATTACGAAGCCGTCGTACCCTTGGGCGCCGACAAGGTGGTGAAGGTCGATCGCGAGGGCCTTCGCAACGCGCTCCAACGCGCAGCAATCCTCTCGAACGAGAAATACCGCGGTGTGCGCCTCGAGGTAACCCCGGGTTGCCTTCGCATCATCGCCCATAATCCAGAGCAGGAAGAAGCCTTCGAGGAAATCGAGGCGGATACCAAGGTCGGTGATGTCGCGATCGGTTTCAATGTCGGTTACTTGCTGGAAGCATTGGGCGCGCTGGATGAGGCGAACGTGCAGCTGCAGTTGCGCGACGCTCAATCGAGTTGCCTGCTGCGTGGTGTATCCAGCCAGGAAGC
>DATEKI010000114.1:0-7125 GCA_035277545.1 Rhodanobacteraceae bacterium | reverse complement strand
GCTCCGCGGCAAGGCGTTCGTGCTCTGCTTTTTCCGCGGCGATGCGTTCCTGTTCCGCCTGCTCGGCTGCAAGACGTGCCTGCTCCCTTTCTGCGGCAACGCGTTCCTGCTCGGCCCGCTCGGCGGCCAGACGCTCTTGTTCCGCCCTCTCCGCGGCAACACGTTCCTGTTCGGCCCGCTCGGCTGCCAGGCGTTCTTGCTCGGCCTTCTCCGCGGCGATGCGTTCCTGTTCCGCCTGCTCGGCAGCCAGGCGCTCCTGCTCTGCCTTTTCGGCGGCAACGCGTTCCTGCTCGGCCCGCTCGGCGGCCAGACGCTCTTGTTCCGCTTGCTCGGCAGCGATGCGTTCCTGTTCCGCCTGCTCGGCAGCCAGGCGCTCCTGCTCCACCTTTTCAGCCGCGACGCGTTCCTGCTCGGCCTGCTCGGCGGCTTCGCGCGCGGCCAGCGCCGTGGCATCGTCTTCCGTCGGCAAGCTGGAAGCCGATTCCAGCCCGACGGCGGCGACACCGGAGTCATCGATTTCTTCCGCTTCTTCCGGTTGCGTGGCGGCGGGCACGCGGGCTTCCGCGGCGTGCCTCGGGCCACCCAGTGGCGAGGCTTCCGGCCAGCGATTGCGCAGGGCCTCCAGGCGCTCGGTCAAGGCCGTGGCATCGGGCACGTCCGGCACCGGCGCATCGAATTGCGCCATCACGTGCTCGGTCATCGCAATCGCATCGCGCAGCGCGTCGCAGCCTTCGCGATCCAGCGCCGCGTCGGCGCTGCGCACGCGGCGAATCCAGACCTCCAGCGGCGCCAGCATGGTGGCCAGCGAGTCGACGCCGACCATCGCGATGGCGCCGTGCAACGTATGCACCGAACGCACCAGCTCGTCATCGACGACGGCGTCGAACGCCGCGTCACGCGCCAGGTACCCGCGCATGCCTTCGAGATGCTGGCCGACTTCGGTACGCAACACGTCGAGCAGGATCGGATCGACCACTGGCAACCCGGTGACGGGCGAGGTGACGGCCGGTGCGAGCGGTGCATCCAGGGCCGCCTCGGCCAAATGCTCCGGCTCTGCAAGCGGAACCCAGCGGCGCACCTGGCGCATGACCTTGTGGTAACCCTGCGCGAGATCTTCCACCCGCGCCGGCTGCCCGGCCGCGAGCTTGTCGGCGGCCTGCATGATGGCATCGAGCGGCGGGTCGATCGTCGTACTCACGCCTTGCAACCCGGAATGCAGCTTGGGCAACGTCGCCACCGCGGCATCGACCAGCGCCTGCACGTTCGCGTCGGGCTTGATGGTCTGGTCGAGCACGCGGTTGAGCATGTTCTCGACTTTCCAGCTGAACTCACCCAATGCCACGGCACCCACCAGCCGCCCTGAACCCTTGAGCGTGTGGAAGGAACGCCGCACGTTCTTCAGTGCATCCAGATCCTCCGGATTGGATTTCCACGCCGGCAGGTTGACATTGATGTTGGCGATTTCCTCGCCGACTTCCTCGACGAAAACCTCGCGGATTTCCTCGTCGATGCCGGCTGCGTCCTGGAACGACGTGTCCACCGGCGTGCCTTCGCCAGCGATCGGTTCCAGAACCTCTTCTTCGACGTCGACCCACTTGCCCGGCCCCACGCCGGGAACGGTGAAGGCCTGCGCGGCCGGCGGCGCGGCTTGTTCCAACGCAGCGGGCGCGGCGGCTTCCACGGACACGGGTGCTTCCGCTTCCACTGGCACCGCCGACACCGCTTCGGACGGCTGCGGCGCAGGCGCCGGCTCATCCGCCTCCGCCGGCCGCGCCGGTTCACGGCGCGCGGGAATCGGCCAATAGCGCAGCAGTTCCAGGCTGTGCTGGGCGCCATCGAGGATGCGGCTGTCGCTGGCGTTCACGTCGTGGCCCAGCTCGAGGTAGTACTCGACGCCGGCCACGACATCGGCGAGTTGGTCCATCTCGTCGACCGTGGGCACCTTGCGGTCGGTGATCAGCTCGTTGCCGACGTAGCGGTCGATGCCTTCGACAAGGACGGCGGGACGCTCGAGGTTGAGGATGCGCAACGCGCCGCCGACCTCGGTCAGCAGGCGCGGCACTTCGGCCAACTGCTCGTGCGACCACGAGGACTCTATGAATGCGGTGATGTGTTCCTTGACCTTGCCGAGGTTGGCACCGGCCTCGTGCATCAGCGCGCGCATGATCTTGCGCGCTTCGCTGCGTGGCAGGGCGTCGTCCGCCTGACCGTCCGTTCCGAGATGCTCGATGTGTTCGTCCAGCGACGCATCGACGTACAGCAACGCGCTGGCAACGTCGAGGATGGTTTCCGGCCTGGCTTCGCGCTTGCCGTCGATCATCGCGACGATGGTCTGCCGCTGCTCGCCGATCATCCTGGCAGGCGCTTCGAGGCCCAGCACGCCCAGCGTGTCGCCGACCCGGTGCAGCACCTCGACCTGTGGCGCGAGCTGCTGCGGACTGCGGTCTTCGCGGCGCAGGAAGATGTCGAGTCCTTCCTTGACGCGCAAAAGGTCTTCGCGGACGGCCTTGGCGACGGTATCCAGCAACGCGCGGTTGCGCCCGGACATCGCCGCGCGTGCGCGGTCGAGTTCCGCCTCGGTCGGCACCATCCGGTCCAGCGCGAAACATTGCGAAATGGCTTCGCTGCGGCCCGGACCCGGCGCAGCCTGCGCGATGTAATACAGGAGCGTGCGGGTGAGTTCGCGCGCATCCTCGTCGCCGCACACTTCCTCGCCCTGGTCCTGCATGTGGCGGATGGTGCGGTCGAGGTGCCCGAACTGTTGCCGCAAACTCGAAAGATGGTGATCCAGCCGGCCCTGCTGCAGGGTTTCCAGCACGCCACCCGCGATCCACCACAGGCGGCGCGCGGATTCCGCGTGGCACACGGCGCGCAACTCGTCCATGCAATCGCGCATTTCCGCAAAGTTCGGCTGCTTGCCCTGCGTCCACGCCAGCAATTGCACCTGGAAGCGCGCGCGAATCTGGGTGACGCGCTGGCGCAGGTCCGCGAACGGATACGCGGCACGCGCACCGGCCGCATCGGGCGGCAACGGGCGATCGAGATCGGGATGGAACAGCACGCGCTGGTCGGCGGGCTCCTCGCCGTACGCGTCGCGCAACTCGTTGAGCAGCGGCAGCAGGACGATGGGGATGTCCTTGTGGCCGCTTTCGATCAGGTCGAGGTAATCCGGCAGCTGCACCAGGCCGCGCATCAACGCGCCCATGGCATCTTCGCGGTCGGCGACTTTGCCGTCGAGCACCGCCTGCGCGAGATGCTCCATTTCCTGGTCGAGTTCGGCGGCACCGTACAGCTCGACGATGCGCAGCGTGCCGAGCACCTGGTGCAACAGTCCGACGCAACTTTGCATCGCGCGCACGTCGTCCGCGTTTTCGGCGAACGCCTCGAGCGCCTGGCGTGCCTCCGACAGCAGTTCGTCGATCTGCGGCTTGACCCACCCCAGGGTCGAGAAGTCGATGTGTTCTTCAAGTCGCATCGTCGGTTTCCGGTCAGAACCGCCCGCCGCGTACCCTGCGGACGCGTCCGCAGCCAGACCGGGAGAACCGGTTGCCGTGGATACCATGTCGTCGCCCGCGATCATTTCACGTCCCGCCGTCAGGCCGGCAGCTTGAAGTCGGCCACCGAACGACGCAGCTCCTGCGCGAGTTGCGCAAGGTTGCCGATCGATTCGGCCGTCTGGTTGGCGCCCACCGAAGTCTGCGCGGTGATCTGCTGAATCGAGGTCATCGTCGACGAGATGTTGGTGGCCGCCGCGGACTGCTGCTTGGCCGCGCTGGAGATGCCCTGAATCAGGCCGGCGAGGTTGTTCGACACCTTTTCGATCTCGCCCAGCGCGGTGCCGGCGTCCTCGGCCAGGCGCGCACCGTTCACCACCTGCGTGGTGGTCTGTTCCATCGAACTGACCGCTTCGTTGGTATCGGTCTGAATGGTCTGCACCAGCGTCTCGATCCGCTTCGTCGCGCCGGTCGCACGTTCGGCCAGTCGCTGCACTTCGTCCGCGACCACCGCGAAGCCGCGGCCTGCCTCGCCCGCCGAGGCGGCCTGAATGGCCGCGTTCAGCGCCAGAATGTTCGTCTGCTCGGCGATGTCGTTGATGAGTTCGACGATCGAGCCGATTTCCTGCGACGACTCGCCGAGGCGCTTGATGCGCTTGGAGGTTTCCTGGATCTGCTCGCGGATCGAATCCATGCCGCTGATGGTCTGGCGCACGATCTGGGCGCCGTTGGACGCGATCTGCACCGAGCGCTGCGCCACTTCCGCCGAGTCGGCGGAGTTCTTCGACACCTGGTCGATGGACACCGCCATTTCGTTGATCTTCGACGAAGCGGAGGTGATCTGCTCGGCCTGCTGGTTGGCCGCGTCCGCCAGGTGCTTGGCGGTCGCCTGGGTTTCCTGGGCGGCCGACGAGACACGCACCGCCGTCTCGTTGATCGTCGTCACCAGCGAGCGCAGCGCCTCGACCGCGAAGTTCACCGAATCCGCGATCGCGCCGGTGATGTCTTCGGTCACGGTGGCTTTCACCGTCAGGTCGCCTTCGGCGAGCGTGCCCATTTCATCGAGCAAGCGCATGATGGCCTGCTGGTTGCGTTCGTTGAGCTTGCGGCTTTCGGAGGCGCGCTTGCGCTCGGCACCGATGAAGGTGAAGGCCAGCACCACCGCCAGTACCACCGCGACCACCGCACCCAACAAGCCCCACCACACGTTCGGGAACGGCCGCGTCTGCGGCAGCTTGCCGAGCGCGTTGGAGACGCTGTTGGCCTTCAGCAACACGTCCTGCGAATCCACCGAAGCCTGCGTGGCGGCGGTCTTGACCGTCACCAGCGTCGGGGCGGCGGCAATCACCTTCTGCACCGGCGCTTCCAGTCCACTCCACGACTTCTGCACGCCGGCAAGGATCCGCTCCGCTTCGCCCGATGAGCTGTCGGAAAGCTGCTTCAGCGTGGCGCCGTAATTGGTGGAGTCCAGTGCCAGGCCGTTGGCGGCGGCTGCGGAATCCGCGCCGCCCTGCAACACGTCGCCCACGCGGCGGATCAGGCGGTCGCCCGACACCAGCAGCTGCGAGGCGGTGTAGATCTGCGAAGAGGAACCTTTCGACTGCAGGATGCTGATGACCTGGTTGATCTTGGAGTTCAGGTCCGGCATCTGCTGGTTGAACGCGGCCGCCTGCGAGGCCGAATCCAGCACCGCGTCCTTGTTGGCTTCGATGCTGCCGAGATCCTTGCTCAACTGGTCCCACGACTTCGTCAGCGCACCCATCGGGCCGCGCACGCCGATCGCATCGCCGTAGGCGGGCAAGCCCGTCGCGGCATCACCGGCATTCAGGTGCTGCACCGCCGCCGCGATCGCGGCGCGGGTGCTGGTGAGCTCCTTGAAGGCATCGATGTTGCCGTTGGCCGACTGCAGGGCGAAGTTCGCAACCTGCTGCGAGTTCACCTGGATCTGGGTGGTGAGCTGCGCGGCCGAACGGTCCTGGCTGTCGTGCCGGTTCAGCAGGAAGAAGTCCACCGCGGCCAGCACGATGGCGGCCAGCAGGATGACGATAAGAATGGTCTGCGGGGACGTGCCCTTGCGGACCGCACCGGAATTCGCGCTCATGATTGCCACCTCGTTGCCATGTCTGTTGCTTGCATATTCGTCACTCCCTGCGGGGAGCCCCTGAGGAACCGTCGCGAGCTACACCGCTGCATGCTGGAATTCCGGCGTGCGCGTCAACTCCACCATGCTGAAACGACCCAGCCGCATGGCACCCACGTTGACGTTCTCGGTCACGAAGCGTGCAAGGCCCGGGTCGGCTTCGCCTTCCGCACCCGCGCGGTCGGCATCGGTCAGGTTGCGCTGGCCGATCAATTCGTCCACCAGCAGGCCGACATTGCCGCCTGCCTGCTTGACCACCAGCACGCGCGCGCGGCCGGTGACATGGGTACGTTGTTCGAACAGGAATTGTTTCAGGTCGACCAGCGCGATCAGGTTGCCGCGCACATTGGCCACGCCCATCAGCCACGAACGGGTCGAAGGAATGCTGGTGACCGGCGGCGGCGACATCAGGATTTCGCTGATCTCGTCGATGCCGCTGACGAAGTGGTGTTCACCGACCCGGAAGCCGATCGCGCGCCACAGGCCGGGCGCCTCGATCTGTTCCGGCACGCCCGGATCGTGCGCAAGACTGCGGCGCTCGTAATGAGCCAGCAGCGCGTAGGCACCCTGCGGCATCGCTTCGACGGCCACGCCTCCCGTTGCCGCCGCTCCGGGGCGCGCGGTTTCGTGTTTGCGCGGATCCGAGCCGTGGCGGGAGTGCTTTTTCATGACTGCTTCAACCGCCAGCGGGGAGATGCTTGTTGACGTGGGCCACCAGGTCCTTTTCGCTGACCGGCTTGACCAGCACGTCCTTGGCGCCTTGCCGCATGCCCCACATGCGATCGGTTTCCATGCTCTTGGTGGTGACGATCAGCACCGGAATCGCGCTGGTTTCGGGATCCTTGGTGAGGCTGCGGGTCGCCTGGAAACCATTCATGCCGGGCATGATCACATCCATCAGCACCAGGTCGGGCCTGGTCTTGTGCGCGGCATCGATGCCGGCCTCGGCGGTCGCCACCGAAGTGACCTTGTGACCCGCCCGCTCCAGCGCGCCGGAAAAAATCTTCACGTCGGTGGGCGAATCGTCGATGATCAGGATGTTTGCCATTGTTTCCCCGTGTTGGATGCAGCGAACTGCCTTCGCGTTACTTGACGGTCGCGACGTGCTGCCGGATCGCATCCAGCAATTCGTCGCGGGTGAAAGGTTTGGTGAGGTATTGCTCGGAACCCACGATGCGCCCGCGCGCCTTGTCGAACAGGCCGTCCTTCGACGACAGCATGATCACCGGCGTCGAACGGAACACATGGCTGTTCTTGATCAGCGCGCAGGTCTGGTATCCATCCAGCCGCGGCATCATGATGTCCACGAAGATGATGTCCGGCCGGAGGTCGGAAATCTTGGCCAGCGCCTCGAAGCCGTCGACGGCGGTCAGCACTTCCGCGCCCTCCTTTTTCAGCAGGGTTTCGGCGGTGCGGCGGATGGTCTTCGAATCGTCGATGACCATGACCTTCAGTCCGGTCAGGCCATCGTGGTTGGCGTTGTCATTCACG
>DATEKI010000113.1:0-11745 GCA_035277545.1 Rhodanobacteraceae bacterium | reverse complement strand
CCCCTTCTCGAGCGCGACCGCCTCTTCGCGTTGCTTCAGCAGATCGGCCGGCAATTCGGCGAAGGTGTAGTCGAACATCGCGGTCACCGGCTGCGCCCTGGTTTCGAGATAGGCATTCACTTCGTTGTCCATCCACTCGTCGCATTCGGCCTGGAGCTTGTCTTCCTTCTTCTTGTTCCAGGCCTTCTTCGCTTCCAGCCAGGTGCGCAGGCGCTTGACCGGATCTTTCGTCCACGCGTCCTCGACTTCGTCCTTGCCGCGGTAGCGGCGCGCGTCGTCGGCGGTGGTGTGGTCGCCCAAACGATACGTGACGCATTCGACCACGCTGCCGCCCTTGCCGGCACGCGCGCGTTCGACCGCGTCGCCCATGGCCTTCTTGACCGCGATGATGTCGTTGCCGTCGACCTGGATGCAGTACAAACCGGCGGCGATGCCCTTCTGGGCCAGCGTCCTGGCGCCGGACTGGATCTTGCGCGGAACCGAAATCGCCCACTGGTTGTTGACGATCGCCGCGACCAGCGGCAAGTCGCGGGCGCCGGCCACGTTGATCGCGCCGTAGAAGTCGGACTTGGATGAACCACCGTCACCGATGGTGCACACCGCGACGCGCTTCTCCTTGCGGATCTTGAACGCCAGCGCGGAGCCGGCCGCGTGCAGGCATTGCGTGCCGATCGGCACCGACCACGCGAAGTCGTGCTTCGCGGGTTCGTTCTGGTAATCGTTGCCGCGCTCGTCGCCGCCCCAGTACATGTACACGTCGCGCGGACGCACGCCGCGGTACAACTGCGCGCCGTATTCGCGGTAGCTGGGCGCAAACACGTCTTCCGGTTTCATCGACGCGCCGATGCCGACGTGGGTGGCTTCATGGCCCAGGCACGAAGCGTAGGTGCCGAGCTTGCCGGTGCGCTGCAGAGCGATCGACTTGGTGTCGAACACGCGGGTGGAAACCATCAACTTGTACAGCTCGACCATCTGGTCGATGTCCTGCGCGAAGTCGGGCAGGTCCTTCCTGACCTGCTTGCCCTCGGCATCGAGGTATTGCAGGTATTCGATTTCAAACTTGGCGGCGATGGGCACGGGTTGCTCCCGGAAGTGATGCGGGGATGCGAAGCTGCGGATGCGCAGTGACGCGGCGTGTCGGACCGCTCGAAGTGACGATGGTTCACGCGAACGGGCCGCCCATTATCGCATGCACGCCGCACCGGCCGCAGCCATCGGCAGTACGCCGGCGCATGTTGCAACGCAACACCCGGGCTGGTTGTTGCGTCGGGAACCTCAACCGATTCCGGGTTCCGGCCCCGGATCAAGTCCGGGGCAAGCTCTGCGGCCGGCCCCGAATACCAATGGGTATTCCGGGGGTGACCCGGAGGGTCGAATCCGGAATCGGTTTCCATGCGGATCGGAAACAGCAAGCCTGCCATGTTCGCCACGCTCACCGCGAACGGATGGGTGGACCTTCGATGAACCTCGAACGCGGACGGCTGATCCTCGTCATTGCGCGAAACACGCATTGCGTTACGCTTGTGCGGTTCACCCAGGGTGATTTCCATGACCGACAGCAACCGGCGCGAACTGGAAGCCGGCATCCAGCGCGACCTTTCCGGCCGCATGACCTACGCGAGCTATCTGCAACTCGAAACGTTGCTGTCGGCGCAGCGGCCGGTCTCGGATCCCGAGTACCACGACGAGATGCTGTTCATCGTGCAGCACCATGTCGCAGAGCTGTGGCTGAAGCTGATGATCCACGAGTTGCGCGCGACCATCGTCGACATCGACGCCGACCGTGCCGACCAGGGCTTGAAGAAACTGGCGCGCGTCAAGCGCATCCAGGACCAGCTCTTCAACGAATGGGCGGTGCTGGAAACGATGACGCCGCACGAGTACCTGAAATTCCGCGACGCGCTGGGACCGTCGTCGGGTTTCCAGTCGCTGCAGTACCGCACCGTGGAATTCCTGCTCGGCAACAAGAACGCCGACATGCTCAGCGTTTTCGCGCACGACGCCGGAGCGCAGGCGAGCCTGCGCGCGACGCTCGAAGCGCCGAGCCTGTACGACGCGGCGTTGCACTGGCTGGCGCGGCGCGGCCATCCCATCCCGCAAGCGGTCCTCGGTCGCGACGTGCGCCAGGGCTGGAAGCGCGACGAAGCGTTGCTGCCGGTATTCCAGCGCATCTACGAGGCGCCGGAAAAGTTCTGGCCGGAATACCACCTGTGCGAGACGCTGGTGGACGTCGAGGAAAATTTCCAGCTGTGGCGCTTCCGGCACATGAAGGCGGTCGAGCGCATCATCGGGCATCGCCCCGGCACCGGTGGATCATCGGGCGTCGGGTTCCTCAGGAAAGCACTCGACCTGACCTTCTTCCCCGAACTGCTGGAAGTACGCACGCAGATCCGTGGCGCGTGACCAGTTGCGCCGGACCTTGCCGCGGCGTCGGCTGCGCCGCTAAGGTCGCGCGCAGGCTGGCAACCGTCAGCCGACGTGAGGGCTGACGATGCACGCGAACGACGACTCCGCCCGGTCCCTGCCGCAGGACGGCAGCTTCATGGGCCATCCACGGTTGCTGTGGATGCTGTTGTTCCTCACCGTCTGGTTCAACTTCGCGTTCTACGGTTTTCGCGCATTCCTCGCGCCCTATGCGGCGCAGGCTTTTTTCTCCGGACTGCCGCAGTCACAGGCACTGCAACAGGCCAACCTGTTGTTCGCGGGCTTCGGCACCTTGCTCTATGCGGTGACGATCCTCGGCGGCTGGGTCGCCGACAACGTGCTGGGCGAAGTGCGTTCGCTGCGGCTTTCGCTGTGGCTGATGATCCCCGCATTGCTGGGCATGGCGTGGCCCACCCGCGAAGGATTCGAGATGGCGCTGGCAGCGTTCGTGCTGGCCGTCGGACTGAACATTCCGTTGACGGTGCTGGTCGGCCGCAATTACGCAAAGGACGACTCGAAACGCGAAGGGGGCTATACGCTCTACTACCTGGCGATCAACTTCGGCGCGTTCATTGCGCCATTCATCTGCGCCGCGTGGATCGGAGCGCACTACGGCTACCGCTGGGGCTTCGCCGCCGCCGCAGCCGGAATGCTGGTGGGAACACTCGCGTTCGAATGGCGCCAACGCAATCTGCCGGGTGCTGGCGACAAGCCGCGCTTCCACCGACGATGGTCGACACCGGCAGTGGTCGTCGCCTGGTTGGTAATGATCGTCCCGACCGCGCTGCTGATGTCGCACGCGGACGTGCTGCACGTCGCCGTATATCTGTTGATGGGCCTGTTGATCGCGTATTTCGTCGCAAGCTCCATCCGACGCGGCGATCGCGTGCAGGGGCAGCGCTACGTCGCGCTGCTGCTTTTGTTCGTCGCGTTGGTGGCGTTCTGGGCCTTGAGCCTCCTGAGTGCCAGCGCGCTCAACTTCTTCGCGCGCGACCACGTCGCGCCCCTGTGGGACGGCAAGCTGCTGGGACTGGCATGGGATTTCACGCTGTTCCAGTCCGTGAATCCGCTGTACATCCTGGTCCTCGCACCGTTCATCGCGATGCTGTGGCCGTGGCTGGACAAGCGCGGCATCAACCCTTCGACGCCGCGCAAGTTCGGCATCGGCTTGCTGCTGGTGGCAGTGGGCTACGGCGTGCTGTGGTTCGCGATCGCACGCCTGCAATTACCGGATGGCAAGGTCGCGGCGTGGACGTTGCTGGCGTGTTACCTGTGCTCAACCGTCGGCGAGCTGGCGCTTTCGCCGATCGGCTACGCGCTGATCGGAAAACTCGCCGCACCGCATGAAACGTCCCTCGCGATGGGCGGCTGGTTTTTCGGGGTCGGTGTTTCCTACGATCTTTCCGGGCAGATCGCGGCGCTGACCACCGCGCACGGACAGACCGGCATCGGCGGCTACGAACACGTGTTCGCGTGGCTGCTGGTCGTCGGCGTGATCACCGCCCTCATCTATCTGATCGCCGCGCCGTGGATCGTGAAACTGATGCACGGCGTGCACTGAACCGCTTGCGAGGACAAACCATGATCGACGCCACCGGCAACGCCGCGTTGCCAGCCACGCCGGATTTCCCGCAACGATTCGGGCACCCGAAACCTTTGTGGATGCTGTTCATGACCGAGTTCTGGGAACGCTTCGCGTTCTACTCGGTCAGCTGGGCGCTGGCGCTGTACATCGTGCAACAGTTCTACCACGGCGATCCGTCGGGGCAGGCCTGGGCGAGCGGCATCTTCGGCGCGTACACCGCGCTGATCTACGGCACCTGCATCTTCGGCGGCTGGGTTGCGGACCGCGTGATCGGCTACCAGCGCACCATCCTGATGGGCGCACTGGTGATGGCGGCGGGCCTGTTCGTGCTGATGCTGCCCAGCCGCACGATGCTGCTGCTGGGGCTTGCGCTGGTGATCGTCGGCGACGGCCTGTTCAAGCCCAACATCTCGACGATGGTCGGCCAGTTGTACGGCCGCGACGATCCGCGCCGCGACCGCGGCTTCACGCTGTTCTACATGGGCATCAATGCGGGCGCGCTGGTCGCGCCGCTGCTCACGGGATGGATGGCCACGCATTTCACCGCGACACCGATGCAGCAGAATTTCCGGCTGGTGTTCGCGGCCGCGGGCGTGGGCATGCTGATGAGCCTGGTGTGGTTCTGGTTCGGACGCCGGCAGTTGAAGAATGTCGGACGGCCTGCGCCCGGCGCCGAAGATCTTGCGCGGGTCGCCTGGGTGCTGCTGGGCGTGATCGTGTCGGTGCCGCTGGTGTTCCTGCTGCTGTCGCGGGTGGGCGCGACGGGCCTGCAATGGCTGCTCGGATTGCTGTTCATCGCGGTGGCGGCGATGTTGCTGGTCGAGGCCGCGCGCCACGATCGCGTGCAGGTGCACCGCGTGATCGCGATGCTGATCATCTTCGCGTTCAACATCCTGTTCTGGATGTTCTATTACCAGCTCGGCACGTCGTTCAACTTCCTCGCCGAAAACATCGTCGATCGCGTGATGCCGGGCGGCTGGATTTTCCCGGTCGGCTGGTTCCAGTCGGTGAGCCCGCTCGCGATCATCGTCTTCGCGCCGCTGGTGACCCTGGCATGGGCATGGCTCGACAGGCGCCGGATGGAACCCTCGATCCCGCGCAAGTTCGGTTTCGGGCTGCTGTTCAACAGCCTCGGCTTCCTGGTGCTGATGTTCGCGCTCTCGAAATTGCTTGGCGCGAACGGGCTGATTCCGTTCTGGCCGCTGGTGCTGTGCTACGTGCTGCAGACGCTCGGCGAGTTGTGCCTGTCGCCGATCGGCCTGTCGATGGTGACCAAGCTGGCGCCGTCGCGGCTGGTCGGCTTCGCGATGGGTGGCTGGTTCCTGTCGCTGGCGGTGGGCGGGAATCTTTCGGGTCTGTTCGCCAGCCGCATCGCGGGCACGGGCGGCATGACCGCGGCTTCCGCGCTTTCCGGTTTCACCTTCGGATTCTGGCTGCTGCTTGGAGCCGGCGTGTTGCTGCTGCTGGTTTCGCCGCTGGTGAACCGGTTGATGCACGGCGTCCGCTAGCGCCTTCGGTCATCAGCTTGTCGAGGATGCGCGCCAGCCACGCGCGTTCTTCTTCGTTCAGTGCCGCCAGCAATTCGCGTTCGTGCCGGCGGGCGAGCGGCGCCACCGCATCGTGGATGCGCCAGCCGGCGGCCGACAACCGCAACACGGACTTGCGCTTGTCGCCGTGGTGCGTGCGGCGCAGCACCCGGCCGGCCGCCACCAGCCGCGCCAGCGCGCGGCTGATCGCCACCTTGTCCATCGCGGTCAGCCGCGCTACCGCGCGCGCCGACAAGCCGTCGCCGTCGCAACGCGCCAGCACTGCCATCACCCGCCATTCGGTGGTACCGAGGTCGAAGCGCTGCTGGTACTCGTCCGCGATCGCCTGGCTGACCGTGTTGGACACGATCGACAACTGGTACGGAATGAACTTTTCCAGTTCGATCGGCGCGTGCGGGGCTTTGCTGGTTGCGGTTGCAAATGGTTTCATTTGTAACTATCTTAATGCAATCATCCATGATTGCTGCATTGCCGTGGCTTCTTGGCGTCGTAGAGGCTTTCGGTCACCAGCACCACCACGGCCATAGAGCCGCCATCCATGGCAAAGAGCTCCGTGGCCTGACTTTTCACGACAGCTCGCACCAAACAGCTTTCCGGGAGGTTTTCATGAATGCCCAGCCCAACACCGGCATGCAGCCGACCACCTTCGCCAACCCGATGGGCGTCGACGGTTTCGAATTCGTGGAGTTCGCCGCGCCCGAGCCCAAGCTGCTGCACGATCTGTTCAAGCGGCTGGGCTTCACCGCGGTCGCCAAACACAAGAGCAAGGCCATCACGCTGTATCGCCAGGGCGGCTGCAACCTGCTGGTGAACGAGCAACCCGATTCGTTCGCGGCGGATTTCGCCAAACGACACGGGCCCTGCGCCTGCGGTTTCGCGATCCGCTTTTCGCGTCCGGCATCCGAAGTGCTGAAGGCAACGCTGCCCAATGGCGCCAAGGAAGTCACGCACAAGGCGGCCACCCGCGCGATCGACGCGCCGGTGATCGAGGGCATCGGCGGTTGCATGCTGTACCTCGTCGACCATTACGGCGACAAGGGCTCGGCATTCGACGATTACGAATGGCTGGTGCCGGCGGCACAGCGCAACCCGAAGGGTTTCGGGCTGACCTTCATCGACCACCTCACCCACAATCTTCATTTCGGCGAGATGGCGAAGTGGGCGGGCTACTACGAAAAGTTGTTCAACTTCCGGGAGATCCGCTACTTCGACATCAAGGGCGCCAAGACCGGCCTCGTGTCCAAGGCCATGACCGCGCCGGATGGCATGGTGCGCATCCCGCTCAACGAGTCCAGCGACCCGAAGTCGCAGATCAACGAGTACCTCGATGAGTACAAGGGCGAGGGCATCCAGCACATCGCGCTGTTCACCGACAACATCTACGACACGGTGGAAGCGATGCGCGATGCGGGCGTCGAATTCCTCGATACACCCGACACCTATTTCGAAGTGATCGACGTGCGCGTGCCAAACCATGGCGAAGACGTGCCGCGCCTCGCCAAGAACAAGATCCTGATCGACGCCGACATGGAAACGAAGCGGAAACTGCTGCTGCAGATATTCACCCAGAACTGCATCGGACCGATCTTCTTCGAGATCATCCAGCGCAAGGGCAACGAGGGTTTCGGCGAAGGCAACTTCCAGGCGCTGTTCGAATCCATCGAGCGCGACCAGATGAAGCGCGGCTTCCTCTGAGAGCTTCCCCATGACCCGCGCTTACCTCACCGGCTTCGGCAACGAGCACTCGAGCGAGGCGCTGGAAGGCGCGCTGCCGGTCGGGCAGAACTCGCCGCAAAAGGTGCCGTACGGCCTGTATGCCGAGCAATTGTCGGGTACCGCCTTCACGGCGCCACGCCACGCCAACCGGCGGAGCTGGCTGTACCGCATCCGCCCGGCCGCGCTGCATGGTTCGTTCGAGCGATTCGAACAGGCCACGTTCCACAACAGTTTCGACGAGGTGCCGACGCCGCCCGACCAGATGCGCTGGAGTCCGTTCGCGCTGCCGGACGTGCCGACCGATTTCGTGGGTGGCCTGTTCACGATGGCGGGCAATGGCGCGGCATCTTCGCAAACCGGCGTCGGCATCCATCTCTACGCCTGCAATCAATCGATGCAGGACCGCTTCTTCTACGACGCCGACGGCGAATTGCTGATCGTGCCGCAGCAGGGCCGCCTGCGCATCGCAACCGAACTCGGCGTACTCGAGATCGAGCCGCAGCAGATCGCGCTGATCCCGCGCGGCGTGCGTTTCAAGGTCGGGCTTCCGGACGGAGCCGCACGTGGCTACGTCTGCGAAAACTTCGGCGCGCCGCTGCGTTTGCCCGAACTCGGCCCGATCGGTTCCAACTGCCTCGCCAACGCGCGCGACTTCGAGGCGCCGGTCGCCGCCTATGAAGACGTCGAGGGCGATTTCGAACTGATCGCCAAGTTCCAGGGCCGCCTGTGGCGCACACCGATCGACCATTCGCCGTTGGACGTCGTCGCATGGCACGGCACGCACGCGCCTTATCGCTACGACCTGCGCCGCTTCAACACCATCGGCTCGATCTCTTACGACCACCCTGATCCCTCGATCTTCACGGTGCTGACCTCGCCGAGCGACACACCCGGCACCGCCAACATGGATCTCGCGATCTTCCCGCCGCGCTGGCTGGTGGCCGAACACACCTTCCGGCCGCCGTGGTTCCACCGCAACATCGCATCCGAATTCATGGGCCTGATCCACGGCGAGTACGACGCCAAGGACGCGAGCGCCGGCGGCGGCTTCGTGCCCGGTGGGGCGTCGCTGCACAATTGCATGAGCGGACACGGACCCGATGCCGCGAGCCATGCCAAGGCACTTGCGACGGACACGAGCAAGCCGCAACACGTCGTCGATACCATGGCCTTCATGTTCGAAACGCGTTGCGTGATCCACCCGACGAAACAGGCACTGGAATCGCCGCAACGCCAGCACGACTATCAGGATTGCTGGCGCGGCCTTCGGAAACACTTCGATCCATCGCAACGCTGAGCAGAAGGACAATACATGAAACTCGCAACCCTCAAGGAAGGCGGAAGGGATGGGCGAACCGGGGTTTTCGCGCGATGCGTTGAATCGCGCGCCGGCGAGCGCCCGCGCAAGGATGCGCGGGCCAGCGCCACGCACCATGGACGGTTTGGACATGCCGATACGAAGTGAGGCATAAATGAAACTGGCTACGCTCAAAGAAGGTGGTCGCGATGGAACCCTCATCCTCGTCAGCCGCGACCTCGTACACGGCGTACGCGCGACCGGCATTGCGCCCACCCTGCAGGCCGCACTGGAGGACTGGCAGGACGCTGCGCCACGCCTGCACGCGCTGTACGACGCCTTGTGCCTGCATCGCCACAAGGCCGTCGAGAATGCGTTCGAGCTGGATGTCGGCGCGCTGGCGGCGCCACTGCCGCGGGCGTATGAATTCGTGGACGGCAGCGCCTACCTTCCGCACGTCGAGCGCGTGCGCAAGGCGCGCGGCGCGACGGTGCCGGAAACCTTCTACACCGATCCGCTGATGTACCAGGCGACCAGCGCCGGGTTCCTCGGCCCGCGCGATCCCGTGCGCGTTTCGAGCGAAGACTACGGCATCGACCTCGAGGCCGAGGTGGTGGTGGTGACGGACGACGTGCCGATGGCGGTGACGCCTGAACACGCATCGCACCACATCCAGTTGATCGGGCTCGTGAACGACGTCTCCTTGCGCAACCTGATCCCGGCGGAACTCGCCAAGGGTTTCGGTTTCCTGCAATCCAAGCCGCGTTCGGCGCTGTCGCCGGTGTTCGTGACGCCCGACGAA
Organism: Rhodanobacteraceae bacterium; assembly: GCA_035277545.1. Classification (GTDB taxonomy): domain Bacteria; phylum Pseudomonadota; class Gammaproteobacteria; order Xanthomonadales; family Rhodanobacteraceae; genus 66-474. Next base: position 2,374 of record DATEKI010000113.1, on the reverse strand, counting down.
TTGCGCGACGCATGGAGGGACGACAAGGTGCACCTCGCGATGCGCACCTGGATCAACGGCCAGTGGTTCGGCGAGGCCGAAGCCGGCGAGGACATGCAGTTCAATTTCGCTCAACTGGTCGCACACGCCGCCAGGACCCGCCCGCTCGCGGCCGGTACCCTCGTGGGGTCCGGCACCATCGCCAACCAGGACACCTCGCGCGGAGCCTCGTGCCTCGCCGAGCAACGCACGGTCGAGAAACTGCGCGACGGCGAAGCCATGACACCGTTCCTGAAATACGGCGACACGGTGAAGATCGACATGCACGACATCGACGGCAATTCGATCTTCGGGGCGATCGAGCAGCGCATCGAACCGGCTGCCTGAAACCGGCAACGGGCGCGGCGTTAAACTAACGAAGTTCCGGCTTTTTCGTCACCATGATGGAATCGCGCTCACCACAATCACCCGGAGGCGCGCCATTGCCACGCGGCACGGGCGTTCCGTCGAACGACGGCGACACCGAGCACTTCTGCTCGAGCTGCGCGTTCGCGGAAGCTTGCTCCGCCGCAGGCTACGGCAAGCCCGAACTCAACGACCTGCACTACCTCGTCGAACACGTCGGTCCGTTCGAACCGGGGCAACGCATCTTCCGCGCCGGCGATCCGTTTCGCGCGCTGTTCGCGGTGCGCACCGGCATGATCAAGACCACGCTGGTGGACGCCGAAGGTCGCGAGCAGGTGTTGGGTTTCTACCTGCCCGGCGAGTTGGTGGGCCTCGATGCGATCTACCCCGAACACTACCCGTGCGACGCCATCGCCCTGGAAACCACCGAGTGCTGCCGCTTCTCGTTTCCCGCGATGAGTGCCTTGGCCGCGCGCCAACCGAAAATCCAGCAGCACCTGTTCCGCCTGCTCAGCAAGGAACTCGGTTCTGCCGCGCTGCTGGCCGGCGATCATTCCGCCGACGAACGCATGGCCGCCTTCCTCATCGACCTCGGCGATCGTTATGCATCGCGCGGCTTGTCCGGCACGCAATTCCGCCTGAGCATGGCGCGCGCCGACATCGCCAATTACCTGCGCCTTGCCGCGGAAACGGTGAGCCGCGTACTCGGGCGCTTCCGCGAGCAGAAGCTCATCGAGATCGACGGGCGCAAGGTGGAATTGCTCGATCCGCCGCGCTTGCGCGCGTTGGCGCGTTGCGTGCTGAACGTCTAGGCACGAACCCCTGAACCGCCTGCTGCGCTACTCGCCACAGCCCTGCAGCTCGCTCCCCGAGCCGACGTCATCCTGAGGTGGATCAACGCGCGCACGCGCGCCCGCCCGCATACTTCGCGATTCCGACGCTCGACGACCCGCCATGGCCGCCTGGTTCCTGCAAATCCTCTGGATTCACATCGGCTGCGTGATCGCGTCGGGCAGCCTGTTCTTCACCCGCGGCTGCATGATGCTGGCGGGACTGCCCGCCGCCAACCACGTCGCGCTGCGGCGCATCTCGGTGGTGGTCGATTCCCTGCTGCTGGCCGCCGCGATCGCGCTCACGACGATCATCCACCAATACCCGTTCGTGCAGGCGTGGCTGACCGTCAAGGTGGTCCTGCTGGTCGCCTACATCGTGCTGGGCGTGTTCGCGCTCCGGCGCGGCCGCACGCGAGCGTTGCGCGCGACGTGCTTCGCGGTGGCGCTGATCGTGTTCCTGTTCATCGTCACGGTCGCACGTACCCAGAATCCGCTGGGCATCCTCGCGCAGTTGTAACCGCGGTTACGCTGCCTTGGCGGCTGCAGGCTTGACCACGGTGTGTGCCGGCGGCTGGCGATCCATGAAGCCCAGCGCATGGCACCAGCCCATCACGTGCACGCCCTTGGCGCGCTGCTCGTCGCGGATCGAATTGCGCAGCTCCACCATCTTCGTCCAGTGCACCTTGGGGCGATAGTGGTGTTCGGCATGGAAGCCGTTGTACAGCCAGATCCAGTTGTACGCCTTGTTGTACGTCGACACGCCCCACGCGATCGGCTGGTCCGGGTCGCCCTTCAAATGTTCGTAGTAGCCGTTCAACGACGACAATGAATGGCCGAGGTAGTAGAACGGCACCAGGCACAGGAAAGCGCGCCAGTCGTAGACCAGGCAGGCGAGGTACACGACGACCACGGTCGCGATCTCGATGCGGATCCAGCGCGCGAGATGCGGCCACTTGGCCTTGACGCGCGTATAGCACTCGCCGATATCGTCGCGGAAATAGGAATAGAACGTGTAGGTCCACACGCTTTCCGGCTTGCCGTCCTTGCCGTGGCGGTAGATCGACAGCGGATCGATGGTGGTGCCGTCCTTGCCGATGCGGTCCATGTTGCCGACGTGGTGGCGCAGGTGGACGTGCTTGTAGAACTCCTGGCTGAAC
>DATEKI010000112.1:0-7431 GCA_035277545.1 Rhodanobacteraceae bacterium | reverse complement strand
CTTCGGCGCGGACTCGATCGAGGAATACATGCGCGAGCGCGGCATCAACGTGATCCATGGCGGCGCCAATTCACTGCGCTTCACCCCGCACTTCAGCATCAATGAAGCCGAGGTGGACCTGCTGGTGGCGCACGTGCGCGAGGCCCTCAAGCACGGCCCGCGGCAGGAAGTCGAGGCCAAGCGCGCGGCGGCGTAATTGCCATCCCTGGCACCGCCCTGCACTTGGGCGACTGCGCGCCCAGCTTCGTCGTCCAAGCCCGGGGCAGTCTCTCCATGGACTGCCCGCTCGCTGGCGTGACATGCCACCGGCATGTCACGAAAGCTCCAGCTCACCCCTGTGCAGGACTTTCGACAAAAGCAAACGCGAGCCTGCCGAACCATGGACGCGGCGGGCCTGCTAACGCTCCCCTAACACCACGCCTACCGGCACCTGAATTGCCACGCGCAATGCGGGTTCCGGCGGGCGTTCGTTTATCCAAATGCACAAGGCTGGGCGTATAGTTCGCAGCGCCGGCAAGACCGCCGGTAACGATTTCCACCAGGAGAGAAGTCATGCGGATCCGTACCTCGATGTTGGCGCTGGGCCTGAGCCTCGGTGCGCTGGCGGCTGCCCCGGCTTTTGCCACGGGCGCCACGGCTGCTTCGTCCGCCAAGGCGATGACCGCGCAGCAGACCAAGATGGCTACCTGCAGCCATGAGTCCAAGGGCATGAAAGGCGACGCGCACAAGAAGTTCATGAGTGATTGCCTGCACGGCAAGACTGCAGCCGCCGCGCCGGCTGCCAAGACCTCCCAGCAGGAAAAGATGAAGACCTGCAACGCCGACGCCAAGGCCAAGAGCCTCAAGGGCGCCGCCCGCAAGAGCTTCATGAGCACCTGCCTCAAGGCCGCCTGATCACCACACGCGGTTGCAGCAACCAGAACGCCCGGCACCCGCCGGGCGTTTTTTCATGCGTGCCGCAATCAGGGATCAGCGCAGCCACCACCACAGCAGCAGCGCGGCAACGATCGCGACGACCACCCAGCCCGCCGTTTCGATGTGCTTGTGCAGCGCCTTCTCGGCGCGCTCGCCGCCCAGCCGGATCACGCCGGCGACCAGGAATACCCGCTTGCCGCGTCCCACGGCGATGCCGCCGAGGAATGGCAGGATCGGCATCCCGACGATGCCACATGCCCAGCTCGCCACCTTCATCGGAATCGGCACGAAGCCCGCCGCGACCAGCAACCAGAATGCTTTCCAGGGATGCTGCTGCGCATCGGCACCGAGCGTATGCACCAGCGATTCCAGGTGCGGCAACCAGCCGATCTGCGCGAGCAAGGGTTTCAACATGTCGAACGCGTAATGCCCCAACGCGTAACCGACCAGCGAACCAAGCAGCGAGAAGAACAGGCTCAGCGACGCGAACTGCCACCACCGGCGCGGCCGCGCCAGCGTCATCGGCGCCAGCATGATTTCCGGTGCGACCGGAAAGATGAAGGCTTCGACGAAGCTCAGCAACGCCAGCCCGACATCGGCGCGCGGCTTCGCGGCCCATTCGATGGCTTTCTCGTAGAGGGGTCGGAAGATCTTCATGCTGATGGCACGCCCGCCGCACGCAATGCTTTCACGAACCCCTCCCAGCCTCCGTCATCCGGCTTTCGCCGGAACGACGATCAAGAGCAATATTGCCCCGCGGTGTATTCAACTCAAGCCGCCCAACAGCGGCACGAAACTCACGGGCTCCAGCTCTTCCTTGTGCAACGCCTCGCCCTCGCGGCGAAAGCGCGTCAACCGTTGCGAACCGGCGGGTCCCAGGGGGGCCACGATCACGCCACCCTCAGCAAGCTGGTCCAGCAGCGCACGCGGCAGCGACTCCCCGGCAGCGGTCAGCACGATCGCATCGAACGGTGCTTCGGCCGGCCAGCCGACGTTGCCGTCGTCATGGCGCGAACGGATGTTTTCGATCTTCATGGTACGGAACAGGCGGCGAGCCTTGCGCAGCAGTTCCTCGATGCGCTCCACCGTGTAAACCGTGTCCACGAGTTGCGCCAGCACCGCGGCCTGGTAGCCGGAACCGGTGCCAATCTCCAGAACGCGTCCGGGCGTGCCGTTTTCGACCAGCAACTCGGTCATGCGCGCGACCACCCACGGCTGCGAAATGGTCTGGCCGAGCCCGATCGGCAGCGCATTGTTTTCGTAGGCGCGTGCGGACAAGGCCTCGTCGAGGAAAAGGTGCCGCGGCATCGTGCGGATCACGTCCAGCACGCGTGCATCCCCGATGCCTTCCGCGCGCAGCGTCGCGACCAGCCGGTCGCGCGCACGCTGCGACGTCATGCCATGCCCGCCGGCCGATGCCGTCGCGGCACCGAAGAAATGCGTCATGCGGCCTGCTCCCCCTGCAACTGCGCGGTCAATCCGCCAATCCACTTCGACACCTTTTCCAGCGCCTGGAAGCGTGTCAGATCCACGTGGATGGGCGTGACCGACACGAACCCGCGGCGCACTGCATCGAAATCGGTGCCGGGACCCGCATCGTCGGCATCGCCCGCAGGCCCGATCCACCACACCGTGCGACCGCGCGGGTCGCGTTGCGCGATGCACGGCGACGCGCGATGCCGGCAACCCAACCGGGTCACCTCGAAGCCCTCGATTTCACCCCATGGCCTGTCCGGCACGTTGACGTTGAGGATGGTGTCGGCGGGCAGCGGATCGACCAGCAGGCGACGCATCAGCAAGGAAACCGCGCGCGCACCGGAATCGAAATGGTGGCCGTTGCCGTCGTGGTGTTCACCGGCTCCGGCCAGCGACACGGCGATCGCGGGCAACCCGAGGAAACGCCCTTCCATCGCGGCCGACACGGTGCCCGAATAGATCACGTCGTCGCCCAGGTTGGCGGAGTTGTTGATGCCCGACACCACGATGTCGGGTTCGTCTTCCAGCAAACCGGACAATGCGAGGTGCACGCAATCCGTCGGCGTGCCCGCAACGCGATAGCGGCCGTCTTCAAGGTGCACGACGCGCACGGGCTGGTCGAGCGTGAGGGAATTGCTGGCGCCTGAGCGGTCGCGGTCGGGAGCCACGATCGTCACCTCCCCGAGTGCCGCCAGACGTTCGGCGAGCACGAGGATGCCCGGCGCATCCACACCATCGTCATTGCTCAACAAAACCCGCATGCCGCCAAACCCCGAAGTATCGTGCACAGCACGCAAGTTTAGCCGATCAACCCCGTGCCACGCGGCGGATCAATCGCTGGAAGCAGGTGCGGCAGTGGAAGATGCCGGCGCCGGCGCAGCCGTTGAAGCCGGCCGCGGCACGTTGCTCGCTGCTCCGGCCGGCCCGTTGACGACCTGGTAGAACACTTCGCCGGGCTTGATCAGGCCGAGCTGCGAACGCGCGCGGGCTTCGACCGCATCCCGCCCGTGTTTCAAATCCTCCACGTCCGCATGCAACGCATCGTTGCGCTGCTTCAGCTTGGCGTTCTGGGCCTGCTGCTCGGCCACGCGCGCGCGGATCGCGCGCAGGTCGCGCATGCCGCCGTCGCCGACCCACAGCTTGATCTGCAGGCCGATCAGCAGGGCAATCAGGATGAGCGCAAGCCACTTGAGCAAGGGCGTGGCCTCGTCGGCAAAAACCGGTCAGCCGGGAAGGGCCGCCAGGTTCGGGTAGGCATCGCGGCCAGCATACTTGGCCGCGGCGCCGAGCTGCTCTTCGATCCGCAGCAACTGGTTGTATTTGGCGATGCGGTCGGAACGGCACAACGAGCCGGTCTTGATCTGGGTGGACGTGGTCGCGACGGCGAGGTCGGCGATGGTGGTGTCCTCGGTCTCGCCCGAGCGATGCGACATCACCGCGGCGTACTTCGCCTTGTCGGCCATCGCGACGGCTTCGAGCGTTTCCGAGAGCGTGCCGATCTGGTTCACCTTGATCAGGATCGCGTTGGCGATGTGGTTGGCGATGCCTTCGCGAAAGATCGCGGGATTGGTGACGAACAGGTCATCGCCCACCAACTGGATCTGCTTGCCGAGTTTTTCGGTGATGAGTTTCCAGCCGGCCTGGTCGCCCTCGGCAAGGCCGTCCTCGATGCTGATGATCGGATATTTGCCGCACCAGTTCGAATACAACTCCACCATGCCGGTGGCGTCGAGCTTGCGGTTCTCGCCCTTCAAGTCGTACACGCCGTTCTCGAAAAACTCCGACGACGCCGGATCGAGCGCGATCCAGATCTGCTTGCCGGGCTTGTAACCCGCGGCATCGACGGCTTCCAGGATCACCTCGATCGCTTCCTCGTGCGAACGCAGCGCCGGCGCGAAGCCGCCTTCGTCGCCCACCGCCGTGTTCATGCCGCGCTTCTTCAACTGCGTTTTAAGCGCATGGAAAACTTCGACGCCCGCGCGCAACGCATCGGAAAAGCGGTCGAAACCCGCCGGCATCACCATGAATTCCTGCATGTCGAGCGGGTTGTCGGCGTGCACGCCGCCGTTGATCACGTTCATCATGGGAACGGGAAGCACCGGCGCACGGTCGCCCGCGAGGTATTTCCACAGCGGCTGCTTGCGCGAAGCGGCCGCCGCGTGCGCCGCAGCCAGCGAGACGCCCAGCGTGGCATTCGCTCCGAGCCGCGACTTGTTGGGCGTCCCATCCAGCGCGACCAGCTTGTCGTCGAGGCCTTTCTGGTCGGCGGCGTCGAAACCGGCCAAAGCCTTCGCGATCTCACCATTGACGTTGGCGACCGCCTTCAAGACGCCCTTGCCGAGGTAGCGCGACTTGTCACCGTCGCGCAACTCCACCGCTTCGCGGGTGCCGGTGGACGCACCGCTCGGCACGATGGCGCGACCGAACGCACCGTCGTCCAGTGTGATTTCGGCTTCAAGGGTCGGATTGCCGCGGCTGTCCAGCACTTCGCGGGCGTGGATTCTGACAATGGCGGTCATGGCATCAGCCTTTGTTGATCAGTTTGAGGACATCTTCGTCGAGCTTGCAATCGCTTCCCACCGCAAGCGATTGGTAATACGCCTCGTAGGCACGCGCCTTGGCGCGCAATCCTTCCGGGACTTTCGCGTCATCGGCGGCACTCACGATCGCTTCGAGATCACCTTGCGCGCGACCGGATTCATCGCCATGGGGTGCAAAGGTTTCTTCGTATCGCGGCACGCGCGTGCTGGCGACTTCCATCGCATTCCGGTGGAGCGCGTCGAAACCAGCGTCACGGATGGCCGCCTCGGCGTAGTCGCTCGCGACCAGGCGCTTCGCACGCCCGGCAGGGATCGCGCAATCCATGTACGCCTGCACGCGGGCATCCACCGCGCTGAAAGCCAGCGGCTGCGCCGTGGCGATGCCATCCACCGATGACCTGCCGCAAGCGGAAAGCGCAGAAACCACCGCCAGGAGCAACACCACCTTTGCCGCCGGACGACCCGCGGCACCGACCCGTGCATTCATTCTGCGCCGCGCCCGTCGCCAGGCGTCGAAACGGAGGCGACATCGCCGCGATTGTCCGGCACTTCGCGAGCGTTGAGGATTTTGATGGCTGCCACGATTCACTCCAAATGCCAAATGCTTTTGGCGCGGATCAAACAGGAACAGCGGAACCAAGACGCGATCATCCGCGTAAATCCGCGTCAAAAAATCAGGCTTTCGATTCGAGGAACCCGTTGCGTTTCGTCGTCGCGTCGAGTTCCCTCAGCGTTTCCAGCAGCGCTTCCATCTTGCCCAGCGGCCACGCATTCGGACCATCGGACAACGCCTTGTCCGGATCGGGATGGGTTTCCATGAACACGCCCGCGACGCCGACCGCGACGGCCGCGCGCGCCAGCACCGGCACGAATTCGCGCTGGCCACCCGACTTCGTGCCCTGCCCGCCCGGCAACTGCACGGAGTGCGTCGCATCGAACACCACCGGACACCCGGTTTCACGCATGACGCTGAGCGAGCGCATGTCGGAGACGAGGTTGTTGTAGCCGAAGCTGGCGCCTCGCTCGCATACCAGGATCTGGTCGTTGCCGACGGTGCGCGCCTTTTCGACAACGTTCTTCATGTCCCACGGCGACAGGAACTGACCCTTCTTGATATTGACCGGCCTGCCGGTGCGCGCGACCTTCTGGATGAAATCGGTCTGGCGGCACAGGAACGCCGGCGTCTGCAACACGTCCACGACCTCGGCCACTTCATCGAACGGCGTGTATTCGTGCACGTCGGTGAGCACCGGCACGCCAACCTGTTTCTTCACTTCGCCGAGGATGCGCAGGCCTTCCTCCATCCCGAGGCCGCGGAAACTTTTCGACGAAGTACGGTTGGCCTTGTCGAAGCTGGACTTGAAAATGAAGGGAATGCCGAGCTTGCCGGTGATTTCCTTCAACCATCCCGCCGCATCGAGCTGCAACTGTTCGGATTCCACCACGCACGGGCCGGCGATCAGGAAGAACGGTTTGCCGAGGCCGACTTCAAAGCCGCAAAGGTTCATGGCAACCAATCCTCGTCATTTCGGACGCCGCGCAGCGGCGATCCGGAACCTGGCGACTTTGGCCCCCCGGGAAGGCGCTGGGTCCCGGCTTTCGCCGGGATGACGGCAAGTGGAAATGCCAACGCAACAAGCACCATCATCCCGCCGCTTCCTTCGCAAGCCGCGGTGCATCACGCATCGCCTTGTATTCACGCGCCGCGCGCACGAAGCCGTTGAACAGCGGGTGGCCGTCGCGCGGCGTCGAGGTGAACTCGGGATGGAACTGGCAGGCCAGGAACCACGGATGCTTCTGCACCGGCAATTCCACGATCTCGACCAGGTCATCCACCGATACACCGGCGATCACGAGTCCGGCTTTCTCCAGCCGCTCGCGGTAGCGGTTGTTGAACTCGAAACGATGGCGATGGCGTTCGCGGATGGTGTCGGCGCCATACAACTCGCGCGCGATCGTGCCCGCCTTCAACAGGCATTCCTGTGCACCCAGGCGCATCGTGCCGCCGAGATCGGAAGTTTCATCGCGGCGTTGCACGTCGCCCGGCGCTTGCGTCCATTCGGTGATCAGCGCGATGACCGGATCGGCGCAATCGCGGTCGTTCTCGGTGGAACCCGCGCCCGGCAGGCCCGCGATGTCGCGCGCGAATTCGACCACCGCTGCGTGCATGCCGTAGCAGATCCCGAAATATGGGATGCCGCGCTCGCGTGCGTACCTCACCGTCTGGATCTTGCCCTCGAAGCCGCGCTTGCCGAAACCGCCCGGCACCAGGATCGCATCGGCGTCGCGCAACACCGCGTCGGCGCCGCGCGTTTCGATGTCTTCCGAGTCAATCCACTCAAGCTGCACGCGCGTGGCATTGTGGATGCCACCGTGGCGCAGCGCCTCGCCCAGCGACTTGTAGGCGTCCTTGTGTTCGACGTACTTGCCGACGATGAAAACGCGCACTTCGTCCTTCGGGTTTTCCACCGCATCCACCGTGCGCTGCCATTGCGACAGG
>DATEKI010000111.1:0-6098 GCA_035277545.1 Rhodanobacteraceae bacterium | reverse complement strand
CCGCGATCCTTCTTCATCGCGTCGGTGTTCGGCGCACGGCCGCGCCATGTCTTGTACAGCTCGGCGAGATCCTCGGTGTTGCCGCGCGACAGGATCATCTTGCGGAAGCGGTCGCCGTTGGCGCGGGTGAGGCCGCCGTGTTCCTCGAACCAGCCGTAGGCGTCGTCGGCGAGCATCTGCGTCCACAGGTAGGCGTAGTAGCCGGCCGCGTAGCCGTTGCCCCAGATGTGCAGGAAGTAGGTCGAGCGGTAGCGCGGCGGCACGTACGGCACCAGGATGTTGTCTTTCTTGAGCGCGTTCGTCTCGAAGGTGTCCACGTCGGCCACCGTGACCTTCGGCGCGCTGGCCGGCAGCGTGTGCCAGTTCATGTCGAGCAGGGCCGCTTCCAGCAGCTCGGTCATGTCGTAGCCCTTGTTGAACAGCTGTGCCTTCTGCAGCTTGGCCACGAGCTCCTTCGGCATCGGCGCGCCGGTCCTGTAGTTCTTCGCGTAGTGGTCGAACACTTCCGGGTAGAACGCCCAGTGCTCGTTGAACTGCGAGGGGAACTCCACCCAGTCGCGTGGCTCGTTGGTGCCCGACAGGCTGGGATATTTCGTGTCGGCGAAGAACGCGTTGAGCGCGTGGCCGAACTCGTGGAACATCGTGATCACGTCATCCGACGACAACAGCGCGGGCTGGCCAGCCGCCGGCTTGGTGAAGTTGGCGACGTTGTAGATCACCGGTGACTGGTCGAGCAGCGTGTTGGGATGCACGATGTCGCTCATCCACGCGCCGCCGGCCTTGTTGTCGCGCTTGAAGTAGTCACCGTAGAACAGGCCCAGCGGCTTGCCGTCGGTGTTGTACACCTCGTAAACCAGCACGTCCGGATTCCAGGTCGGCAGGTTCTTCACCTGCTTGAAGCTGATGCCGTACAACTGGTGCGCGGCATAGAACACGCCGTTCTCCAGCACGTTCTTCAACTCGAAGTACGGCTTCACTTCGGACTGGTCGATGTCGTATTTGGCCTTCTGTACCTGCTGGCCGTAAAGCTCCCAATCCCACGGTTCCAGCTTGAACGACGGCTTGCCCGCGGTCTTCTGGTCCTTGTCGATCATCTGCTGGCGTGCGTCGGCTTCCAGCGCGGCACGCGCCTTGGCGGCGGGCACCAGCGCATCGAGGAAACCCATCACCGTGGCCGGCGTCTTGGCCATCTGGTCCTTAAGCTTCCACGCGGCGAAATCGTCGAAGCCGAGCAGCTTGGCCTTCTGCGCGCGCAGGTACGCGATCTCGGTGATGATCGCGCGGGTGTCGTTGGCGTCACCCTTCTCGGCGCGGTTGATCGAGTTCTCGAACAACTGGTGGCGGACGTCGCGATTCGAAAGCGACGCGAGGTCCGGCTGCTGCGTGGTGTTCTGCAGCGGGATCACCCACTTGCCCTTCAGGCCACGTGCCTTGGCGGCGGCCGCCGCAGCGTCGACCTGCGCCGGCGTCAGGCCCGCGAGAGCGGCCTTGTTGTCCACGACCAGCGCGCCGGCCTTGGCCGCGGCGATCAGCTTGTTGCCGAACTGGGTGGAGAGGGTCGAGATCTTCTCGTTGTACTGCTTGAGCTTGGCCTGGTCGGCCTTGGACAGCTTGGCGCCATTCAACACGAACTGCTGGTAATCGACTTCCAGCAGGCGCGCGGATTCCGGATCGAGCTTCAACTGCGCGCGCTGGTCGTAAATCTTCTGGATGCGTGCAAACAGCTTCGCGTTGAGGTAGATCGCGTCCTGGTGCGCGGCGAGCTTGGGCGCTTCCTGTTCAGAAATCTTCTCGAGCTGCGGATTGGTATCGGCGCCGGCGTACAGGCTGAACACGTTCATCACGCGCGTCAGCATCTGGCCGGTTTTTTCCATCGCGACGATGGTGTTGTCGAAGGTCGGCGCCGCCGGATTGTTGGCGATCTTGTCGATCTCGGCGATCTGTTCCTTCATGCCCGCTTCCATCGCCGGCACGTAGTCGGAATCCTTGACCTTCGAGAAATCGAAGGTGCCGAACGGCAATGTCGAGGGCTGGAAGAACGGGTTGGATGCGTGGCTGCCGGCCTTGGCGCTGGAGGCGGCGGGCGCGGCGGCTTGCACCGTCATGCCGACGCCGCCGGCAACGATGGCGCAACAGGCAAGTGCGAGCACTCGGGTCTTGAAACCTTGCATGGGTTGACTCCTTCCACAACGAGAGGGGATCAGACGGCCGCGACGTCGTGCAGTTGCCAATGCGGGCCGATCAGGATGAAAAGGCGATGGCGCAACACGAAGTGGGTCAGCGTGGTGACCACTTCGACGTCGGTGTGAAGGTCGTTCAATTCGGCGGTGACCGTGGCGTTCGGATCGACCGGTGCCAGCGAGGGATCGACATGGTCGGGATCGGGCTGCGTGGCCTTCCATTCATCGAACAGGATCGGCTTGCGCAGCGCTTCCTGCAGGGCATCGGCGAAAGCCTGCGGCGAGGATCCCTGGAACGACAGGTCGGCGTCGGGGCCGCGCGCGGTGGCGAGGTTGGCGATCGTCAGGTAGTACCGTTGGGCTTGGCTCAAGGGGAACTCCGCAAGCGAATGGAGGAAGCGAATGGAGCCGGGGCGCCGGTCCCGCGCAGGACGGGTCCGGTGGGCTGGCCCATCATGATGCCGGGAATGCCGTGAAGGTTCCATCCATGACGCAAGTCATGGGTGCGTCGGTTGTCGTGCCTGCCGAACGGGACTGGCGGCCACGGGTGAAACCGCGTATAGCTGCCGGTCCGTGCCGTCATGCGAGGGGTCTTCCATGTCTTCCACGATTCGCAAGTCCGTCCTGGCGGGTTGCGCGCTGTTGGCCGGCGCCGCGGGACTGGTCGCGTGTTCGCAATCCTCTTCGCCAGCATCGTCGGGTGAAGCTTCGGTGCCTTCGTCCGCGAGCGCCACGGCGGTCACGCCGCCGGCGCCGGCCGGGACATCCTCCGCGGCAACCGCCGCCGCGAACGTCGAAGGCACGCGCCTGCTGCGTTTCCCCGACGTGTGCGACGACCGCGTGGTGTTCACCTACGCGGGCGACTTGTGGACCGCGTCCACGCAAGGCGGCATCGCGACACGCCTGACGGCGGGGCCGGGCCTCGAAATGGCGGCGCGCTTCTCACCCGATTGCAAACAGATCGCCTTCACCGGCCAGTACGGCGGCGACAGCCAGGTGTACGTGGTGCCCGCGAGCGGCGGCGAGCCGACCCAGTTGACGTTCTATCCCGCGATGGGGCCGTTGCCGCAGCGCTGGGGTTTCGACAACCAGGTGTACGGCTGGACGCCGGACGGAACGTCCGTGCTGTTCCGCTCGTGGCGCGACTCGCGCAACATTTCCGATCCGCGCGTGTTCACCGTCGCCGTCACCGGCGGCCTGCCGACGGTGCTGCCGATGCCGCAGTCGGGCACCGCGCGGTTTTCGCCCGACGGCAAGCAGATGGTGTATTCGCCCAAGTTCCGCGACTTCCGCGACTGGGACCGCTACTCGGGCGGCTGGGCGCAGGATCTCTTCATCTACGACTTCGCCTCGAAATCGGCGAAGAACATCACCAACGATCCCAACACCGACCGCGACCCGGTGTGGATCGGCAAGGACATCTATTTCCTGTCCGACCGCGGTCCGCACCTGAACCTGTATCGCTACGACACCAGGGATGGCAAGACCACCCAGCTGACGAACTATCAGAACGACGATGCGCGCTGGGCCAGCGGCGACGCGGCGGGCCAGATCGTGTACGAAGTCACGGGTGCGCTGCACATCTACGACACCCGCAACAACAGCGATCGCGCGTTGACGATCCATGTACCGAGCGACCTCGTCGCGTCGCGTGCGTCCGAGCGCAGCGTCAAGAAATACGTCGAGGACTACGCGCTCAGCCCCAACGGCAAGCGTGCCGTGTTCACCGCGCGCGGTGACATCTTCAGCGTGCCGCTCGAACACGGCATCACGCTGGATTTGACCCACACGCCGGGCGCGCACGAGCGCGAGGCGTCGTGGTCACCCGATGGCAAGCGCGTCGCCTACATCTCCGACGAGAGCGGCGAGGAGGAAGTGTGGGTGCGCGATGCGAATGGCACCAATCCCGTGATGTTGACCAAGGGCGTGATCGGCCGCCTGTACGGCACGTCGTGGTCGCCGGATGGCAAGAACCTCGCGTTCGTGGATTCGGCCAACCGCATCCACGTGGTGGGTACCGCGGCCGGCGCGAACGACCGGGTGGTCGCGCAGGATCCGGGCGTGTCGCGGCGCGACTACGCGTGGTCGCCGGGCGGGCATTACCTCGCGTATTCGCTGACCGACAAGGACACCCAGTTGTCGCGGCTTTACGTGTACGACCTCGGTTCCGGCAAGGCGGTCGAACTGGGGGCCGAATACGCCGATGCGATGGCGCCGGCGTTTTCGCCCGACGGCAAGTACTTGTACTTCCTCGGCGATCGCGAATGGTCGCCGCAGTTCTCCAGCGTGGAGCTGGATTACGCGACCAACCGCACCACGCAGATCCTCGCCTATGCGTTGCGCAAGGACGTCAAGAATCCGTTCGCGCCGCGCGACGACAGCGCGACGGGCGACGACAACGCGCCGCATTCGTCCGCGCCCGCGGGCAAGGGCGAAGGCGATCACGGAAAACCGTCCAAACCGAAGCCCGCGTCGCAGGTCAACGACAAAATCGATTTCGATGGCATCGAGCAACGCCTTGTGCGCGCGCCGATCGATCCCGACAACATTCCGTGGTTCGCGATCACGCCCAAGTCGATCCTGTACGCGACAGCGGGCGCACCGTTCCTCGGCCGCGAAAGCGCGCTGCCGTTGAAGATCCACGCGTGGTCGTTCAAGGACCGCAAGGACAGCGACATCTATATGTTCAAGCCCCAGGGCGGCGCAGGCGGCGAAGGTGGCGGCGGCGCGGCGCCGCTGGCGTTGTCGGCCGACGGTTCCACGCTACTGGTGCACGAGGGCGACGATTACAAGGCCATCGATCTCGACGCCGCCAAGCCGGAGCCCAAGGACGTCAAGCTGGACGGTTTGTTCATGCGCGTCGATCCGAAAGCTGAGTACGCCGAAATCTTCAACGACGTGTGGCGGCGCTATCGCGACTACTTCTACGTCGACACCATGAATGGCTACGACTGGAACGCGCTGCGCGCGAAGTACCAGCCGCTCTTGAAGTACGTGGGTGACCGCACCGATCTCAATTACGTGCTGGGCGAGATGGTCGCGGAGATTTCCAACTCGCACACCTACGTCGCGGGCGGCGACCTCGGCCTGCCAAACAAGCCGCACGTCGGATTGCTGGGCGCGGACTTCAAGCTGGACGCCGCGAGCGGCCGCTATCAGGTCGCCGACGTGTTCGCTGGCGAGAACGACGAGCCGCGCTACCGTTCACCGCTGACCGAAGTCGGCGTGGACGTCAAGCCTGGCGATTACATCCTCGCGATCAACGGCACGCCGCTGACGAAGGATGAAAATCCGTATCGCCTCTTGCGGATTGCGCCGGGACAGATGGTGCAGTTGCTCGTCAATTCGCGACCGAGCACGGACGGCGCGCGCACGGTGCTGGTCAAACCCATTTCGAGCGAGATGGACCTGCACTACTACGATTGGGTGCAGGCCAATCGCGAATACGTCGCCAAGGCGAGTGATGGCCAGATCGGGTACCTGCACATTCCCGACATGGGCGTCGACGGCGCGCGCGAATTCATCAAGTGGTATTACCCGCAATTGCGCAAGCCTGGGCTGATCATCGACGTGCGCGACAACGGCGGCGGCTTCATGTCGCAGACGATGATCGAACGCTTGTCGCGCAAGCTGCTCGCGTACAACTACCTGCGCGGCAGCTCGATCACCGGCACCTATCCGGGCGCGACCTATCTCGGCCACCTCGCGGCGCTCAGCAACGGCACCACTGCGTCGGACGGCGACATCTTCTCGTACATGTTCAAGCAGGCGAAGCTCGGGCCGCTGATCGGCACCCGCACCTGGGGCGGCGTGGTCGGCATCGGCGATCTCGGGCCGCTGATCGACGGCGGCAGCGTGAACGTGCCGCAGTACGCGGCGATCGTGAATCTCGATGGCAAGTACGCGGTCGAAGGCCAC
>DATEKI010000110.1:0-3543 GCA_035277545.1 Rhodanobacteraceae bacterium | reverse complement strand
CCTGGTGTCCCGGAGCGTTCCCTAAACCGCGCTGCAGGGGGTAAAACAATGTGCGGCGATCGCGGTTGCGGTGGCCGTGTGTGCGCGACGTGCGAGTGGCGAGGGGCCGGGCGGCGCGGAGCCTGTCAGCTCTGCGGCGGCCGTGATCCACCAGGGAAGTTCGGGGTGCGACGCGTCAAACTGCGCGCAGTGTAGCGGGTCATGCGCTGGCAAGCCAGCAAATTCCGGCGCGGGACGGAAACCTGCGAGCAAACGTTGGAGTTCGCATGAAGCCGCTCACGCCACTGAGGTCGAGCCAACCCGCGCAGGTTGGGCTGAGCGCCTTTTTGCGAAGCCCAGCATTCGTCGCGAGGCGTTGGGCTTCCGTCGATGAAACCGACGTCAGCCCAACCTACGTCCACGCGTTCGCGTTTTCGGCGAAATCCTGTCGCTGCACGCGCACGATGCAGAAGCGCTGCCCCGTCGGCGCCTGCATCACGACCCAGCGGTCGAGGCGCTTGAAGATCGTCGCGCCGATTTCCTGCAGGCGCACGACTTCGGCCTCGATGTCGTCGGTTTCGATGTCGAGGTGCACGCGGCTTTCGTGGTCGACGCGCTGCAACTGGACCATCGGCTGGTCCGGAGGGGTTGCGAGCTGCCGGTATTTGTCGCGGCTACCGGGATGATCCATGTCCACCGGGCAACCGAGCGCCGCGGCCCAGAAGCGGGCCGCGGCGTCGATGTCGTCGACGTTGCAATCGATCTGCAGCGAGCAGAGGCGCGAGCGGTGCATCAGTGCGCCATTTCCTTTTCGCGTCTCGCGCGGAATTCACTGTCCTTGTTCCACTTGGGCCATTGGTCGCCGAGCGAAAGCACGCGGCCGACTTCGTACAACGCCTGGGTGTCCTCGGCGACGCCGGAGAAATCCCACTTCGGGTCGAAGTTGTCGTAGGGCGTGTGATAGCGGTGCGCGGTGTAGTCGGCGAGTTCCTTGTCGCCTTGCGCCTTGCCGCCGTGCACCATGTCGTCGCCGGTCTGGGTCATCAGCGCGGGCACGCCGGCCTTGGCGAAACTGAAGTGATCGGAACGGTAGTAGAAGCCGTTCTGCGGCGTCGCGTCGGGGCTGGCGTAGCGGCCCTGTTTCTTCAGCGCGGCTTTCAGCATGTCTTCCAGTTGCGACTGGCCGCTGCCGATTATTTGAAGATTGCGGGTCGGCCCGATCACGTCCATCGCATCCATGTTGATGTCGGCGACGGTCTTGTCCATCGGGAACACGGGATGCTTGGTGTAGTAGAGCGAACCCAGCAGGCCCGATTCCTCCAGCGTCACGGCCGCGAACAGCACGCTGCGCCGCGGCGCCGGTTTCTGCGCCTTGAACGCCTTGGCGATTTCCAGCAGCGCCGAAATGCCGGTGCCGTTGTCGATCGCGCCGTTGTAGATCTTGTCGCCCTTCAGGCTGTCGTCCTCGCCGAGGTGATCCCAGTGCGCGGAATACACGACCACCTGGTCGGGATGCGTGCTGCCCTTGATCATGCCGAGCACGTTGTTGGCCGAACCGTGGCCGATCTTGCTGTCCAGCGTGATCGACGCGGTGGCCTTCAGCGGCACGGGCTTGAAGCCGCGATGGTCGGCGGCGGCGGCCAGTTTGTCGAAGTCGAGGCCGGCTTTCGCGAACAGGCGTTGCGCGGCGGCGCGGGTGAGCCAGCCCGCGACCGGCAGGCGCGGCGCCGGGTCTTCGCTTTGCGGCAGCGCGAGCTGCGGGCCGCCCCAACTGTTCATCA
Source organism: Rhodanobacteraceae bacterium (assembly GCA_035277545.1). Lineage (GTDB taxonomy): Bacteria > Pseudomonadota > Gammaproteobacteria > Xanthomonadales > Rhodanobacteraceae > 66-474. Next base: position 1,783 of record DATEKI010000110.1, on the reverse strand, counting down.
CCACCGACCACGGATAACCCGCCGCATCGTTGGAGGTGTGCACGATCAGGCACATCGCGGCGCCCTGGCGCGCGGCTTCCTCGTACTTGTAGGTCCAGCGGCCGTAGTAGGTCATCGCCTTGCCCTTGAACAGGGTGGGGTCGTTGTCGCCGAAGCCGGGATCGTTGACCAGCACCACGACGGTCTTGCCCTTGACGTCGAGGCCCTTGTAGTCGTTCCAGTTCCATTCGGGCGCGTCGACGCCGTAGCCGACGAACACGATGCCGGAATCCTTGATCGAGACGTGTGGCTTGGCCTGCAAGGTCGATGCAACCAGATCCTTGCCGAAGTCGAACGTTTGCGAACCGCCGCCTTCGCTGACGGTCAGCTTGACCTTGTCGGAATTTTCAAGCGCGGTCGAAACCGTGGGCACCTTCTGGAACCACGAACCGTTATTGCCGGGTTGCAGGCCGAGCGCCTTGAACTGCTCGACGATCCACGCGGTCGCGCGTTCGCCGCCGGGCGTGCCGGGCTTGCGTCCATCCATCGCGTCGGAGGAAATCGCCTGGTCGTAGGCGCGGAACCCTTGGGCGGTGATCGCGGTCGAGAACGGCGGTGAGGCACCGGATGCGTTTTCGGCGGACGCGGCTTGCGCGGAAGCGGCGACACACAAGCCGGCGATGACGGCGAACAGGATGCTGCGGCGCATGGCGAAACCCCTCTCATGGACGAACAATCGCCGAGTGTACGCCCGGCTGGGCGGCGGTGCATGCGCCACAGGTCCTTGCGAGCGCGCATGCGGGGTGACGAGTGTCATGCGCCGAGCCGTTACCAGATGCACATGCGCGCATCGGGGCGCGCGCGGAGAATGGCGCTCGCCCGGTTCATCGATCCTTCGCGGTTCGTGGAAGCGTTGTGGGATCGGCGCGTGGCGACCCAGCGAGGGTGGGTGGCTGCGCGTCGATCCCCACACCGCAGGAAATCCGCGTTCGGGCTGATGTTGCCGATCCGGCCGTGGTCCTGCGTTTTGTTTCGATCCGGAGTGACCGTCATGCGCCAAGTTGCCATTGCCGTTGCTGTCGTTGTGCTCGCGTTTTCGGCCAGCGCCGCACGTGCTGCCACGGATCCGTCGGCCGTTCTGGACGCGTATCGGGCCGCGAGCGGCGGCGCCGCATGGCACGGCAAGACCGTGGTGAAAACCGCGGCGAACATTGCGGGCCAGGGTTTGACCGGCAACGGCACGATGGTTGTCGACTTGCACAACGGCAGCTTCGTGCAGCACTACACGCTGGGGCCTGCCAGCGGCGCGCAGGGCTTCGACGGGACGGATGCCTGGCAGCAAGGGCCGAATGGTGACGTCAATCTGGAAAAGGGCGGCGATGCGCGGCCCGTCGCCGTCAGTCAGGCCTATCAGAATGCCAATCTGTGGTGGCGGCCGGATTTCGGCGGCGCCAGGGTCGTCGGCGAGGGCATGAAGCCATGCGACGATTCGCAATGCCATGTGTTGAGGATCACGCCCCAGGGCGGCAAACCGTTCGACGCATGGTTCGACGCCGGGACGCACCTGTTGTCGCGCACCGTCGTGAAGCAGGGCGCACAGACCGTCACCACGCGCTTCAGCGATTACCGTGTCACCGACGGCGTGCGTTTGCCGTGGAAGGAAGTGGTCGACAACGGGACGGGTACGCAATACCTGTTGACGGTCACCACCACTTCAGTTGACTTCATGCCGGCGCAACCGTTGGCCGCCTATGCGCCGCCGAAAGGCACGGCCGGCGATTTCACGATCACCGGCGGCGCCACG
>DATEKI010000109.1:0-3178 GCA_035277545.1 Rhodanobacteraceae bacterium | reverse complement strand
GCGGCCACGTGCAGCGGCACCGGTTCCCGGCCGCGGCGGTCGTCCGCGAATTCGTCCTGCCGCGCCAGTTGCGCGAACAAACCGTTGCGCAGGACCAGTTCCTGGTAGCGGCCCTGCTCGACGATGCGGCCGTGGTCAAGCACCAGGATGATGTCGGCGTTGCGGACGGTGGACAGCCTGTGCGCGATGATGAAGGTGGTGCGGTTGCGGCACAGTGCATCCATCGCGCGCTTGATGCGCGCCTCCGTGGCGTTGTCGAGCGCGCTGGTGGCTTCGTCCAGCACCAGGATCGGCGCGTCCTTGAGCATCGCACGTGCAATCGCGAGGCGCTGGCGCTCGCCACCCGACAGCGAGCGTCCGCGCTCGCTGACGGCCGTCGCGTAGCCCTCCGGCTTTTCGGCGATGAAGGCGTGCGCCTGTGCCGCGCGCGCGGCGGTTTCCAGGTCGCCGCTGCAGGCCTGCGGGTTGCCGATGCGCAGGTTCTCCTCGATGCTGCGGTGGAGCAGGCCGGGTTCCTGGAACACCACCGCAACGTTGCGTCGCAGCGATTCCAGGGTCGTGGAACGGATGTCCACGCCATCCACGGTGATGCGGCCGCGCGTGGGATCGGCCGCGCGATACAGCAGGCTGAGCGCGGTGGTTTTGCCGGCGCCTGTCGGGCCGACCACGGCGACCCTGCTGCCCGCGGGGATGCGGAAGCTCAAGTCGCGCAGCGCCTCGCGACCGGGCTTGTAGGAGAAACCCACGTTTTCGAACGCGACTTCGCCGCGCACGCGCGCAAGCGCGACGGCACCGGGTACTTCGGTGACGGCGGCTGGCGTGTCCAGCATCTCGAAGAAGTCGCGCAGCGAATTCGACTGGAAGAACAGGTTGGAGATGAAGGTGGCGAATTGCTCGAGGCGCCCGATCAGCATCAATGCGAAGCCGACGAAGCTGACGATGCCGCCGATGCTGATTTCGCCGCGCGCGTGCAACGCGGCGCCCAGCGCGAAGATGGCGACGATCGTCAACGTGCTGGCGGCGCGCGAGAAGACCGAAAGCGTCGCCCACCCGTTCAGGACCGGATACTGCGCGGCCAGTGCTTCCGAAATCAATCGCTTGAGGCCACCAACCTCTTCGCGCGTGCGCGTGAAACTTTGCACCACGGTCACGTTGCCGAGCACGTCGCCGACGCGCGTGGAAATGCGGTGGTGGTAATCCTGCACGCGTTCCTGGGCCCTGCGGGTGCGCCGCATCGTGATGGCGTTGAAGACCACGAAGCAGGCCAGCAGCGCGACCATCAGAAGCGCGAGTTTCCAGTTGATCGCCACGGCCACCGGGATCATCACCACGATCGCGAGCAGCGTGGTCAAGTGTTCGCGGAAGAACCCCAGCCACAGCGCCGAAAGATTGTCGGTGCCGATGTGCATGATGCGCAGCAATTTGCCCGTGTGCTGGTTGCCGTGGAAGGACAGGGGCAGGTTGATCACGTGTTCGAAGTAGGCACGCACGGCGGCGAGGCGGCGCCGGTGCGACATGCGATCCGCGTGCAGCGACACGAGGGCGCCAACGGCAACGCCGACGAAACCGGCCAGCGCCCACGCACCGATCAGCATCGCGGCATGTCCACGGGGTTTGCTCAGCGCATCAATCACGCGGCCGAACAGCATGGGTTCCAGGAAGAACACGCCAGCCAGGGCCAGGTTGGCCACGGTCAGCACGATCGCGAGCGCGCGTTCGGGCGCGAGCAACCCGAGCACGCGCAGGTAGATGCGCAGGATGGACATGGATTGTGCCGTGGATGTGGAGCAGGCTGCAGTTCAACACCTGGATGCTTGAATTGCGCTGAATACGCGCGCACAAAATTCAGGCGCGGTTGCGACTGGGCGGCAACTTGCAGATCGGAAACCGGAGGTTCGCTAAGACGGCGTGAAGAGTGCCGAACCGTCCGGGCGTCGAAGGCGTGCTCCGGCGCGGAGACCGTGATAACGCTACAATAACGCGCTTCATATTTGCCTCCGAGAAGCCCGCATGGCGACCCGCCTCAATCCCCTCGATCTGTACGACGTCCGCGCGCTGCTTTCCGACGAGGAACGCATGGTGCAGGACTCCGTCGCACGCTTCGTCGACGACAAGGTGCTGCCGGTCATCGGCGACTGCTTCGACCAGGCGCGCTTCCCGGCCGAACTGATTCCGGAGATCGCATCGCTGGGATTGCTCGGAGCCACGATTCCCGAGGAGTACGGCGGCGCCGGCATGAACCAGGTCAGCTACGGTCTGATCTGCCAGGAAATGGAGCGGGGCGATTCCGGGCTGCGCAGTTTCGCGTCGGTGCAATCGTCGCTGGTGATGTATCCGATCTTCGCGTTCGGAAGCGAGGAGCAGAAGCGCGAATACCTGCCGAAGATGGCGGCGGGCGAAATCATCGGCTGCTTCGGCCTGACCGAACCGCACGGTGGTTCCGATCCGGCCAACATGAAAACGGTCGCGAAGAAGGATGGCGGGGATTGGGTGATCAACGGTGCCAAGATGTGGATCACCAACGGCAACCTCGCGCAGGTCGCGCTGGTATGGGCCAGGACCGATGACGGCATCCGCGGTTTCCTGGTGCCGACTTCGACGAAGGGGTTCACCGCGCAGGAAGTGCACAAGAAGATGAGCCTGCGCGCGTCGGTGACCAGCGCATTGTTCCTCGACGACGTGCGCGTGCCGGCCAGCGCGATGCTGCCGAACGTGAAAGGCTTGCGCGGCCCCTTGAGCTGCCTCGATTCCGCACGCTTCGGCATCAGTTGGGGCCCGATCGGCGCGGCACAGGCGTGCCTGAAGGAAGTGCTGGATTACACGCAGGAGCGCGTGCTGTTCAACCGACCGCTGGCCGCCAACCAGGCGGTCCAGTTGCGGCTGGCCGACATCGCGCGCCGCATCACCACCGCGCAGGTGCTGGCGCTGCGATTGGGCCGCCTGAAAGACGCCGGGCAGTTGCACACCACGCAGATTTCGCTGGCGAAGTGGAACAACGTCCGGATGGCGCTCGACATCGCACGCGAGTGCCGCGACATCCTGGGCGGCGCGGGCATCACGACCGAGCATGTCGCGATCCGGCACGCGCTGAACCTGGAGTCGGTGGTTACCTACGAAGGCACGCAAACGGTGCACCAGCTCGTTGTCGGAAGGGAACTGACGGGCATCAACGCGTTCT
>DATEKI010000108.1:0-15191 GCA_035277545.1 Rhodanobacteraceae bacterium | reverse complement strand
CGCGACGGCGTGCTGCGGCAGCACAAGCTGCGCCACGACGGCACGATCCGCGACAGCGTCGAGTATTCGGTCATCGCGGCCGAATGGCCGGCGATGCGCAGCCGGCTTACGTCGAAGCTTGCCCGCTGACGGATGCTTCCGCCACGACGTCGGGCGTGATCTTCAATATCGACTGACGCACTTCGCGCGCCAGGATCAGCCGCGCGTCGCGCGCGACGTCTTCCAGCACGGCGTCGAATTCCAGCTTGCCGTCGGCGTCGGTCCAGACGATGCGGCGCTCGCGCAGTTTCTGGATGAAGCCACGGAACAGGCTCTTGTCGAAGAATTCCGGCGCGCTCTGCTGGTACAGCAGCGACAGGCGCTGCGCCGCGAGCTGGCACAGGTTTTCGAGTTGCCCCGCGGTCAGCGTGTGCGGACCGTTCTTCACCAGTGCCGCGATCGCGATGTAGTAACGCTCGAAGGCTTGCAGCAGGCAATGCGCGAGCAGGCGCAGCTGGTACGCGTCGTCCTCGCGTCCCGCGGCCAGGTGCAGCAGGCGGCCTTCGCCACCGGCCAGCAGGCCGCGCGCGATCAGCAGGTCGATGAGGGCATCGATGCGACCCGCGAAGCCGTCAGCGTCCCACGGCAGGAACAGTTCGCCCTGGATGAAGGGATACACCGCGCGACCGAGCCGGACCACGCTTTCCCGCGCGATGCGGCGGTTGTTGATGAAACAGCACGCGACCCATGCGCCCGCCGCGAACAGGTGCAGCACGTTGTTGCGGAAGTAGGACAGCAGTACCGCCTTCTCGCCTTCGACGGCGAGCACGTCGCCCAGCGGGTGCTTGACGCGCTGGATCCAGCCCATTTGTTCGGCGTAGGCGATGATGCCGGCAGGTGCCATCGGCGTGATCGTGGTGCGATCCGAATACGGCAATTCCGTGAGGATCGCCTTCATCAATTCCAGTTGCGCGAGCAGGTCGGCCTCGGCCAGCGCATGCCGCGGCGCGGCCAGCAGCGCCAACGCGATCAGGTTGATCGGGTTGACGTCGGCGGCGCGATTGGTGTTCACGAGGATCTGCTCGCCGAGCCGGTCCAGCACATGGTTAAGCCACTCGGGCTTGCTGTCCGGACTGTCGCCCTGTGCGCGCCAATCGGGGTTGGCCGCGTCCAGCAGCGTGTCCAATTCGATCGGCTCGCCGAAGTTCAGGGTGACGCGCCCGTAGTGCTGGCGCAGGGCCTTGCGCCCGCCGCGCAGCAGCGCAAGCCAGGTTTCCTTTTCCTTTTTCTGGCCGGACAGCTCGCCGATGTAGGCGCGCCCTTCCATCAGTTTTTCATAACCGATGTACACCGGCTGGAACAGCACCGGGCGGCGCGGCGCGCGCAGGAACGCGCGCACGGTCATCGACAGCAACCCGAAGCGCGGCGCCAGCAGGCGCCCGGTGCGCGAGCGCGTGCCTTCGACGAAGTATTCGATCGGCACGCCGCGCTCGATCAACTGCGCCATGTACTCCTTGAAGATCACCGAATACAAAGCGTTGCCCTTGAAGCTGCGGCGCAGGAAGAATGCGCCGCCCTTGCGCAGGAACGCGCCCAGCACCGGTAGGTTGAGGTTCACGCCGGCCGCGATGTGGGGCACCACCACGCCGCTGGCCTGGAGCTGGTACGACAGCAGCACGTAGTCGGCGTGGCTGCGGTGGCTCGGTACATACACCACTTCGTAACCAGGCGCGATCGCGCGCAGCGTGTCGAAATGGTGCATCGCGATGCCGTCGTACAGCTTGTTCCAGAAGTTGGAAAGCAGGAACGACATCGAGCGCACGAACGGCGGAGAGTAATCCGCTGCGATTTCGTCCATCAGTTTCTGCGCCTGCCGCCAGGCCTTCGCGTGCGGGATGTTTTCGCGCGCCGCGGTGGCGGCGATCGCGGCGCGCACGCTTTCGGCGTTCAGCACAGAATCGACCACGGTGCGCCGGTGCGAAAGGTCCGGGCCGATCACGGTGGTGCGCACGCGCCGGAAGTGCACGCGCAGCACGCGCGCCAGCTTGCGTTGCAGGCGCTCGATGCGTTCGCCGCTCGATTCCTCGCGCAAGGTGTGCAGGGAAATCGGCGGCGAGAAACGCACGATGGTGTCGCGCCCGTTCAAGAGCATCGCCAGCAGCCGACGGAAGTGCCCGACCACCGCCCAGTTCTCCGAAAACAGCACGCTGAACCAGCCGGATTGCCGGTTCGGCGCGCGGCCGACGTAGATCGCCACCGGCATCAGTTGCACGTTGCGTTCGGGCGCGGCTTCCAGCACCCGCAACAGTTGCCGCAGCGTGTCTTGCGCGGCATGGTCGCGGCCGCGCCGCTGGAACCAGCCGCCGGTGCCGCGCATCGCGAACATCGCACGGCGGCGCTTGCCGAGACCGGGCACCCACGCGAGCGGGCTGGGCAGCCCGGCTTCGTGGCAGGCGCGCTCCAGGATCAGGCTGTCGGAAAAACCGTTGCGCTCGATCACGTAGATCACCGGCGTGTCGGGCGCCAGCAGCGTCACCGGCTCGGCGGGGTCGCGCTTGATCTTGATCCATGGCCCCAGCAGCGTGCCCCACAGTGCACGCCACCAACCGGCGTGCACCAGGGTGTCACGGGACAGGGTTTCGGTCATGACGCGTGCCATCGGTTTGCTGCGCGGTGATCCAGAGGTGGGGTGCGGGCGTGAGCGGGGATTCTCCCATATCCACGTCAAAGGCTTGTTCCGCAAGGCCCTGGAAGCACGCTTCAGGATCAACGATCCGACGATTGGCCGCGCCATGCCAGAAAAAAGCCAGCGTCAGCGGTGCGTCGAAGAACTGGCCGGCGCTGGCTTGGCGGAAGATGTCGGCGCCGTCGCTGCGGCAGACGACGCGGCTGGCGGCGCGGTGCTGGTCGCAGGCGCCGGACCCGAGGATCCTGCGGGGGCTGCCGTGCTTGCGGACGCCGGGTGCGCCGCTTGCCACGCTTCCAGCAGCGCCGCGTCGTACCAATGGCCCGCCTGCTTCACCATCGGCCATTCGCCGCTCAGCGGCTGGCCCGCGAACTTCATGTCCAGCTTGATGGTTGCATGGGTGCCGTCGTTGGTGGTCGCGGTGACGTCGGCCGTCGTCAGGCTGTTGGCGAGGTCGAGTCCGTAAAGATCCAGCAGGCTTTCGAGGCCGTTCCACAGGATGCCGTAGCTGCGCATGGTTTGCGCGTAGTCCTGCGCACGCCATTGCGCCAGGGTCTGCATGTGCAGCTGGCGCGCGGTGGCGCAGACCAGGGCGACGGCCTTGGCGGCTTTCTTCGGGTCGCTGAAATCGGTGGCCTTGGCCCAGGCGATCAGTGCGTTCAGGCCTTCGGTCGCCAGCGTCTTCTGGGTCGGCCCGAGTTGCGGCGAGGCCGAGATCATCTGCTTGCCCGCAGCCTCGAGGATGCCGCTCGCGATCGGCAAGGTTTCGTCCTTGCCGCCGCGCAGTTTCGCCAGTTCGGGCTGCAGGCGCCTGGTCAATTTGGCCTCCGCGCCGGGCTCGGTGAGCATCCGCATGATTTGCGCGAACTGCTGGTCTTGCGTCGGGGAGGCAGCCCCGGGGCGCGCGTGCGCCGCATCCCATTCCTTGCGCCATTGCACGTAGTCGGTGGGCGGCAAGCGGTTCTGCATCAGCCCATCGAAGTCGCCCGCGGCGGTCAGGCGCAGGCTGGTCGCCACCGCCTTGTCGGGCGTCGCGTTGCTGGGCGGTGGTGGTGCGTGATGGCAGGCCGCAAGCGTGAGCGTGCACATGCTGGTGACAATCCACGCGACGCTGCGACGGCGGATGGGCGGGAGCGTTGGGGTTCGCATGCGCCGGAGTGTGGCGAGGGTACGGCTCGTGCGCAAGCTCAGCCCATCGCGGCGGCGATCTGCGTCACGATGGCGTCGGCGGCGGCGCGCGGATCGGGTGCGTTGCGGATGGGCCTTCCGACCACGATGTAGTCCGCGCCCTGCGCGAACGCGGTCGGTACATCCACCGTGCGCTTCTGGTCATCGCCGGTCGGGCCGGCAGGCCGGATGCCGGGACACACGGTCAAGAGGTCCCGCCCCAGTGCATCGCGCAGGCGCGGCAGGTCGGCGCCCGAACACACCACGCCGTCGATGCCGGCGATTTGCGCGAGGCGCGCGCGTTCGATCACGACGTCGGCAGGATCGCCCGCGACGCCGAGCGCGGCGAGATCGTTGGCGTCGTTGCTGGTCAACACGGTGACGGCGAGCAGTCGCAGCGAACCTTTCGCCGCGGCCGACGCTTCCAGCATCGCGCGGCTGTCGCAATGGACGGTGGCGAACGTGATCGGCCGTTGCGCGAGCCCGCGCACTGCGCCGGCGACCGTGGCCGGCACGTCGTGGAATTTCAGGTCCGCGAAAATCTTCTTGCCGCGCTTCGCCAATTCATCCAGCACCGCGAAGTAATCACCGCCACTCAGCAGTTCCAGCCCGATCTTGTAGAACGACACGCTGTCGCCAAGGCGGTCCATCCAGGCGATGGCTTGCGCGCGATCCGGCACGTCCAGCGCGAAGCTCAGGCGGTCGCGGGCGGGAATGCTGGCGGTTGGCGTCATGGCTCGTTCCTGTGTGCTGAACGGCTGCATTTTACCGGCACGTCCTACACTGGACGCTGGCCCGGCGGCACTGCAGACTCCATCCGGTGAACGACGGCGCGATCCAACCCACGCACGCCAAGAGCCGCACCGCGATCGCGAGTTACATCGCGGCGGCGATGGCGCTGTTGCTGGTGATGTTCCTGCACCTGCTGCCGGCGTTGATCGCGGGCCTGCTGGTGTACGCGGTGGTCGATGCGCTGGCGCCGCTGCTGGAACGCCGCTGGCCGGGCGGCTGGGCGCGGCAATTGGTGGTCGGCCTGCTGGCCGTCGTGGTCGCGGGCCTGCTCGCACTGCTGATATTCGGCGCCGTTGCATTCTTCCGCGCGGAACTCGGTGATCCCAACACCTTGTTCGACCGCATGATGCCGACCATCGACCGCGCACGCACGCAGCTGCCGGCGTGGATCGTGGCGTACCTGCCGGTCAGCGCGGAGGATTTCCGCTATACCGCCACGCAGCTCGCGCGCACGCATTCCGAGCAATTGCAGGTCGCCGGCAAGGAAACCGCGCATGTGTTCGGGCGCATCCTCGTTGGCCTCGCGCTCGGTGCGCTGGTGGCACTGACGCATGCGCGCCCCGCGGGGAACGAAGGCCCGCTGCGCCGAGACCTGACCGCGCGCTGCGAACGTTTCACGCAAGCCTTCCACGACATCGTGTTCGCGCAGGCGCGGATCTCCGCGCTGAACACGATCTTCACCGCGATCTTCCTGCTGATCGCGCTGCCGCTGGCCGGCGTGCACCTGCCGCTCACCAAGACCCTGATCGCGATCACCTTCATCGTCGGCCTGCTGCCAGTGATCGGCAATTTGATTTCCAACACGCTGATCGTGATCGTCGCGTTGTCGGTGTCGTTGTGGGTCGCGGTGGGCGCGCTGATCTTCCTGGTCCTGATCCACAAGCTCGAATACTTCCTCAACGCCAACATCGTCGGCAACCGCATCCATGCGCGCGCCTGGGAAATCCTGCTGGCGATGCTGGTGATGGAAGCCGCGTTCGGTCTGCCCGGCATCGTCGCCGCGCCGATCTATTACGCGTATCTCAAGAGCGAGTTGACGGCGGCGAAACTGATCTGATGCAGTTGCTTCACGCGCTTCCATACCGGGTTTCGATCGCCTCGGCGGCGCGCGAAACCCGAATACGCAGACCGCGCTCTCGCGAAGACGGAAAATGGATCTCGGCCTGCGCCGGGATGACGGGCAAAGGCGGCAAACCACGTCCACCGCCAAACGGGGATCGTCCTGGCGGCGTTGCCGGAACAAAGGCAACTCGCCCACTGCGCGAGCGAAACCCCGATCCTGAAAGTTATACTCCCCGCTGCGATCCCGATTTCGCGTCATGCTGCGATTCCTCTATACCGTCGCGATGTATCTCGCCACGCCGGTGATCGTCTGGCGGCTGGCCGCGCGCGGGATTCGCTATCGCGGCTATTTCCGGCGCTGGCGCGAGCGCTTCGGCCGCTTTCCCGACCCGGGCCTCGAAGGGGCCATCTGGGTGCACGCGGTGTCAGTCGGTGAAGTCAACGCTGCCCTGCCGTTGATCAACGCACTGCGCCGGCGCTACGCGCCGCGTCCGATGGTGGTCACGACGGTGACACCGACCGGTTCCGAGCGCGTGCTGAAGTTGTTCGGCGACGAGGTATTCCACGTGTACCTGCCCTACGACCTGCCACGCGCGGTCAAGCGTTTCCTCGACCGCATCCGGCCGGCCATGGCGGTGGTGCTGGAGACCGAAATCTGGCCGAACCTGTTCGATCAATGCGGGCGCCGCGGGATTCCGCTGGCGGTGGTGAATGCGCGTCTTTCGGAGCGTTCGCTGCGCGGTTACCGGCCGATCCGTGCGCTGGTCGCGCAGGCGTTGGGCAACGTGGCGCTGGTCGCGGCACAGTCGCACGCGGACGCCCGCCGCTACCGCGCCCTCGGCGCGGATCCCGCACGGGTGCAGGTTTCCGGGAACCTCAAGTACGACATGCCGCTGCCCAAGGGCGCGCGGCAACGCGGCGCCGACCTGCGCGCGCAATGGGGCGGCACGCGTCCGGTGTGGTTCGCCGCCAGCACCCACGAGGGCGAGGAACTGGCCGCGTTCGAGGCGCACCTTGCGGTACTCGCGCGGATGCCCGATGCGCTGCTCCTGATCGCCGCGCGGCACCCCGAGCGCTTTCGTGCGGTCGAACACGCGGCGCAGAACCTCGGCTTCGCCGTGGCCACCCACGGCGCGGGCGATGCGACGCCGGAAACGCAGTGCCTGGTGATCGACGGCATGGGCGTGATGATGCGCTACTTCGCCGCTTGCGACCTCGCCTTCGTCGGGGGTTCGCTGGTCGCGATCGGTGGCCACAACGTGCTGGAGCCTGCCGCACTGTCCAAGCCGGTGGTGGTCGGGCCGTACACGTTCAACTTCGAGGAAATCACCCGCACGATCATCGCAGCCGGCGGTGCACGCCGCGTGGCTTCCACCCAGGCGCTTGGTGCCGCCGTGCAGGAACTGCTGCGCGATCCGAGGGAGTTGGCGCGCATGGGCGCGGCCGCGCACGCGGTGTGCGTGCGCGAACGTGGCGCGGTGCGCCGGACGATGGTGATGCTGGGCAGGATTTTCGCGCGCGCGCGCTACAGCAGGGAGATCACGCCGGTCACTGCAGCAAGGTATTGACTGCTTCCAGGTCCTTGACCGACAACGTGCCGGCGGCATATTTCAGGTTGAGCTGGTTGATCACGAATGCGTGGCGCGCCTGCGAGTAGCCGCTCTGTGCCTGGAAATAGTTCTGCTGGGCGATCAGCAAATCCACGATGGTGCGGGTACCGATCTGGTAGCCGGCCTGGGTGGCATCCAGCGCGGTCTTGGCGGACTCGACGGCCGCCTTCTGCGCTTCCACCGAGCTGATGCCGGCCTCGATCGCGTTGAAGGCGTTGCGGGTGTTGCTGACCACGCTGCGGCGATCCTGTTCCAGCACATCGTTGGCCTGGTCGCGCTGCGCGATCGCCTGCTTCTCGCGTGCGATGATGCCGCCGCCCTGGAACAGCGGGACGGTCAGCACCAGGCCCACCGTGGTGTCGTTGCGACGGGTGTCGTTGCGCAACGGAGTCGCGCCAGCCGGCAGGCCGCCGCCGACATTGCCGAGGTTGCCGGGACCCCACGCCGGGTTGCGCGAATAGCTGACGGATGCACCGAGCGTCGGCAGGTGCGCCGCGTGCGCGGCGGTCACGTCGTGCCCCGCGGATTCGGCCAGGTCGCGTTGCGACTGCAAGGATGGATTGCTGGCCAGTGCGGTCTTGACCCACTCTTCCATGTTGTCGGGCTGCGGCGGGTTCAGCGGCAGGTTGTCCGTCAGTGTGTCGAGCGCGCCGGGGGGCTGGCCGGTGATTTGCGCCAACGCCTCGCGATCGTTGAACAAGGTGTTCTTGGCGGTGATCACCTGCGCGACGGCCGCGTCGTGCTGCGCCTTGGCATCCGCGACGTCGGTGATCGCGGCAAAGCCGACGTCGTATTTCGCCTGTGCCTGGTCCAGTTGCTTCTTCAAGGATGCCTCGTTCGCCTGCGCGAACTTCAGCTGGTCTTCGTCGGTGAGCACGGTGAAATACGCCTGCGCCACCCGCAGGATCAGGTTCTGCTGCGCGGCGACGTATTGCGCTTCGGTGGATCGTGCGCTGGCCTTGCCCGCGCGCCACAGTTCGAATTGGCCCAGGTCGAACAGCGTCTGGTTGAGGCTGAGCGACTCGGTGCGCGAGCGCAGGCCGCCACTCGAATTGCGCCCGGTGAAGAACTGGGGTCCGGTTGGCGTGTCCGCCAATACGCTGCTCTGGCTGGTGCCGTGGCTGTCATTGAGCGAAACGTTGCCGTTGAGTTGCGGCAAAAGTGGCGCGCGCGCGATCGCGGCGCCGGCCTGCCCGATGCGTTGCTGCGCCTCGGCTTGCTTGAGTACCGGGTCGGACTGCAGTGCCTGGCGGTACGCGTCGATCAGGTTTTCGGCATGCGCCGTGGCCGCGTGGGCGCAGCCGAGCGTGGCCGCGATAGCCAGCGCGCAGGTGCGGATCGCGAGGGAACGGCGGGGCGTGTTGCTGGAGGTCATGCCGGAAAGTCCTTGCCGGGGCGCGTGTCCCGGTTTCACAAACTGAAGACACGGGCCGGTGCGGCACCCGCGAGATAAGGCGCATCGGTTTCGAACAGGCGGTCTTCGATCCAGCCGCCGTCGGGCGCGCGTTGCAAAAGTACCGCCTGCATCGCGGGTTCGACGCCGCGTATGACGAACAGCCTGCCCGCGGGTTTCAGCCACTGGCCGAAAAGGGCGGGCAACGACGCGATCGCGCCGGTGACGGCTATCGCATCGAATTTTTCCAGCGGCGCGTCGCCGGACAACGCATCCGCGTGCACGCAATCGACATTGGCGATCGCCTGCGCCTGCAGCTTCGTGCGTGCCGCGTCGATGAAGTCGGCGCGATGGTCGATGCTGGTGACGCGCGCGCACAGCCGCGCAAGACAGGCCGCGAAGTAGCCGGTGCCGGTGCCGATTTCCAGGACATGTTCGCCCGCAACCGGGAGCAGGGCCTGCAGGATGCGGCCCTCCACCACGGGCTTCAGCATCACTTCGTCGTGGCCGATCGGCAACGTGACGTCGGCATAGGCCAGCGCCTCGTAGGCCTTGGGCACGAAAGCTTCGCGCGGCAGGCTGCCGAGTACGCCGAGTACGCGGGCGTCCAGCACTTCCCACGGGCGTACCTGGTTTTCGACCATGTTGCGACGCGCGACCGCGAGTTCGGGGTTCATGTTCATGCCGATTCCATCGGGTACGAAAAACCGGAAAGCTTAGGCGCGCATGCCGTCGCGGGCAACGGCACACAGACTGCGGGTGGCGGTGCCGCCGACGAAGTGCCGGAAGTCACCGCGCTGACATGACGGCGGTCATCCGCCGTGCGGGGGATTCTAGGCATGATCCGTGCCAGCGATTGCTTCCAAAAAATCCGTTTCCGAACAAGTATGTAGATTATCTTCGCACGTAGCGGTCGTGTCCGCGGACAACCGGGCGGACACCGCGGACGGAGCCCGTGAGACGCCGCGGCTGCAGAAAATGTGTACTCGCGCGTATAATAACGATATCTGGCAAGTCACTGGAATCTGGCAGGAATCAGGCATGAACGTCGCGTCCGAACGGTGTTGTGGTCCCGGGCGACCGAAAGATCTGGAAAAGCGCGCGGCGATCCTGGAAGCGGCCAAGCGCTTGTTCCCCGAGCACGGCTTCGAAGGCACCAGCATGGATGCGGTCGCGGCCGAAGCCGGCGTATCCAAGCTCACCGTGTACAGCCACTTCGGCGGCAAGGAAGCGCTGTTCATCGAAACGGTGCGCTGCAAGTGCGATGGCCTGCTCCCGCGGACGCTGTTCGAGGTGGATGTGAAAGCGCCGGTGCGCAGCCAGTTGCTCGGCGTCGCGCGTGCATTCTTCGCGATGATGATGAGCGACAGTGCTCTGGGCCTGCACCGCACACTGGTCGCCAGTTCGCAGCAGTCGCCGAAGCTGGCCAAGCTTTTCTGGGAAGCCGGCCCCATGCAGGTGCAGGCCGGGCTGGCAGAGATGCTGCAGAAGGAAGTCGCCGCGCGTCATCTGGACATCACCGACACCCGTCGCGCGGCCAGCCAGTTCTTCGCGCTGCTGAAGGGCGAACAGCATGCGCGTATGCTGTTCGGCTGCGGCCAGCCGACGGCCGAAGAGACCGACGCGCACCTCGAAGCAACGGTGGACATGTTCCTCAGGGCTTACGCGCCGCGTTGACCGGGTGCATTCGCGTTCGCGCGCCGAACATGCTTCAATGGCAAATTGAAGCGGGGGTGCCGCAGGCGAAGGATCGCACCGGCTGAGACATACCCTTGGAACCTGATCCGGTTCGCACCGGTGTAGGGAGCTTCGCCGCACGATCCGACGCCCGTTCGTGCGCCTGGCGCCACCGCTCACGTTCCGCGCAACCGCGCGGCTCTTTCATGCAGCGGATCGACGCCGATGAATGCCCAACCCTCCGAATTGCTGCGCCAGGCGCAGACCCTTTCCGAAACCGTCACCTCGCCGATCCGTGGTTCTCGCAAGACATACGTGCGCGGCAGCCGCGACGACCTGCGCGTGCCGATGCGTGAAATCGTGTTGACCGACACGCCGGCGATGTTCGGTGCCGAGGCCAATGCGCCGTTCACGGTGTACGACACGTCGGGCCCGTATACCGATGCGTCGTTCACGGCGGACCTCGTGGGTGGCTTGCCGAAAGTGCGCGCGACGTGGATCGCCGAACGCGGCGATACGGAGGAACTGCCCAACCGCACGTCCGAATTCGGCCGCCGCCATGCCGAGGCCGCGTTGCTGGCCGATGTACGCTTCCCGAGCCTGCCAAAACCGCGCCGCGCGAAAGCGGGAAAGAACGTCACGCAGATGCATTACGCGCGGCAAGGCATCGTGACACCCGAGATGGAATTCATCGCGATCCGCGAAAACCAGCGCCTGGATGCGCTGCGCGGCGGCGCATTGGCCGAGCAGCACCCGGGGCAGTCCTTCGGCGCCGCGATCCCACGCGAAGTCACCCCCGAGTTCGTCCGCGACGAGGTCGCCCGCGGGCGCGCGATCATCCCGTGCAACATCAATCACCCCGAAACCGAGCCGATGATCATCGGCCGCAACTTCCTCACCAAGATCAACGCCAACATCGGCACATCCGCGGTCACGTCGTCGATCGCCGAGGAAGTCGAAAAGATGGTTTGGTCGATCCGCTGGGGCGGCGACACCGTGATGGACCTTTCCACCGGCAAGTACATCCACGAGACGCGCGAATGGATCATGCGCAATTCGCCGGTGCCAATCGGCACGGTGCCGATCTACCAGGCGCTGGAAAAGGTCGGCGGTGCCGCCGAGGAACTCACCTGGGAACTGTTCCGCGACACCCTGATCGAGCAGGCCGAGCAAGGCGTGGATTACTTCACGATCCACGCCGGCGTGCTGCTGCGCTTCGTGCCGCTGACCGCGAAGCGCGTCACCGGCATCGTCTCGCGCGGTGGTTCGATCATGGCCAAGTGGTGCCTCGCGCATCACAAGGAAAGTTTCCTCTATACGCATTTCGAGGAAATGTGCGAAATCATGAAGGCGTACGACGTCGCCTTCTCGCTGGGCGACGGCTTGCGGCCCGGCTGCATCGCCGATGCGAACGACGAAGCGCAGTTCGCCGAACTCGACACCCTGGGCGAACTCACCGACATTGCGTGGAAGCACGACGTGCAGGTGATGATCGAAGGTCCCGGCCACGTGCCGATGCATCTGATCAAGGAGAACATGGAGCGGCAACTCGACAAGTGCCACGAGGCGCCGTTCTATACGCTCGGGCCGCTCACCACCGACATCGCGCCCGGCTACGACCACATCACCTCCGCGATCGGCGCCGCGATGATCGGCTGGTACGGTACCGCGATGCTGTGTTACGTCACGCCCAAGGAACACCTGGGCCTTCCCGACAAGAACGACGTGCGCGAAGGCATCGTCGCCTACAAGATCGCCGCGCACGCGGCCGACCTGGGAAAGGGTCATCCCGGCGCGCAGGCGCGCGACAACGCGTTGTCCAAGGCGCGTTTCGAGTTCCGCTGGGAGGATCAGTTCAACCTCGGCCTCGATCCGGACAAGGCCAAGGAATTCCACGACGAAACCCTGCCCAAGGATGCCGCCAAGACCGCGCACTTCTGCTCGATGTGCGGGCCGAAATTCTGCTCGATGAAGATCACCCAGGACGTGCGCGACTACGCGCGCGAGCACGGTGTCGACGAAATCGCGGCCCTGAACGAGGGCATGGCGGAGAAGGCTTCCGAGTTCCGGGATCACGGTGGTCGGATCCAGCAGAAGGTCTGACATTCGACGACGGGCCCGGCTAACCTCGCCGCATGAAACTGCAAGTCCCGTTCATCCAGTTGCCGCTGCAGTTCGACGCCACCAGGTTGGCCGCCGAAATGGATGCATTGGGTCCGGATCCATGGCGCGAACATCCGAACAAGTACCCCGGCAATTTCTCCTTGCCGTTGATTGCGGTTGATGGTGATCCCGACAACGACGAAGTCGCCGGGCCGATGCGACCGACGGCGTGGCTGGGACGTTGTCCGTACCTGATGCAGGTGCTGGAGTGGATCGGTGCGGTGTGGGGCCGTACCCGGCTGATGAAGCTCTCGGGTGGCGCCGAGGTCACTCCGCACGTCGACATCAACTACTACTGGCGCGAACACATGCGCGTGCATGTGCCGATCCGGACCCAGCCCGGGGTGCGCTTCCTGTGCGGCGAGGCCGAAGTGCACATGGGTGCCGGCGAGTGCTGGATTTTCGACACCTGGCGGCTGCACCGGGTGCTGAACGTGCCCGATCGCGAACGCGTTCATTTGGTGGCGGACACCGTCGGTGGCGACAGGTTTTGGCAATTCGCCGCGCACGGGCGGGCTCCCGGCCAGCCGGGTGCCGAGGGCTGGTATACCATCCCGTTCACGGGTGACGATTCCGATGCGCGGTCCCGGCTGATGGTCGAGCAGACCAACGTGCCGGAGGTGATGACGCCGTGGGAACTGCGCGAGCACCTGGAGTTCCTGATCGCACATATCCGCCCCGACCCACAAACCGCGATGGTCGAGCAGGCTGGCATGCAGTTTGCCGCGAGCTGGCGCACGTTGTGGGCGCGCTTTGGCGAGGCGCCCGAGGGACGCGCGCACTATCGGGAGCTGCTGGATCGTTTCGACGGTTGGGTCCAGTCCCATGCCGCTTCGTTGCAACTGCAGAACGGCACGGAGTTCTTGTTGGCCTGGCGCGCGATGATCGGCAAGTTCGCGTTGCGCGGGGATGTCCCCGTGGCAGCGAAGCCGGCAGCATCCGCAACGCGTCCGGCTGGGCACAGGACGGCCGCACGCGCTGATTTTGATCGCCCGGTGTTCATCGTGTCGCCGCCGCGTTCGGGGTCGACGATGTTGTTCGAGGCGCTTTCACAGAGCCCCGACGCCTGCACCATCGGCGGCGAAAGCCACCTCATGCTTGAAGTCGACCTGGCGTCGGGATCGCTTGGAACCATCGCACGCGGCTATCCATCCAATCGGCTCGATGCGGGCGACGCCACGCCTGCCATCGCGGATGAGTTGCGTGGACGTTTCCACGCGGCGGTGTTCGACCGCGAGGGACAGCGCCCGCCAGGCCCCATCCGGCTGCTGGAAAAAACCCCGAAGAACGCCTTGCGCGTGCCGTTCCTTGCACGGGTATTCCCCGATGCGCGCTTCGTGTACCTGTATCGCGATCCGCGCGAAGTGCTGGCGAGCATGCTGGAGGCATGGGAGTCGGGCCGCTTCCGCACCTATCCGAACCTGCCCGGCTGGACCGGCTTGCAGTGGTCCCTGCTGCTGATCCCGGGCTGGCGTGATCTGGTTGGCAAACCGCTGCCTGAAATCGTGGCGGCGCAGTGGAGCGTCACCACGCGCATGCTCCTGGGTGACCTCGAGCATCTGCCGTCGGGGCGATGTACCGCCGTGAGCTACGACCGTTTCATTGCCGATCCGGATGCGGAAATCCGCAAGCTTTGTGCAAGACTTGACCTGCGTTGGGATCGCCCGCTGGGCACAACGTTGCCCAAGGCCCGCTACACGGTGTCGGCGCCGCGTTCCGGCAAATGGCGCGCGCGCGAATCCTAGATCCTGCCGCAGTTGGCGGGGATCGCGGCGGCGGCCTCGCAGGCAGAGCAGGCCGCGGCACGGTACGGCGCGCAGGCAGGCAGCTGAATGACCGGCATACGCGTCGCATGGGGGTCGTGTCCGCGCGGCGCGTGCTAGTGTGGGGTGCCAGAAGCGACGGCAACGAAGGAGTGAAGCCATGACCGCGAAACAACCGTTCCTCACCGACATCAAGACCCTCCGCAAGCGCGCGCGCGAGCACATCCACCGCGGCGCGGTGACCGAGGGTTACAAGGCCGACCGCGAAACGGTGCTGAAGGTGCTCAACGAAGCGCTCGCTACCGAGATCGTGTGCGTGCTGCGCTACAAGTACCACTACTTCATGGCGTCCGGCATCAACGCCAAGGCGATCGCCGATGAGTTCCTCCAGCACGCCAACGAGGAACAGGGCCACGCCGACCAGATTTCCCAGCGCATCACCCAACTCGATGGATCACCCAACCTGTCCCCTGAAGGCCTGTTGACGCGCAGCCATTCCGAGTACGTCGAGGGCACGGACCTCGTGGACATGATCAAGGAGGACCTGGTCGCCGAGCGCATCGCGATCGAAAGCTACAGCGAGATCATCCGCTATCTCGGCACCGACGATCCCACCACGCGGCGGATGATGGAAGGCATCCTCGCGATGGAGGAGGAACACGCCGAGGATCTTTCCACGATGCTGGCAGAACTGGGCCACAAGGGCGAACCGGCCAGGTCGCGTCCCGCGAAGCGCACGTAATCCGCTGCGGCTGCTCGCGCAGCGCGCGGCGTGCCGTCATGCCGTTGGCCGCCTCGGCGACGGTCGTCGTGGTGGCGCTGCATGAACGCGGGTGGCGTTTGAACGCCTGATCACGAAAACGCGACCACGCTCTACTATGCTGCGCGGCGCATGAACA
>DATEKI010000107.1:0-2584 GCA_035277545.1 Rhodanobacteraceae bacterium | reverse complement strand
CAGCAACGCAGCGCCCGGGTCCGGGCCGAATACGCCGAGGCCAGGCGCGCCGGCACCGCGGAAACGGTCCTGGACGTGCTGCGTGATGACCCGTTGCGTGTCGTGGTGACGGTGCTGGGCATCCTTATCGTGCTGGGCCTGGCGATCGTTCCGTTCTTCCTGTTGTGAAACAGGCGTTGCAATCGGAAGCGGGGCACGGGCGATGAAGTAGTGATCACGTGCCGCCCGCGCGACTTGGCATGGCCGGAAATTCGGCCCTCGCGGTTTCGGTTGTGGAGTGCCCTATACTCCGGCGAACGGGAGCATCGACACGGGAGGGTGCGAACATGTCCGACAACAAGCCGGCCGAACAAACCGACGTCACCAAGGCGTGGCGTGCCTCGCAGGGCCAGAAGTCCGCCGCGACGCGCCTGCGCATTTTCGCGGTCGTCGCGTGGATCATTGCCATCGCGGGCGAGGCCGTCGCGATCGTCCTGCTCTACAGGCACACGTTCGACCACGGCAACCTCGGGCTGCTGATCGGCATCCTGGTCGGGATCGCGATCTTCGCGATCGCCGGCAGCCTGCTGTGGAAGGCGGCCAACAGGCAGGATCCGGCCAGCAGGGCCGATGGGTTCAAGTTCTTCGTGCAGAACCAGCTCGGCGCGATCATCACGCTGATCGCCTTCGTCCCGCTGGTGGTCCTGATCTTCATGGACAAGGACATGGACCCGAAGAACAAGAAGATCGCCGGCGGCGTCGGCGCGGTGCTGGCCATCATCGCCGCGTTGATCGGCGTGAGCTACAAGCCGCCGTCGGTCGAGCAGTACACGCAGGACATGAACCAGTGCGCGGCGCAGATCAAGGCCAACCAGCCGACCACCGCCTGTTCACCCGAGGTCGCCCAGCAGGCGCAGGACATCGCTCGCGACTCCGGCACGGTTGCGGAGGCGACGAAGACGGCCGCGAACCCGGCCGGACAGGATGTCGTGTACTGGATCGCGCCCGAAAACGGCGCGCAGAAGTCGTCGACGCCGCACGTCTTTCATCTTTGCGCAGGCGTGAGTCCGTTGCGCGGCAAGACCGTGAACCACGGTTCCGTGACGCAGGCCTATTCGGAGAACGCCACCCGCATCACCAAGCAGATTTCGATGGAGCAGAAGCAGTGCGGGTTCGGGGCTTCGAATTGAGCTGGGCAAAAAGGGGCGGCGGTCATTGAGCCGCTTGGTTAATGACCGCCGTCTTCCTTTTTTTACGGAGCAGGGCTTGCCCGGATTTCATCCCATGCCACCGCGGCCGCGCCGTTGGCTGGCTCGTCGCCGGTCTCCGTTCCAACTCCACACGGCGAGTCCCGACCAGGTGAGGATGTAGATGACACCGATGCCCAGCACGACAGCGCCGGGCATGGGGCCGATCCGGGCGCGCTCGACGAAATCCGACAGGGTTTGCACGGGAGCCGGGTGGACGGTCAGCTTGCCGGCATAGGCCGCGCTCTGGATCGCGAGAATCCACAGATAGTTGCGCCGCACGCGGCGGCCCATCGCGACGGTCAGGCTGACGTGGTAATCCGGGTGGCGGTAATCGTCGGCCAGGCGTTGCTGCCAGCCGTCCATCAGGATCCGGCCGTCGTCGAGCAGTCGCGCGAAGTAGTGCACCTCCAACCACCGGCAGCGTGCGCGCCAGACGTTGAAGTAGCGATAGCGGCGCGCTTCGAGCACGAGGAAGAACAGGATCAGGATGCCGACCAGCAGCAGCGGCAGCGGTGAAGCGCTGGGCGATGCGAACGTGATCGAAAGCGCGACGCCCAGCGTGACCACGGCCCAGTTGGTGGTGGTGTCCAGGCGGGTGCGCCAGACCGTGGAACGGTAGACCTCGCCGCGGTAGAGATGCGCGAGCGCGCCGACCTCGGCGGCGTCCATCACCCTTGGCTCGCGCGGTGTTTCCATCGGGTCTCCGCGGCTGGCTGCGCGGACGCGATGATGGCAGGTTTCGCTGCCCCCTGACGCCCTGGCCACCCGTCGGAAGGGAACGCCGGCCGGAAACCCATCGTGGTTCGATGGGTCCGGCCTGTTCCTTTGCCGTTGCGGGCAGAACCGCATGCGACGCGGGGAAACCCGCGTGCGCACGTTGTTCACGCCCCTTCACGGTCCCCCATCCCTGGAGCGCAAGGTGGATGCGGTCACGAGAACGCCGGCACCTGCTGCCGCTGGCAGGTCACGTTGCGATTCCACATGGCGAAGTTGCCGGCGGGATTGTTCCGCCAGGCCCAGGCGTGCAGCACATAGATCGACGGCATGTTGAACATGTTCGGCGCCGGGAACTTGAGCATGAATTGGCCCCCCACGCTCGGCGCGGGGCCTGTGGGGTGCGCGGCATCCCATGCGTCGGCGATCACGACGTATTCCACGCCCACCAGCACCATCGATCCGTTCGCCTGCGGTTCGTAGATGAGTATCTGCGGTTCGTTCACCTTGGGCCGGTTGCCACTGATCAGCGCCGGGTTGGCCACGTGGATTCCCATCGCTCCGTGATCGGGCCCACTCACGCAAAACGGGTCGCGGCCGACCCAACCCGCGTGTGCGGCGACGTTGATGTTCCTGTATGC
>DATEKI010000106.1:0-18592 GCA_035277545.1 Rhodanobacteraceae bacterium | reverse complement strand
GACGGTGCGGAAGGCCGCGAAGAAATCGGCCAGGAAGCCGGCACGCAAACGCGCTGCCAAGAAGACCGCGCGCAAGCGCACCGCGAAGAAGGCCGTGATGGCCAAGACCGCGCGCGCCAGCAAGACCAAGCGTGCGAAGAAGGCGAAGAAGTAAGCAAGCCGTACGTTGCAACCGTTTCACGTTGTCTTCGACACCATAACCACAAGCCTGCCTTCCCCGCGGCGCCCAGCGCGGGGATGCGGGCAATCCGCATGACGTTGGCCCCGGTTCTGCCGGGGCTTTCCGTTTGCGCTGCGGCTGTTGCGTTGCCGGCGGACCGGACGTCGCGCACGACCCTCCTAGTGTCGACCCCGTCACATCCTCTCGAACATCCGCGCTGCAACTTGGCGCCGGGCGGAGCGTGACCGCGTGGATGGAACGATTCATGCATGCCCCGGGAACCGAACTTCTCTCCCTTCGCACACAGGTGGGCGCATGATCACTTTCGATTCCAGTCACAACCAACCGGCTTCCGCGGGGCATTTCGGCGCGATGCGCGGGCTCGCCGTTGCGGTGGGCATGGCGCTGTTGCTGGCGGGCTGCGGCAAGGGACAGGGTCCGGTTTCTTCGGCGCCGCCGGTCGCATCGGCCAAACCCGCGGCGTCGGCGCCCGCATCCGCTGCACCGGCGGAGTTGCCCGCCGCGACGCCTTCATCGGCAAGTTCGGCGGCGCAGGCGCAGGCTGCCGCGCAGGCGAAGGCCAAGTTGTCCGGCATGAGCGTCAACGACCTGCTGGCGGCGGCGCGCGATGCGTACGCGCAGCATCGCCTGGTCGCGCCGGCTGGCGACAACGCGATGGAGTATTACGAAGCGGTGCTGGCCAAGGATCCGAAGAACCAGGTGGCCAAGGATGCCTTGCGCGAGACGTTCCCGTTCGGCGTTCCCGATGTCGAGAAGGCGATTTCGCAGAACAACTTCCCCGAAGCCAACCGCGAGATCGATGTGCTGTCCAAGGCCGATCCCACCAATTACACGTTGACGCTGCTGCGGTCCAAGCTCGACGCGCAGCAGAAGTTGCAGGCGCGCCAGCAACAGGAAGCACAGCAGAAGGCGCAGCGTGCGGCGGAGCTCGCGACGGCGCAACAGGCCGCCGCGGCCAAGGCCGCGGCCGACAAGGAAGCGGCTGCCAGGCTGGCCGCGCAACAGGCCACGCAACAGGCTGCGGCAGCAAAGGCGGCGCCGCCACCGAAGCCCGTCGCGGCGCCACCCAAGGCTGCGGGGGTCACACGCGGCGCCCAGATCGAGAAAGCCGCCGCGGCGCAGTACCCGCTGGAAGCTGCACGCAACCAGACCTCCGGTTACGCAGTCGTGGAATTCACGGTGACGGCCAGCGGCGCGGTGACCAACGCCCACGTGATCGAATCATCGCCGCGCCGCGTCTTCGACCAGGCTGCGATCCGCGCGGTCGACCAGTCCACCTACAAGCCTGCGCTGAAGGATGGCGAACCCGTTTCGGCGGTGCTGCAGCGTCGGGTGGATTTCAAATTCGGCGGCTGATCGCCGCATTTGAAGTGCGTCGACGGTTCCGGAAGTCCAAAGCGACATCCATGTCTTGCTTCCGCGCGCCCCCGAGGCGCGCGGGCTGCTTTCGTTTCGACGAAAGTAGCCGAGGCCGTGCGCCGGGCACGACGGTTTCGCCGACTTCGTGTCGACGAAACTTCCCTGTGCTTCTCGCGCCAAGCGGGCCGGCGCGAACTCGGCCATCCGTGGCCTCGAACATGCGCGCCTTGCTCCCGCCTGGCGCTGCGATGCAACTCGCCACATCCCTGTGGCTCGCCCTTCGGGCTGCCGGGGGCGTTCGCATCGGCAGTCCTGCCGATGCAGTCGGCGTCGTGCAAGGGCGCAAGAGGAGCTTCACTCCGACTGCGGCCATCCATGGCTTGCGTTTCTAGTGCTTGCGCTTCGTCCGCGCTGTATGCCGCGCCTTGCGCGCAGGGCGTTCCGGCTGGTTGAGTTCCGCCCAGTCCTCGTGCGGCAATCCGAGCAGGTCGTCCAGGAGCATCGGCAACAATCCCGCCGGCGTATTGCTTTCGCAATTCCACAGCAACACCACGCCCGCGTGGTATTTCGGGAAAAACCCGATCATCGAGCGATAGCCCTTCACGGCGCCGGCGTGGAAGATCAGCGTCTCGCCTTCGTAGTCGTACACGCGCCAGCCGAGTGCGTAGGACGCCTTCGTCACGCGCGCACGCCGCCAATTGGAGAACATCCGCTCGGTCGGCGTGTCGATGATCGGAGAATGCAGGACGTCCAGCAGCGAGTCCGGCAGCACCATCGGACGGCCACCCATTTGCGCAATCAGCCATTGCTCCATGTCACGGATACTGGCGTTGACGCCCGCGGCGGGCGGTATGTAGAAATTGTCGTTGGGCTCGTAGGAGACCCATTGCTTGCCGTGCCGGTAGTGCGGGCGCGCCCAGTCGCGGCTGTTTTCCAGGCCATCGCGGCCGTAGCTGGCGGTGGTCATGCCGAGCGGGAGGAACAGGTACTTGTCCACCAGCTGGGAAAAGAATTGCCCGGTCTTGGCATAGATCACGTCGCCGATCAGCGAGAACGCGATGTTCTGGTAGCCATAGCAGCTGCCGGGGTCGCAGGTGAGCGGCACGGTGTCGAGTTTGCGCTCCAGCTCCTGGTAGGGCACCCCGTTGGACAGCAGGTTGTCGTACGCGTTGTGCGGCAGCCCGATGCTCTGGCTCAGGATGTCGCGCACGGTGGCTTCCTGCGAGGCGTTGGCGTCGCGCAACTTGAAGAATGGCAGCACGCTCGCAAGGCGCGTGTCCCAGCTCAACGCGCCCTGGCGCACCAGCAGGCCGGTGAGCGCGGTGGCGAAGGCCTTGGACAGCGACGCCAGCCGGAACACCGTGTCGGGTTGCACCCTGGCGCCGGTGTTCGCATCCGCGTAGCCGAGGGTGCGCTCGTAGCGCACCTTGTCGTTGACCACCACCGCGGTCGCGAGGCCGGCGGTGCGGTTCTCCGCCGCAAGCTGGTCCAGCCAGTGGTCGTAATCCTTGAGCG
This sequence comes from Rhodanobacteraceae bacterium, assembly GCA_035277545.1. GTDB lineage: Bacteria > Pseudomonadota > Gammaproteobacteria > Xanthomonadales > Rhodanobacteraceae > 66-474. Next base: position 15,537 of record DATEKI010000106.1, on the reverse strand, counting down.
CCGCATCCACGCGCGCCGCCGGCAACGTCGCTTGCTGCGTGCCGGTGTGCACCACGGTGGGCTCGGGGGGAACCTGGTTGCCATGGGTCTGGGCGACGGGCGCGCCCAGTGAGAAAGCCGGAACAAGGATGCAGGTGAGCCCTGCACAGAAAGCGAGTACGCGCATGCTATGTCCAGATTTGTGCGATCATCCCGTGACCACGACGGCCGTAAAGCCGCCATCCATGGCCAAGAGCTCAAAGCCGCCATCCATGGCCAAGAGATCCATGGCCTGACTTCCACGGCAGCGGCTTCGGCCGACACATTGAAGGAGACGACAATGACGGGTCTGATCATCTTCCTGATCATCATCGCCATCATTGTGATTTACCTGATCGCGATCTACAACGGTCTGGTCACTTCGCGCAACGCGTACAAGAATGCGTTCGCGCAGATCGACGTGCAACTCACGCGTCGCCACGACCTCATTCCGAATCTGGTCGAGACCGCCAAAGGTTACCTCGCGCACGAGCGTGAAACGCTGGAAGCGGTCACGGCTGCGCGCACGGCGGCGGTGAACGGCTTGGCCGCCGCCAAGGCCAGTCCAGGTGATCCGAACGCAATGAAACAGTTGTCCGGCAGCGAAAACCAGCTGACCCAGGCGCTCGGGCGGTTGTTCGCCGTCAGCGAAGCGTATCCGGATCTCAAGGCCAACCAGAACATGATGCAATTGTCGGAGGAACTCACCTCCACCGAGAACCGCGTCGCGTTCGCGCGCCAGGCCTACAACGACTCGGTGATGAACTACAACAACAGGTGCCAGGTGTTCCCGTCCTCGCTGATCGCCGGGCCTGCGGGTTTCGCTCCCGCCGAGCAATTGGCGATCGACGATCCGGCCAAGCGGGAAGCGCCCAAGGTATCGTTCGCCTGACGGCCATTGGATAACCAGCTGCGCCCGGCAGCCTGCGCGCCGACGGTGCCCGCAATGCCCACGTACTGGCGTGTACGCTCCGTTTGCTGCGCCCCGGCGTCAGGCGATCACGGAGCTCTTTCGCCATGGATGGCGTTTTCGCTCGCGACGGTTCTTCAGCGGCCGTGCCGCGCGCACCCTGTCCACTAGCGGACTTCGTCCCCATGGATTTCTTCGCCCAACAAGCCAAGGTCAGGCGTTCCAGCCGCACGCTGGTGTGGCTGTTCGCGCTGGCGGTGTTCGCGATCGTGGTCGCGGTCGACCTGGTTTGCGCGTTCGTGCTTGGGGTGGGGCTGCGCCCAGAGCCACTGATCGGCATCGCGGTGGCCGTGGTGGTGGTGATCGGATTGTGTTCGGCGTATCGCGTTGCCAGCCTCGCCGGTGGCGGCGCCGCGGTGGCGCGCGAAATGAACGCGGTCGAGGTTCCTGCCGATACCACCAATCCGCAGTGGCAGCGCCTGCGCAACGTGATCGAGGAAGTGGCGATCGCGTCGGGCGTGCCGGTGCCGGAAATCTACGTGATGCAGGACGAAGCCGGCATCAACGCATTCGCCGCCGGCTACACGCCCACCGACGCCGCGGTGTGCGTCACGCAGGGTTGCCTCGACAAGTTGAACCGAGATGAGTTGCAGGGCGTGATCGCGCACGAGTTCAGCCATGTGTTGAACGGCGACATGCGCCTCAACATCCGCCTGATGGGCCTGCTGTTCGGGATCATGGCGATCTGGGTGGTCGGCCGGTTCCTGATGTGGGGTGGTTATTTCGGACTCGGCGATGACAACAGCGGGGGACGCAGGCGCGGTGGCGGCAGCAGCGGACAGGTCGCACTGGCGGGCATCGCGCTGCTTGCGATCGGTGCGATCGGCGTATTCTTCGGGCGATTGATCCAGGCCGCGGTCTCGCGCTCGCGCGAATCGCTCGCCGATGCTTCGGCGGTGCAGTTCACCCGACAGACCTCCGGCATCGCGGGCGCGCTGAAGAAGATCGCCGTGTTCGAGGAAGGCTCGGCGTTGCAGGCGCCGCGCAAGGACGAAGTTCGCCACATGCTGTTCGGCGATGCCGAGGAAAGTTCCTGGTTCGCGACGCACCCTCCCATCACGGCGCGCATCAAGGCGCTGGAACCCGGCTTCAAGCCGGAGGAACTGGATGCCTACGTCAAGCAATGGCTGGCCGCCGGCAACGATCCCGACAGGATCGAGTTGCGTGCGACCGAGCAGCCGTGGGAAAAGGCCGTGCATGATTTCGCGCGTGCCGATGGTGACGTGGACATCGGCGGCGTGGTGCCAGCGCGCGGCGCCGAACTTGCGATCACCGCCGCGGCCGTCGCCGCGCAGGTTGCCTCGCCCGGCACGGATGATTACCAGGCTGCCGCCGGATTGCACGCGCAGATTCCCGCCGCGCTGGCCGCGGCTGCGCGCGATCCGCGCGGTGCGCCGGCGGTGGTGTTCGCGCTGGCGGTTTCCGAACACCCCGACCTGCAGGTGCAACAAGTGCAATCGGTCGCGCGGGCATTCGATCCTGCACTGGGCGGCGCCGTGCAGAACCTGGTTCCGCGAATGGCCGGTCTGCATCCGATGCTGCGCCTGCCGCTGGCGCAACTCGCCTTTCCCATGTTGAAGCGGCGGCCGCGTCCGGAAGTCGACCGCTTCGTCAAGACACTGGATGGCTTGATCCACGCCGATGGCCGTGTGGACCTCGACGAATATTGCCTGGCGAAGCTGGTGCAGGCGCAGGTGGTGGCGGCGCTTGATCCGGCGGCGGGTTTCAAGGCCGGCACGCTGAAGCTCGTCGATGCGCAGGACGAACTACGTGACCTCGCCGCGTTGCTCGCGCATTTCGGCAACGATGACGACGAAACCGCGCAACGCGCCTTCCAGGCGGCGATGCACGACGCCTTGCCTGGTGCTTCGGTCCTGTACGCGCTGCCCGAGGACTGGCAGGCCGCCCTGGATCGTGCGCTGGCCACGCTCGATCGCCTCGCGCCGGAAGGCAAGCAGTTGACCGTGCGTGCATTGACCCGTTCGATCGCGGCGGACGGCAAGGTCACGGTGGCCGAATCGGAAATGTTGCGCGTGGTGTGCGCGGTGCTCGGCTGTCCGTTGCCGCCGCTGCTGGCGGATCCGGCCGACGTCACTTCCCAAGGATCAGGTCAGACGCCCGTTCGGCCAGCATGATCGTCGGCGCGTTGGTGTTGCCCGACGGCAGCGCCGGCATCACCGAGGCGTCCACGACGCGCAGGCCGGCTAAGCCATGCACACGCAGTTCGGAATCCACCACTGCGTGGTCGTCGCGCCCCATCCGGCAGGTGCCGACCGGGTGGTACACCGTTTCCGCGCGTGCCCGCACGAATTCGATCCATTCCGCCGTGCTTTCGGGTTTGCGGGCCGGGTAAATCCATGCACCGCGGTAATGATCGAAGGCCGGCTGCTCGAACACCGCAATGGATACACGTGCGCATTCGACCAGCATCTTGAGGTCGAAGCCGTCCGGGTCGCCCAGGTAGTTCGCCTCGATGCGCGGTTTGTCGCGGGCGTCCGTGCTGGTAAGCGTGATGCGGCCGCGGCTGCGTGGACGCACGAAGCACGCGTGCATCGTGTAGCCGTCGCCCGCCAGGCGCTGGCGGCCGTGGTCGTCGATCATCGCCGGGATGAAATGCAACTGGATGTCGGCGCGCGCATCCGTGGCCAGCGGCGAGCGCAGGAATGCGGCGCCCTCGGCGATGTTGCTGGTGCCGATGCCGCGATGGCCGCGCAGGAACCAGTCGAACGCCGTTTTCACTTCGCTGGCGCGATCGTAGCTTGTGCGCTGCGTTTCGTGCTGAAGGGTGCAGACGTCCAGATGGTCCTGCAGGTTGGCGCCGACGCCGGGCAGGTGTTGCATCACCTCGATCCCCAGCCGGCGCAACGCATCCGCGTCGCCGATGCCGGACAGCATCAACAGTTGCGGCGAGTTGATGGTGCCGCCGCAGACGATCACTTCGCCGGCCGTGAAGTGGACGGGCTTGCCGCGCACGCTGCAAGCGACGCCCGTGGCGCGCCCCTGTCTGGCTTCCGCGCGGTCGATCGTGATGCGCGTGGCCAGCGCATCGGTGATCACGCGGAGATTGCGCCGCGACTTCACCGGGTCGAGATACGCGACCGCGGCCGAGCTGCGGGCGCCATCCCACTGCGTGACCTGGTACAGGCCGACGCCGAGTTGCGTCACGCCATTGAAGTCGTCATTGCGTGCCAAACCAAGCTGCCCGCCCGCCTCGACGAACGCGTGCGTCAGCGGATTGACGTGGCGCAGGTCGGACACGCCCAATGGCCCCTCGCCGCCGTGCCATTCGTTCGCACCGCGGCTGTTGCGCTCGGCGCGCTTGAAGTACGGCAGCACGTTGCGCCACGCCCAGCGCGGGTCGCCCGTGGCCGCGGCCCAGTCGTCGTAATCGGTGGGGTTGCCGCGGATATAGCACATCGCGTTGATGGAGCTGGACCCGCCCAGCACCTTGCCGCGCGGCCACCAGATCGTGCGACCGCCGAGCTGCGGTTCGGGTGCGGTCGTGTAGTTCCAGTTGATGCGGCGGTTGCCGGCGAGGCGGGCGATGCCGGCCGGCATGTGGATGAACGGGTGCCAGTCGCGCGACCCGGCTTCCAGCAGCAGGACGCGTCGTGACGGGTCGGCGGACAGCCGCGCCGCGAGCACGCAACCGGCCGAACCCGCACCGACGATGATGTGGTCGAAGCTGACGTTGCTCGTCATGGCGGACGCATTCTGGCATGGCCCGGCGGGTGCGTCGCGACATGGCTTGCGTGCTAGTGTGCGCGCTTGCACGGACGATGCAGTGCCGCATGCCGACACGCCAGACTTTCCACGCCCGCGGTGAGGAAGCGCTCGCCGCACTGGCGTTTTTCTTGCTGCTGGCCGCCTATTACGTGATCCGCCCGGTGCGCGACCAACTCGCGGGGGCGACGGGATCGGTCGCGCTGCCGTGGTTCTATGCCGGGACTTTCGTCGCGATGCTTGCCGTCGCACCGGTGTTCGGCTGGCTGTCCGCGCGCCTGCCGCGGCGCGCGTTGCTGGGCTGGAGCTGCGGCTTCTTCATTGCCTGCCTGGTCGCGTTCGTCCCCTTGTTCGCGGCGCAGGCGCGGATTGGTGCGCGCACGCTCGGCATCGGTTTCTTCATCTGGGTCAGCGTGTTCAACCTGTTCGTGGTGTCGCTGTTCTGGAGCCTGATGGCGGATCTGTTCGAGGGCGAGCGTGCCAAGGGGGCGTTTCCGCTGATCGCCCTGGGTGGTGCGTTCGGTGCCTTGGGAGGACCCGCGTTGACGTCGTTGCTGGTGGAACGCATCGGCGTGGCGCCGTTGCTGGTCGTGTCGGCGGTGTTGTTGTCGATCGCGCTGGGATTGATGTTGCGGCTGTCGGCGCGCCCTTCGCGGGCCGGGTTGGCCACGCCGATCGGCGGTTCGATGCTGGCGGGCCTGCGCGCGACCTTTGCCGATCCGTTCCTGCGCCTGATGGCGCTGCTGATGCTGTGCTCGGACGGCGTCGGCACGCTCGCGTACGCGCTGGTCGCCGACTACGCCAAGGCGCATTTCGCGGATGCCGCGGCGCGCACCGCGTTCTACGGGCATATCGATCTCGCCGTGAACCTGATCCAGATGGCGTTGCAGGTGGGCCTCACGCGCTGGATGCTGCCGCGTTTCGGCATCGTCCCGGGCCTGGTGCTCCCCTCCGTGGTGAACGTCGCGATGCTGGTGGCGGTGGCGCTGTTCGGCGCCGCGCAGTTCGGCGTGGCCGGCGCCACGATCGCACTGATCCCGCTGATGCTGATCGTGACGCGCAGCTTCGCGTACGGCGTCACCAAACCGGCTTCGGACGCGCTGTACGCGCGCACCGCGCGCGAAATACGCTACAAGGGCAAGAACTTCGTCGAGACCGCGGTGTGGCGCTTCGGTGACGTGACGGTGGCGAGTGCGCTGGACAGCCTGCGTGCACTGGGCGCCTCGCTCGGCGCGATCGGCGCGATTTCCGCTGCGGCAGCCGGTTTGGCAGGCTTGCTCGGCTGGCGCGCAGTCGTCGCCAGCCGGGTGGCGAGGGGCGATTCCTAGGCCAGCAAAGCGCCGCGCAGGTCGCGCGCGTGCGCCACGAGTTCCGGGAAGAACGCATCGAAGTGACGCTGCAGCGTCCCCGACCGGTCGCGAAGCGCAGGCAGCGCCTCGCCGATCGGCGACGGGCGCGACAGGCGCCGTGCCAACGCATGGAACACGGCATCGAGCGTGGCCTCGTCACCGTAGGCCTCGGGCAGGTGGTGGGCGTGCATCCAGGCGAGGAAGGCGCGCAGCGACGCCGGCAATTCCGCCGCGTGACCGTCCAGCAGTGTCAGCCAACGGCGCGAAAACCGGGGCAGCGGTTCTTCCGCGCAATAGAGATGCCATCCGCGCACCAGCAGGTGGTCGAACCAGACGTCCAGCACGATGCCGGCGTAGCGGCGCAGCGGCGGCTCGAATGCGTTGCGCGCGGCCACCACTTCGGGATGCGCATCGGTGAAGCGATCGATGGAGCGGTGGAAACGCAAGCCGGCCTGGCGTGCTTCGGGCCAGGCGGGATCGGGCGGTCCGTGCACGAAATCACCCTGCGCGCTGCCCAGCGCGAACTCGACGCCACCGGCGTCGGCAAGCAGGGCATGGGCGAGGTGGTTCATGGCTGTTTCCCATTATCATCCACCCCATGAGCGACGCCTTGCCGCCGGCCCCGGCCGGCTTCCCAGACGCCCCCGCCACGTTCGCGCTGCCCGGACCCGCCGGTACGCTGGAAGTGGCGACCGCGGTGCCGGAACCGGACCAGGCGCGTTCCGGCACGGTCGTGATCTGCCACCCGAATCCACAGCAGGGCGGCACGATGCGCAACAAGGTCGTGACGATGCTGGAGCGATCGTTTCGCGAATCGGGACTCGCCACGGTGCGTTTCAATTTCCGCGGCGTCGGCGCTTCCACCGGTGCGTTCGACGACGGCGATGGGGAAAGCGGCGACCTCGTCGCCGTGGCGCAGTGGGTGCGCCAGGCGCAGCCCGGCGACGCCCTGTGGCTGGCGGGATTTTCTTTCGGCAGCTATGTTGCCTTGCGTTCCGCGCGTTCGCTGGGCGCGGATGCACTCGTGACCGTCGCGCCGCCGGTCGGGCGTTACGAATTCGCCGAACTGGCGATGCCGGGCTGCCCGTGGCTGGTGGTGCAGGGCGAGGACGATGAAGTGGTCGATCCGCAGGGCGTGTTCGACTGGGTCGAAACGCTGGACCCGCAGCCGACGCTGATCCGCATGCCCGAAACCGGACACTTCTTCCATCGGCGATTGATGGACCTGCGCGGCGCGGTGAAGAATGCCATCCGGTCGTGGCTGCCACCGACACGATGACCGAAACGCAAGGGGTTCCTTCCGGCGCGCTTCCCGGCGCGCTCTACGCACGTGGCGTTGCCGAAGGCCGCTGGCAGGATGATCCGGCGCAACGTGCGGCGCTCGCAGCCTTCGATCGCCTGCATGACGCGGTGCTGGCGCCGCCGCCGGGCGTGTTTGCGCGGTGGCGCGCGCGCTTCGGCGGACGCACGCAGGCGCTGCGCGGTTTGTATCTGTGGGGCGCCGTCGGCCGCGGCAAGACCATGTTGATGGACCAGTTCGTCGCGTCGTTGCCGGAAGGGATCGCGCTGCGCGTGCATTTCCATCGTTTCATGCTGGACGTGCACGCACGGTTGCGCGTGCTCGGCGAGGTGCGCGATCCGCTGCCGCGGGTCGCGGCAGGCATTGCCGCACGCGCACGGGTGTTGTGTCTCGACGAGTTCATGGTCACGGACATCGGCGATGCGATGATCCTGTACGGCCTGCTGCGCGCGCTGGTGGAGCGCGGCGTCACGCTGGTCACCACGTCGAACACGCCGCCGCGCGACCTGTACCGGAACGGCCTGCAGCGCGAACGCTTCCTGCCTGCGATCCACCTGCTGGAGCAGCATTGCGAGGTGCTGGAACTGGCATCCTCGCAGGATTGGCGCCTGCGCGCGTTGACCCGTGCGCCGGTGTACCTGACGCCGGACGACGCGCGCGCGGAGGCGGCGCTGGCACGCCTGTTCACGGAGTTGGCGCAGGGCACGGTCGAAGAAGACGTCGAGTTGAAGGTCAACGACCGCAGCTTCCGTGCGCGGCGTGTGTGCGTGCAGGCCGCGTGGTTCGATTTCGCGGCATTGTGCGATGGCCCCTACGGCTCCGCGGATTACATCGAACTGGCCCGGACGTATCCCGCGATCCTGATTTCACGCCTCCCGCAGTTCACGCCGTTCAACGAAGATGCCGCGCAGCGTTTCGTGCACCTGATCGACGAGGTGTACGACCGTCGCGTGAAGCTGGCCGTGACCGCACAAGTGCCGGTGGTCGAGCTTTACGACGGCACGCGCCTGCGCGGCGAGTTCGCGCGCACGATCAGCCGCCTGATCGAGATGCAGAGCCGGGAATACCTCGCCGAAGCGCATCGCCTCGCGTCGCCGGAATAACCCCGGTTCACGCGGCCTCATGTAGTGTGCGCCGCTCGCGCCCGTGCCGGGGCTTCACGGCGGTTGTCGAATTGCACACGCCTCGATCGTCATGGATGCATGCGCCAACGACGCGACATGCCGGTGACAACTGTCATCCACGAACCCATGACGTCTTGCCCTTTCGACATCGATTCCGTCCTTGCACAATGACCCTGCCGTAAATACAATACCGCGCAGTTCAGTTAAGCAGGCTGCCCGCCAGGCGCCCTGCAGAACACTTCAGACCGCCCTCCAGCCTGAATGACGCAACCCATGACACCTCTCAAGTCTGCCGCGAGGCGGGCCACATTGGCGACGGCCGTTCTGGCGCTTGCCGGATGCGCGGTCGGTCCGAATTTCCGGGTTCCGGCCGCGCCCGCCGTCGACCGTTACACGGTCGCGCCGCTGCCGCAATCCACGGCCGCCGCGGATACGTCCGGTGGCGATGCGCAGCGTTTCCTGGAAGGCAAGAACGTCCCGCAGCGCTGGTGGACCACGTTCGGCAACGCCGAACTGGATCGCCGCGTGCAGCAGGCATTCCAGCACAGTCCCTCGATCACGGCCGCGCAGGCCGCATTGCGCCAGGCCGAGGAAACCGCCAAGGCTGCGCGCGGCAGCCTGTTCCCGTCGCTGGATGCGAACGCCGGTGCCACCCGCGCCAAGGAATCGGGCATCCAGACCGGCAACGGCAAGGCGCTCGGGCCTTACACCGTGTACAACGCGGGTGTCAGCGTCGGCTACGTGTTCGACATCTTCGGCGGCGTGCGCCGCGGCATCGAGGCGCAAGCCGCGCAGGCCGACGTCAGCCGCGCGCAACTCGATGCGACTTACCTGACGCTGGCGGCCAACGTCGTCACCGCGTCGCTGCAGGAAGCCTCCCTGCGCGAACAGGTCAAGGCCACGCACGAGATCGTCGATTCGCTGAAGCAGGAACTCGACATCGCGCAGAAGCAGCAGGCGATCGGCGCGAAGTCCTTGTCCGACACGCTGGCCGTGCGCTCGCAACTCGCGGCGACCGAAGCGACGCTGCCGCCGCTGGAGAAGCAGCTCTCGGCGACGCAGAACCAGCTCGCGACCTACCTCGGTGTCACGCCGGCACAACTGCAGTTGCAGCCGGTGACGCTGGCCGACGTCACGTTGCCCACCGACATTCCGGTCAGCCTGCCTTCGACGGTGGTGACGCAGCGCCCCGACGTCCGCGCGGCCTCGGCGCAACTGCACGCCGCGACCGCGCAGGTTGGCGTCGCGACCGCCGACATGCTGCCCAAGCTCAGCTTGAACGGCAGCCTGACCAGCCAGGCGCTCACCACTTCCGGCCTGTTCGCCGCCGGCAGCGGTGGCTGGTCGATCGGGCTCGGCCTGCTGCAGCCGTTGTTCCATGGCGGACAGTTGCTGCACCAGAAGCGCGCCGCCGAGGCGGGCATGGATGCGGCGCTGGCGGATTGGCAGCAGACCGTGCTGGTCGCTTTCCAGAACGTGGCTGATGCGCTGCAGGCGCTGGACTACGACGCGCAATCGCTGCGGGCGCAAAGCACTTCCGAGCAGGATGCCGGAAAACTGTTGTCGCTGACGCGCGCGCAGTACCGGGTCGGTGCAGTCGATTACCTGACCCTGCTGTCGGCCGAACGCCAGTACCAGCAGGCACGCATCGCCGAAATCGCCGCGCGCACCTCGCGCCTCGCCGACACCGCCGCGTTGTATGCGGCCCTGGGTGGTGGGTGGCAAGGCACCCCGCAATTATCCGAAGCCCACGCATCGAAGCCCTGACCCATGAACGCATACGCAACTTCCGCGCGGCCCAAGCAGCGCAAGCGCCTGATCATCGTCGTCGTCGCGGTGGTGATCCTGTTCGCCCTGCTGATCGGCTTCAACACCTTCAAGGGCATCATGATCGGCAAGTTCATGAAGTCCATGGCCAACCCGCCGCAGACGGTCAGCACCATGACCGCCGAATACCAGGATTGGCAGCCGCACGTCGAGGCGGTCGGCAACGTGCGCGCCGTGCACGGCAGCGACCTCGCGTTCGATGTCGCGGGGCTGGTCGCGAGCGTGGACGTGAAGTCCGGTGCCGACGTCAAGAAGGGCCAGGTGCTGATCAAGCTGGTCGACGACCAGGATCGCGCCACGCTGGCGTCGCTGCAGGCCGCCGCGCAACTCGCGAAGCTGACCGCCGACCGTTCGAAGCAGCAGCTCGCGGTGCAGGCGATCAGCAAGGCGCAGTACGACACCGACATGGCCAACCTGAAAAGCGCGCAGGCCAATGCCGCCGCGCAGCAGGCGCTGGTGGAAAAGAAGACCTTGCGCGCGCCGTTCGCCGGCCGCGTAGGCATCATCACCGCGAATGCCGGTCAGTACATCAGCGCGGGAACCGCCGTCGTGACGCTGCAGCAACTCGATCCGGTGTACGTGGATTTCACGGTGCCGCAGTCGTCGCTGGCGACGCTGCGTACGGGCGGCAATGTCGACGTGACCGCCGATGCGTTCAAGGGCAAGGCGTTTGCGGGCAAGATCAGCGCCACCGATCCCAAGGTCGACCTCGCGACGCGCAACGTGGGCGTCGAGGCGACCGTGGCCAATCCCGACAAGCTGCTGGTGCCGGGCATGTTCGCCAGGGTCGCGGCGGATTCGGGCGCCAGCCAGCGTTACCTCACGCTGCCGCAGACCGCGATTTCATACGCGCCTTACGGCGACACGGTGTTCGTGGTCCACCAGGGCCAGCCCCCGGCGTCCGGCGACGACGGCAAGCCTGCCAAGGCTTCAGCGAAGGCGGCGAAGGACAAGAACGCGCCGGATCATTACGTCCAGCAGGTGGTCGTGACGGTCGGTCCGACGCGCGGTGACCAGGTCGCGGTGCTGACCGGCATCAAGCAGGGCGACGTGGTCGTCACCAGCGGCCAGTTGAAGCTCCGCAACCACACGCCCGTGAACATCAACAACAAGGTCGAGCCCGCGTTCAGCCCGAATCCGCATCCGGTGGAGGAATAGGCGTGCACGAAAAGACAGGCCATGGATGGCCGGCAACGGAGCGGAAATGCGCCGTTGCATGACGCCGAGTAGCGCAGCTGCGCGTGCGGAAAAGGCGCGCATGTCCGAGCGCAGGGATGCGCGAGTTCGCGCCGGCGCGCGTGCAGCGAGCGACGCAGGGCAGTCGAGACAACAGGACGTTGGCGAGACCGGCATGCCCGGTGCAATGGTTTTGGCGACTTTTGCCGAAACAAAAGTCGCCCGCTCGCGGGAGCGAGCGGAACCGCTTTTGGTGAAGCGGGCAGAAAGCGGCAAGGACGCTCATCGCAATTCGACGTGCCCGCAGCGATGCCAATGGCAATAAACAGAGTAGGCCCATGAAATTCACCGATCTCTTCATCAAGCGTCCGGTCCTCGCCGCCACCGTCAGCCTGCTGATCCTGGTGCTGGGCTTGCGCGCGGTGACATCCCTGCCGATCCGCCAGTACCCCAAGACGGAAAGCGCGACCATCGTCGTGCAGACCGTCTATTTCGGCGCCGACGCGCAGACCATGGGCGGGTTCATCACCCAGCCGCTGGAACAGGCGATCGCCCAGGCGCAGGGCATCGACTACATGACTTCGTCGTCGACGCCTGGCGTGTCACTGATCACGGTGACGCTGCGCCTCAACTACGACGGCAACAAGGCACTCACCGAAATCTCGGCGCTGGTCAACTCGGTGAAGAACCAGTTGCCGCAGGCGGCGCAGCAGCCGGTGATCACCCTGCAGACGGGCGAGCAGGTCGCCTCGATGTACCTGGGCTTCACTTCGAAGACGCTGCCATCCAACAAGATCACCGATTACCTGACACGCGTGGTGCAGCCGCAGCTGAGCGCGGTCGAGGGCGTGCAGAGCGCGCAGATCATCGGTGCGCGCACCTTCGCGCTGCGCGCGTGGCTGAACCCGGTGAAGATGGCCGCGCATGGCGTCACCGCCAGTGACGTCAACCAGGCGCTGGCGGCGAACAACTACCTTTCGGCCATCGGCACGACCAAGGGCCAGATGGTCAGCGTCAACCTGACCGCGGCCACCGACCTGCACACCGTCGACGAATTCAGGAACCTGGTGGTGAAGGCGGACGGTGCCAACGTGGTGCGCCTCGAGGACGTGGCTGAGGTCCAGTTGGGTGCGGAAGACTACAACTCCGAATTCTCGTTCGACGGCCAGCACACCGTCGCGATCGGCATCAAGGCCGCGCCCGACGCCAACGTGCTGGACGTGATCGCGCGCGTGCGCAAGGTGTTCCCGCAGATCCAGTCGCAGTTGCCGGCCGGGTTGTCGGGCCGCATTGCCTACGATGGCACCGACTTCATCCGCGCATCGATCAGCGAGGTGGTGCAGACGCTGGTCGAAACCCTGTTGATCGTCGCCGTGGTCATCTTCCTGTTCCTCGGCACCCTGCGTTCGCTGTTGATCCCGTTGCTGGCGATGCCGTTGTCGCTGATCGGTGCGTTCCTGGTGATGCTGGTCCTCGGCTACTCGATCAACCTGCTGACGCTGCTGGCGCTGGTGCTGGCGATCGGCCTGGTGGTGGACGACGCGATCATCATCGTCGAGAACGTCGATCGCCACATGAAGGATGCGCATTCGCCGCTCAAGGCGGCGCTGCTTGCCGCACGCGAATTGGCCACGCCGATCATCGCGATGACCATCGTGCTGATCGCGGTGTACGTGCCGGTGGGCTTCCAGGGCGGCCTGACCGGCGCGCTGTTCACCGAATTCGCGTTCACGCTGGCTGGTGCGGTGGTGATCTCGGCGGTCATCGCGTTGACGCTGTCGCCGATGCTGTGTTCGAAGGTGCTGCGCGAGTCGGACCACGAAAAGCCGTTCGTCAAGCGCATCGACAAGGTTTCGAATTACGTGCGCGACCGCTACCGCCGCATGCTGCATTCCTCGCTCGATACCTGGGTCGTGGCGATCGTGTTCGGCGCGTTGATCCTCGCGGGCAACGTCTACCTGTTCAAGACGGCCAAGTCGGAACTCGCGCCGCAGGAAGACCAGGGCATCGTGCTGGCGCAGACGCAGGGCCCGCCCAATGCCACCATCACCCAGATGGGGCTGTACACGAAGCAGGTGTTCGACATCGCCAAGTCGCTGCCCGAGTACACCCACATCTTCCAGTTCACCGGCATGGGCGCGGTGAACCAGGGCTTCTCGGGCATCATGCTGAAGCCGTGGGGCGACCGCAGCCGCAGCGCCACCGAGATCCAGCAGGCGATCCAGCCCAAGCTCGACAACATTGCCGGCGCGCGCATGGCGGTGTTCCAGTTCCCCTCGCTGCCGGGCGCATTCGGCCTGCCGGTGCAGTTCGTGATCAAGACCACCGAGCCGCTGCAGAACTTGAACGACGTCGCGCACCAGGTGCTGGCGAAGGCGCAGGCGTCGGGCATGTTCTTCTTCGTCGACTCGGATCTCAAGATCGACCAGCCGCAGGCGACGGTGACGCTGGATCGCGACAAGGTGGCCGCGCTCGGAATGACCCAGCAGAGCGTGGGTGCCGCGCTGTCGGCGGCGCTGGGCGGCAACTACGTCAACTACTTCTCGATCTCGGGCCGCTCCTACCGCGTGATCTCGCAGGTCGCGCAGGTGGATCGCCTGAATCCGGCGCAACTCGACCACTACTACATCAAGACGCCGTCGGGCGGCATGATTCCGGCTTCCACCGTGGCGCACCTGACGTACCAGACCGTGCCGGAATCGATCAACCACTTCCAGCAGTTGAACTCTGCCACCATCTCCGGCGTGATCGCGCCCAGCGTGTCGTTGAGCCAGGCGCTCACGTTCATGCAAGACACGTTGAACCAGGTGGCGCCGTCGGGTTACACCGCGGACTACGCGGGCCAGTCGCGCCAGTTCATGCAGGAATCGGGCGGCTTCCTGTTCACGCTGATGTTCGCGATCATCATCGTGTTCCTCGCGCTGTCGGCGCAGTTCGAAAGCTTCCGCGATCCGCTGGTGATCCTGGTGGCGGTGCCGATGGCGACGTTCGGCGCGCTGCTTTTCATCAACCTCGGGTTTTCCTCGCTCAACATCTACACCCAGGTGGGCCTGGTGACGCTGGTCGGCCTGATCAGCAAGCACGGCATCCTGATGGTGGAATTCGCCAACCAGTTGCAGCGCGAGCATGGCTACAGCAAGCGCGACGCGATCGAGGAAGCCGCTTCCGTGCGTCTGCGGCCGATCCTGATGACGACGCTCGCCATGGTGCTGGGCGTGGTGCCACTGGTGTTCGCGGGTGGCGCGGGCGCGGCGGGCCGCCACGACATGGGCCTGGTGATCTTCACCGGCCTCTCGATCGGCACGCTGTTCACGCTGTTCGTGGTGCCGGCGGTGTACCTGGTGATCGGCGAAACCCACAAGGCCGAGCACGCGGAATCCGACGACGATCTGGAATCGTTGCCGCCGCCGGAACCGCAGTCGCGCTGAATGGCTTGGTGGATGTGATCGACGGGGCGGCGCAGGCTGCCCCGTTTCATTTGACGACGATGGTCGCGGTCATCTGCGGATGGATCGAGCAGTAGTACGCGTACGTGCCGGGCCTGGTGAACACCGCGCTGTAATGATCGTCGGTGTCCAGCGCCGGCGAGGACTTGAACCGGCCGCCTGCGCTGGTGACGATGTGCGGCTCCTCGTCGTGGTTGGTCCAGGTCACCGTGGCGCCGGCCGGCACCACCACTTGCATCGGCTGGAAGTGGAAGTTGCGGATGTCCACCGGGTAGACGGCGGGTGCCGATGACGCGGCTTGCATGGACAGCGCGGCGAGCAGCAAGGCGGCCGCGACGAAAAATCGTTGCATGGAAGCGCTCCGGAAAGGATGAAAAGTCAAGCGAGCGTGTGCTCGGTGATGGCCAGCGCGCCGGTGCCGCGCACATGCCGCACATTGCGGACGCCGATGGTGTCGTGCAATTTGCCGGCGGGCAGGTTCTGCAGCGGACCGGGCGCGGGACCGACGCCCGGCGCGGGTTGCGGATACGCGGTCGAGCGCGCGGTATGGAAGGTCACGTTGCCTTCGATCTTCTGCTGGATCTGGTGGATGTGTCCGTTCAAC